>CAZEBH010000060.1:0-8059 GCA_964510425.1 uncultured archaeon | reverse complement strand
AGACAAATCAGGTTAGAGCCATCAGGCCGCCAAAAGTGGCGAAGTTAAGATAAAAAAAGACATTTTTAACCCTTTTCAGGCTCACTCTTTTCAGATGGGCATAAAAGAAGAAGCAAGAGAGGAATTAGTTAGGCTTATTGCTGATTTTAACGCTAATCCGCGTAAGGATTCACTCTCTGAAGAAGAAACACGAGAATTCATAAGTGATTTATTCAAAATTTTGGGCTGGAACTTCAAAAGCGGAGAAGTGACACAGGAAGAACAAATTTCCAAAGGCTATGTTGACTATGGATTTAGATTGAATGGTGTCCCCACAATGTTTGTCGAAGACAAAAAAACTTTGGAACATGAAAGGCTTGAAGAGAAAATAAAGCGTACAGATTCTGAACTTGATGACATTATTTACAAACTTTATGACATCACTGAAGATGAAAAGAAAATAATCGAAGACTCGCTCAAATAGGTGTTTGGTGCATGGCAGGAAATGACTGGATTGAGACCGCAAAATCCAACTCAAGAAGCCTGATGAAAAACCTAAGGGTTCTCGGAGCCAATAAGGGAACATGGTTTGCGGTGCTGGACAACATAGTTGTGGCCTCCGGTAAAAGCCGCAAGGACGTGGAGGAGCGGCTCGCTGAAATACTGCCGGCAGACAAAATTGAGCTTGTTCATTTTGTTGAAAACAAAAATTGATGGATAGAGTTAGGAAAGGTGCAATGCATGGGCTTTGGGGAATCTTTAAGGAATGCAATGGAAAAGCTGCGCAACAGCTCCTCGGTTGAAAAAGAAACTGTAAAGGAATCCGTCAAGGAAATACAGCGCGCCTTGATTTCGTCAGATGTTGAAATTTCGATTGTACTAAAGCTTAGCAGGAAAATCGAAGAGGAAGCATTCAGGGATTTGCCGGAGGGAATCAGCAGAAAAGAGCACGTAATCAAAACAATGCACAACAAGCTCAGTGAAATGCTGGGCGGGCAAATGAGCCCTCCCGAAAAACCTAAAAAAATCCTGCTTGTCGGGCTTAACGGAAATGGAAAAACTACAACTGCCGGAAAACTTGCAAAATGGTACTCGAAACGCGGAATGAAAGTTGGGCTTATTGCGGCGGATGTTTTTCGCCCTGCGGCAACCGAGCAACTACGCACGCTCGCGGAACGCTCGAAGGCGGAATTTTATGGCAATGAATTGGAAAAAAGCGCTGAAAAAATCGTGGAGGCAGGGCTTGAAAAACTTAAAAACTGCGAACTGATAATTTGCGATTCGGCAGGACGAAGCGCGCTTGATACCGAACTTACAAAAGAATTAAAGGCAATTACCAATGCTTTTGGCGCGGAACAGAACTGGCTTGTAATCGGCGCGGATGTTGGGCAGGTTGCAAAAAAGCAGGCACAGGGATTTTTTGAAATATCCGGAGTCAACGGGGTAATAATTACCAGAATGGACGGATCTGCAAAAGGAGGGGGGGCACTTGCGGCATGCCACAGCACGGGAGCGAAAGTTTATTTTATAGGCACGGGAGAAAGGCTTGATGATTTGCAGGAATTCGATGCCACACGCTATCTTAGTTCTGTAATGGGCTATGGGGATTTGCAGGCGCTACTCGAAAAGGCAAAAGAGGCACAGGAAGAGACGGGGCTTGATTCCGGGGAACTGCTTGAAGGAGAATTCAACCTTGAAATGTTCTACCAGCAGATGAAGGCAGCGCGCAAGATGGGCCCTCTTGGAAAAGTGCTGGACATGATGGGGTTGGGGCAGCAGGTGCCAAAGGAAATTTCTGAAATGGGCGAACAGAAACTGAATAAATTCGGTTTTATTATTGATTCCATGACACGCCCCGAAAGGACAAACCCGGATGTGCTAAACAAGAGCCGCATAGCAAGAATCGCCCGTGGTTCGGGAACAACGCAGGAGAATGTGCGCGAACTTCTCAAAAATTTCAAGAAGATGAAAAAAGTCTTCCGCCAGTTCGGCAAAATGGACACCAAGAAATTCGAGGAAGGCAAGGGAATGGACATGCAAAAACTCCAGAAAATGTTTGCAAAAAAGAAAAAATTCAAACTACGCTGATTTCAATGGAACTAATTTTGCTTGCAAGGGAAATTGCGGTATTCGCGGCGGCGGGAGTAGGGGCATATACTGATTACAAAACCGGCTACATCAACGACTGGAACACGCTGCCGCTTATAATTTTCGGAATAACCGCAAACTTGTTCCAGCTCGAGTGGATGGGGCTGCTCTTGGGCGCAGCGGTGTTTGCGCTTGGATATGCAATGTATTATACCGGAAAAATCGGCGGCGGAGATGTCAAGCTTTATACCGGAATTGCATTAGCGCTCCCGTTTTACAACGGCACAGTTTTTATCCTCTCCGCGGCGCTGCTTGCGGCAATGAGCGCGGTTGTTTTTTTCGGGGCGTACTATTGCGTGAAATATTACCGTAAAGGAATAGACCTAGAATACAACGCACAGGGGATACGCAGGGCGGTAATGCTGCTCGCACTGCTTGCGGTTTATTTTGTTCTTGTGCTGAATTCAGGGATTGTTTCTGTGCACTACTTTTACATTCTTGCAGTCCCGCTGCTTTTTGGCGTGGTGTTTGTTGCACTTGAAAAAGGGATTAGAAAGGAGTTTTTTTTACAGAAAATAAAAATTTCAGAAATGGAAGAGGATGAAATAGTGGCAATTGATTTCATGCATGGAAAAGAAGTTGAAAAAATGTTCGGGAAAATACTCGGGGTTTTCGGGGAGAAAGAAAAAATGCGGCTCGAAAAAATAGGCGTAAAGGAGATAATGGTTTACCGCAACCTTCCGCGGTTTGGGCCTTTCATTTTCATAGGGGCGGCACTCGCGCTTTTGATTCCGGAAATAGTGTTAATAATTACCGGCGGGTTTTAAAAAAATGGAAAAATACATGAAAATGGCGCTTGAGCTTGCAGCAAAAGGCATTGGCAGGGCATCTCCAAATCCGCTTGTGGGGGCAATTGTTGTTGGAAAGGCAGGCAAAGTGGTTGGGAAGGGATGGCACCAATACTATGGGGGAAGGCACGCGGAGCTTAATGCTTTGCGCGATGCAGGTAAAAAGGCACAAGGCGCCGACCTTTATGTGACACTTGAGCCCTGCAACCATTATGGTAAGCAGCCCCCCTGTACAAAAGCAATACTGAAGAGCGGCGTAAAAAAGGTTTTTGTGGCAATTAAGGATCCGCACAAAATTTCGAATGACGGGGCAAAATTTCTTCACAAACACGGCATTTCAGTAAGGTTTGGCCTGTGCGCAAAAGAGGCAAAAAAACAGAATGAATTCTACATAAAAAGTTTGGCTAAACGCCGCCCATTTATTACACTAAAAATTGCAATAACGGAGCAGGGTTTTATCACCTATGGCGATGGAAAAAGAAAACCAATCTCTGGCAAAGGCAGTTTTAATTATGTGCAGCAGTTGCGCGCGGAACATGATGCAATTCTTGCGGGTCTCAATACAGTGCTCATGGACAATCCGAAACTTGCTGTGCGCGGCAACCCTGCACTGAACCCGGTGCGCGTGATACTTGATTCTCTTGCACGCACACCCATTAATGCAAAGATGCTCAATCAAAAAGGGAAAACAATAATTGCGTGCACAAAAAACGCGCCGCAAAAAAATATTTCTGCACTGAAAAGAAAAGGCGTGAAAATAATTATTGCAGGCGAAGGCAATTTCGTGAAACTGGAAAATTTGATGGAAAAACTGTATACGGCTGGGATCCGCTCTGTGTTGGTTGAGCCCGGGCACAAAACCGCAACAAGCTTTCTTGAAAGCAATCTCTTTGACAGAATCATTATTATAGTTGCCCGCAGAAAGATTAGAGAAGGGCTTTTGGCGTTTTCCCCAAAAAGGAAAGTTAAGGCAACAATAAAACAAATAATGAGAAAAGGCAATAACACAATAATTGTCGCGGAAAAGTGATTTGAAATGAAAATAGCGGTTACTGGAAGCGGGGGCATGATTGGCACAATGCTTGTATCGGCACTGCGCGAAAAAAACCACAAAGTCATTGAATGCACAAGAAGAAACTGCAATATACTTGAACTTGAGCAGGTGAAAAAGGCGATAAAGGGCGCCGAAGTTGTTGTGCACTGCGCGGCACAGCTTGATGAGGAGGCGCCAAACCTCTATGAAGTGAATGTTACAGGCACCGAAAATGTTCTTGAAGCTTGCACCGCAAACGGCATTGGACAGTTCATTTTTCTGAGCACTGTTGGCGTATTTGGGCAGCTAAGAGGCCTCAAGGACGAGAACACCGAACCGAGGCCGGAAACCCCTTATGAGAAAAGCAAGCTTGAAGCCGAGAAGAGAGTTTTGTCATTTCAGGAAGTTTTCCATGTCACAATTCTAAGGCCTGCAATTGTAATCGGAAACAACAAGTACTGGCAACAAATCATAAGACCCGTTGTAAAAGGTTTTCCCTTAATAGGCGATGGGCAAAATCATTTCCAGACAAGCTGCCCAGAAGACATTGCAGATGCCATAATTTTTTGCATGGGGCGCGAGGAGTGCTATGGGGAGATTTTTATTGTTGCCGAAAAAAATGCGCAAACACTTGAACAAACTGCAAATATTGTGCGAAAAGAATTTGGAATGCAAACGCCTATTGGCAAAATTCCGTTATGGCTCGGCAATATTATTGTAAAAATTAATTATTTGATAAAATTCAGCCCGATTTTAAAATCCGCGTATGTCAAAAGGCTGCAAGCAGACAGATTCTACTCGACAAAAAAACTTATGGGCCTTGGATGGAAGGCAAAATGCTCTGCTGCAAGCGCATTGCCAAAACTCGTAAAATTGGTTTCTGCACAAAATAAAAAATAGATTTTATTTTTTCTGAGCTATAGTGAACCGCTTTAATTTTTGAACATTTCATTGCGGTTCACTAGATAGCAAATGGCTTGTGAATTGTTCAATTATTTAAGCCATTTGCTATAGCTTTTCCTTTCCGGCTCTCTTTACGGCATCCGCGATTTTTCGCAAAACCGCTTCAGCCTTGTTTATATCGCCCGATTCATTTTCTATTGCGGTGCCAACATGCACAATGTCAGCGCCTGCCTTAATGCACTCATAGGCATATTTCTCGTTGCGAACTCCGCCAGCAACCACTAGCGGCACTTCAATCATTTTTTTTGTGTATGAAATCATCTCAGCAGGAGCGGGTGTTTCAGCGCCTCCGCCTGATTCTAAAATCACTAGTCTTGAGCCCATATATTCGCCTGCAAGTGCGGTTATTCCTGCAAGGTATGGAAGATTTCGCGGTATTGGCTGCGCCCTTCCGACCCACCCAACAGCACGACCCGGCTCAACTATAATATATGATGTCGGAATTATCTCAATACCTAATTTTTTTACAGGGTATGAGGATGCAATCTGCGCGCCGCTTATATAATATGGATCGGTGCTATTTAGCATTGACATGAAATAAATTCCGTCAGCGTGCTTACTGAGCGAAGCAATATTTCCCGGAAACAAAATTACGGGCAGATTTGAATTTGCCTTAATCTGAAGAATTGTAGAATCAAGAAGTTCACCCTGCGCCCCAACACTTCCGCCAACTGCTACCATATCAATTCCCGCATTCTGCGCAACCTTTGCAAGTTTTCCTGCAACTTCGGGTGTCTGGTTTGGCGGGTCGATTACCATAAATGCAAGCCCGCCCTTTTCTGAGATGAGCTTTTGAATTTGCTTATAAACTTTTCCGCTCTGAACCATTCAAATCACTAAAAGAATACTTTGGAAGGCTTTTAAAAGCTTAGCTGGATATCGCACAACTATAGGGAAGCAATGCCATTTCACGACATCTTAGTGGACATTCTGTGCCATTCACAGCGGCACCGAACCTAGGAAAAGGTTAAATTCATGTCCGGCAATCCATTCTTTGATGAATGCTAACAGTGCCGAAAAACTAAAAGAATCCATAATGTCTAGGAGCGGCAAAACCCACGCGGAAATAGAGGGGCTAATTGAGGCAAAGAAGGACAAATTCGCAGGGCTTCTGACCGAGGAAGGCGCGGCTTTTATGATTGCAAAAGAATTTGGGGTTGAAACGGAGCAGGTTATCCGCGAAGACACAAAAATATCCGCGCTCAGGGATGGAATGAATAATATCGATATTCTTGCGCGTGTGAAAAGGGCATTCCCTGCAAAAAGCTATGAGAAGAACGGGCGCAGGGGAGAATTGCAAAACATCGTGCTCTCTGATGGCACCTTAGAGATACGCGCAACGCTCTGGAATAAGGACATAGCAAAGTTTGCGCTGTTGGGCGGGGAAAAAGTTTCAGGGCTCGGGCTCTCGAACTGCTCTGTGTCATCATTTAACGGAACGCTGCAATTGAACCTGAACTACAACAGCGAAATATCTGCGGTGCAAATGCCGCCACTTCCTGAGCCTGCCAAGAAAATCTATGGCATTTCTGAACTTACGCACGGCATGAATGATGTGACTGTTGTTGCCAGTATAAAAACGATTTTTCCGGCTAAAGAATTCGAAAATGAACGGGGCAGGGGGAAAGTTATGAACTTTATAATTTCGCAAGGCAAAGAGGAGATGCGCGCAACTGCGTGGAACGAAATTTGCGAACAGGTCGGGGAAATTGGCGAACAGGAAAAAGTGCAAATTTTCGGGGCGTATGTGAAGGAGAACCGCGGGAATGTGGAGCTGCACCTTGGAAAGAACGCGATAATTCAAAAGTTAGCTTAATATACAATTAGTCCTCTAAGAACAAAACAAGTTGTTGAGTGTAAGAGCAATAACGTTCTTGCCGGTGCTGCTAGCCTCGTGGACTCGCCCAATTCGATTAACGCTGCTCTTCTCCAAACCAAATGTTCCTAGTGCAGCCAACATTGGACTGCGGATAGCCGCTTTTGTTGGAGGCACTCCCAAAAAAGTTTTTATGGATGATGGAGGTTAAAATGATTGCTGAAAGCGGCATTTCAACATAGCCGCACCGGCACCGAACCCCCCATGTTATTTATAAAGCAAAGATAGTAATGTTACTGAAAGCATTGGGGCAATGGGCAGTTCCGCGCCAACGGGACATACCGCCTGAAAAGCCCCCGAATGCGAGGAGGAATCAACATGGCAAAAGAAATCAAATCTATAGAAGACCTGCCAGGAATTGGGGCGCAGGGAGCGGACAAATTGCTCGGGGCAGGATATAAAACCATTGAGAGCATTGCCACCGCGTCGGCAGCAGAACTTATGGAAGCCGCAGCACTTGGGGAAGGAACAGCGGAGAAGGCAATTAAGGCTGCACGCGACGCACTGGACATGGGATATATTTCAGCCCTCGAAATTGCTGAAAAAAGAAAACTTGTTGGAAGGCTGACAACCGGCAGCAAGGAACTGGACAACTTAATCGGTGGCGGAATAGAAACACAGAGCATTACCGAAATCTACGGGAAATATGCGAGTGGCAAAACCCAATGGTGCTTCCAAACAGCAGTTACAGTTCAGTTGCCAAAGGACAAGGGAGGCCTTGAAGGCACGTGCCTCTATATTGATTCTGAAAACAGTTTTCGGCCGGAAAGGGTAACATCAATTGCCGAAGCGCAGGGGTTGGATCCGGAAGAAGCCCTCAAGAACATTTATGTCGCAAGAGCATACAACTCCGACCACCAGATGATTCTTGCTGAAAAGGCAGGAGAAATGGTCAAAGAGAAAAACGTAAAGCTTGTGATAGTCGATTCACTCACTTCACAGTTCCGGTCTGAATTTGTCGGAAGGGGAACACTGGCAGAAAGGCAACAGAAATTAAACCAGCATATGCGCACCCTGCAAAAACTTGCGGAGCTAAACAACATTGTGGTACTTGTGACAAATCAGGTAATGGAAAGGCCGGACATCATGTTCGGCGACCCAACGGTGCCTATTGGAGGCAACATTGTCGGACATGCGAGCAAAACAAGGCTCTATCCACGCACGAGCAAGGACGACAAAAGGGTTGCCAAGCCTGTGGATTCGCCGTCACTGCCTTAAGGGAAGGCGATATACCGGGTAAAGGAAACCGGAAGTTTGAAAGACTAGGAGTGG
>CAZEBH010000059.1:0-8194 GCA_964510425.1 uncultured archaeon | reverse complement strand
AATGAAGGTTCGACCTACACTGCAAAATTCAGGTTACTGGTTCCAAAGAGCGCATCATTTGATGAGGCGGGTTTGCATATCCGAACTGGCGCCGAGCAGAATAACTCGATAGAAAAAGATTTCTTATACATAAGCGCGGTGCGTGCGGCTTATAATTCACTGGTAGAATCAACCACATACACGCCGCCCACAGGGCAGGCACTTGATTTGCAGCACGCGACCACCAGCAATGCCAAATGGGCAAATATTGTATTCAAAAAGGCGGCGGGCGGAGTATATGAGGCTGAAACGGATTTACAGGTTCGCGACGAGGCAAAGATTGGATCCCTTTTAGAGATTTGGCACAGGGCCTGGGCAAAGAGCGGCGGATATTTAAGGTCGCCAAGCGATGCTGTAATCGGAACTTCCGGAAGCGTGCCGCAAAAACAGGGGCTTTATGCAAATGCGCTCAAAACCACTTTTAGTGTCGGGCCGACCAGCCTATGCGGGGATGATTTTTGCGCCAAATATTCGATTGAGGATTTGGGAGCCGGGCTTACCACAAATATTGTGGATAACTACAGCGCGCAGGTTGATGGAAAGTACAGGTTGCTCTTTGAAATTTCAAGCCTTTCAAACGCGCCTTTCAGCGCCTCGCAATTGTCAATTAAGGACAAGACAAGCAGTGCTTCCATTGAATCCTATAAAATAAAAACCGCGCACGGAGAGGAGCGCATTGGCCAAAAATCCGGTTCTGAAATTTCCACTTCGGTTGGCGAGATACAGAAAGGTTCGGTTGTTTCTGGGGAAATTGTTTTTGCCGCACGCAAGGAAGGGAACATCCCGCTTGAAGTGCAAATCATTTCAGGGTCCGGAACCGCAAGCCAGGTTTACCAGAAAACAATTTATGTGAAAGTTTTGAGTGCAAGAAAAATGAATATTGACATAGTGCCAAAAGTCATTGTCCCGCTGATAAACAACAACATACTTGTAAGGGCAAGTGATGGCAATAGCGAGATTGCAAATGCAAAAGTATTTGTCAAAAAGGACGGAATTGTAATTGCCTCTGGGGAAACCGATATTGACGGTGTTTTTGCATATACACTAAATTCACCGTCTGATGGAAGCAGAATCGGGTTTGCAGTTGAAAAAACCGGTTATACCCCTGCTGAATATGAACTAAAGGTTAGCACAAATGTTCTTGCAACAAGCCCCCAGAGCCTGAAGCTTTCTCTAAATGTGGGCGGACGCGATTTCAAGACAATTGATGCCACAATCCTAAATTATTCGCAAATACCCATGCAGGTTGAAAAAGTGAGTGCGGGCAGGGAATTTGCAGGATATGCAAGCATTGTTTTCGAAGAGCCTGCGGAAGGCACCCTGATTTCACCGGATTCTAACGCCGTGCTTGCGGGAAAAATTTCACTTGACACCAAAGGAAAATCTATTGGAACGCCACTCAAGATTTTGGGCACAATTGATGTTCAGGTCTCGAACCCCAACTTTGCGCAGAAATGGGTTGCGCAAATCCCGTTCCAATTAAGCATTGGATTTGGAAATGAACTTGATGACTCCGAGTGCTTTACTGTAACGCCCTCCGAGTGGAAAATTGTTGGTTCAACCAAAGACACCCGCACTACCACCATTAGCATCAGAAATTCATGCAAAGTTGGCGGGGAAAATGTGAGCTTGCGCGATATTTCCGCAAGGCTTGTTCCAACAGGCGATGATGCACTTTGGTCATTTGGCGCCACGAGTTCGCTTGAGGGAAGCAAAAAAATACAGCTGGAAAAAGTCTTCAGGGTAGTTGGCGCGAACTTTTTGGAGGACAGCGAAAGCTCAATCAAATTGGAATTCAGGCCTGAGGACATAATCAGCGCAAATGCAAGTGCAAAAATTGAAATTGAGGCAACGCATATGACCTCATCAGGAGTGCAAAAACTAACGCGCAAAATAGAAGTGCCAATTAGCATCAATAACATTTCAGAATGTGTACAGGTGCTGCCTGAGCGCGATATTACAGTGCAGAGCTGCCCTCTGAACACCGGCTTTGGAAATTATGGCGATAGGTTCTCGCAATACTCCAACTCACGCTATTCGGCATATGACCCCTATTCAAGCAGATACGGCTATGGCACAGGAGTTCCCCCATATATTAATAGTTCAACCACAAACCCCATACGCGGGGATAGCTATTATGATTATCAGGGAATGGGCTCGTATCAGAATTCATATTACCCGAACACAAGTTACAGTGCGCCATTCTACCCGGCTGAAGGCCTGAACGCGGGTTATAATAACGCCTGGAACTGCGGGCAGGGCGGTTTTTCAGTGCAGAACAATTGCGCATCGGCAGTGGATGTCACATTTGATCCGCAACCCGGCCTTAATATCAAGCAAAAAACTGTGAAGATTGAGCCAAGTGCCACTGCGGATGTTGCGGTTGAGCCCACAAACTTTTTTGGCAGGTATGCAGTTGGCGTGAAGGCAAAAACGTCTTCAAGCAGCCAGTTGTCCCAGAACATTAAAGTTCTGTATGTGAATGTCGCAAATGAGAATGCGAAAAATTACCGTGACTGTATTTCAGTCTCGCCCTCGCCAACATTGACATTCAGCAACTTTATCCCAACGCCGGTTACACTGCAGGTGATAAACACATGTTATGACCAGGGAGTATTTTTGGAGGGGAGCAATAACACAATTTCATTTGTAAATTCAGGAATAGGGAACCCAACTGAGCCATTTGGAGCCGGAGGGTATGGCACTCCAATTACAGGAACAGGTTATCCGCGCTCGGTTCCAACATCAGGCGTTCCAAGCGCGAACGGTGTTCCGGTTACAGGCCCAAATGCCGCCGGCACGGGCTATTCCGGCGGGCCCATTAATATGGTCCAGAGCTGGGCATTTTTAGATGAGACCACCCAGACACAGCCAAATGGGAAGGTTACGCAGATTCTCAAATTCGAGGTTGTCAAAAACTTTTCCGAGTATACAAACAGGGCGCCTTCGGCCTCGATTTTTACGCAGGCAAATACATTTGCCAATGTTGGCAATTTGCGGTATTTTTTGACAAAGGCCTATTACACGGTTCAGGGCAGGGCAAATCTGGTTGTAAGGTTCACAACGCCATATCAGGGAGGCAGGCAGATTTCATTTCCCATGACCATACAGGATTTCTGGCCTCTTTTGGAGTACGCAGACCAGCTCTCAAAAATAGTTGACACTTTTGGGGACCCGAGTTATACTGATCCTGATAAGTGCATAAACGATGATGCGCTCAACTTTTTAAAGCTCGGCCAGGTCAACCCTCTGCAGGCTTACCGCACGGAGCTGAATGGAAGGCTATTTAAGCTTGCAGAAAAGGGAGGATGCGGCACGCTTGATAAAATAGATGGCGAATTTGACCCCAAAAGCTTTACAAAAAGCGGGCTTACCATGACAATTACCCACGATGGGCATGAGGCGGTTGTGAGCTTTAGCAATATCGAAGAGTGGAAGGCACAGGGCGGCAGAGAAGTTGTTTTTAACGAAATAATGCGCGGCATTGTTTCAAGGGTTTCACCCGCGGTTTCAAAATACCACGGCTTTAAGGCCCAGATAACGGTAAAGGCAAACGGAGCAACGGGCGGCAACGGTGGAAACGGCGGTGGCGGCGGCCCGCAGATTTCAACACTGCCATATGATTATGCCTGCAAGATTGACACAACAAAATCAGGCGCACAGCCAGAATCCGGAGACGCCGCGTTTGCAAAGTACGGCTTCCAGCATTTCAGCTTTGATTGGCGCTATGGCTCAAAAGACAACACCGGAGTTCAGCAGAACTCGTGTGATGTTTATGCAAAGAACGGAACAGACCAAAGAGACATCAAAAACCTGGCAGCCGCACCATGGTTTTGCGATGCAACGCAGGCAACGCTTTCAATTGCACAAAAAATTGATGAGGTCAAATTGGTTACTGTGCTTGTGAATGCAAGCCCGAACAACATTGGGCAGTGTGCAGTTGCATCCGGCTTTGAGTGCGCAAATGCTGCGAACATGAAATCCTCCGAGCTGTTCAGGTATGCGCTTTCACAGGCAGGCAGTGCTGGAACTGGCTCATATTTCCTGACAAGCGTTGGCAAAGTTGTTGACATTGGCGAATTGCTTGGAAACGAGAAAGCTGAATCCGAACTTGGAGCAGCATTAAGAATGTTGGATGGCAAGATACTATCAGTTGGCAGTGACCCATTAATAATTACAAATACAAATGTTGCATTGCCAAAAATTCCGGCAATCCTTGAAAAATATCCGGGTGCAAAAATAGTGCTGGAAATAACCGGCAAAGACCTTGAATCTGACAATTTTTTACCAAAGGAGAAACTTGGGGAAAAGTGGTATTTGATTTCGCTTGACAACTACACAAAGTTCCATGATGAACTTTCAAAATGTGACACTCTTGCCACTTCATGCCAAGTCACTGTAAATGGCATAAGCCAAACTATTGACAAAACACAGTTGATTGCATTCCTAAATAAACTCGCAGATAAGCAATTTGCAAACTGGAAACTCACTGCAGTAAATGCGCCAAAACTTAACGATGCCGTGAAGAATATGGTGATGAAGAAAGCTATGTGGGAAATCGGGCCTGCAGAACTCAAGGCAAAATATGGCAATAACTTCTACGAGTTCTACCGCGCAGACATCGACAGCGGAATGTATCTTGTCAAGGATAAGTTCGGCAACAAACTGGTTGAACAGCTAAATGATAAGATTACTGGTCTTTCAGGAAAACTCGCGGGGACAAAGATTGATCTCGGAGACACTGCGCAGGACATCGAGGCGGGAGATTATAATGTCCAGATAGAATATGATTGGAGTGCTTCGGTCAATGCCGCAAAAATACAGTTGACAAAAAACAGAACGCTTGCACAGATTGATTCGGACAATGCAAAGGCAACTCCGGAATTCAAATCCAACTATAGTGCAAATCCTCTCTTCAAAATGCCAATTGATGGCTCACTTGCATGGGGAACGGGTTTCTCTGGAACATTTGAGACGAAGGCATATTTCTATTTCAACAATTACGGATCAGCCTTTGCCGATGAACAGAACCCGACAATCAGCCAAAAGACAGGGCAGGATACAAAGGCTTTCACATACGCGGCAAACTATGATGACACAAAGCATGGCAGGATAATTTCAATTTCAAACACTTCAGGAATCACATATTCGCCATCGGACCCAATCAGGCTTTCGCTCAAGATTTCAAAGGGCATAAAAGAACAGGCTGCGGGAATGCTCTTTGAATTCAGGTCCGCTAGAAATACAACTGCCACAATCCAGCCAATTGGCGCAAATTGGATTATAGGCTCATCCGACTTTGGCGGAAAGGAAGGGGAAGCCGCCAAAACAGAAACCCACAAGGCGGCAGAACTTTGCACTGACAATAGGTTTGCCGGAAATGACAGGGACTATGAAGGGTTTGTTTTCAGGGATTCAAAATCCGGGCAGGCAACACTAAGTTCAATGGTCTTCGTCCCAGTGGTGACACAGAGAAGCTCGCAATCGGGCTTCAATCTCAAATGTATAAAGGATAATGCAACGCAGTTGACTGCAACCTTTCCGACAATTACAACCGCAAACACAAAAACCGCAAATACAACCCAGCAGGACATTGTGATTTCCTCAAGTGATGATTCATCAATTAGAAATACGTACAATCTCAAGAACCTGCTCGCAATGCTAAAGGGCACAAAGGATGATGCGCAAATCTGCATCAAGGCAGGCTCTGAGAACATTGAGCTTTACTGGAATGACGCGCGACTGCTCAAGTGAACTATCATGCCAAGCAGCAAGGGAAATTACGCGTTTGGATTTGTATTGTACGCACTTGGCGCAATTGCCGTCAATTCAGTTGTCTCACCCTTGTCTGAAACCTTGGGCTTAAATCGCGCCATTGCGCTGCCAATAATTGCCCTTGGGATAATGATGCTCTCGGCGCTCTATTTCGGCAGGCATTCATATGTGCTAATGCTTCTTTGCGGCATGTATTTTGGAAGCTCGTTTTCTGCAAGCCCGTTTTATTCAGTTTTCGCGGCAGTTCCGTTGCTTTTTGCAATGCACACGGGGGCAAAGATGGGCGAGGATGCACTTGAGGATTTTAACGGCAAGACAAATTTTTTCACATCAAAAAATGGGCACATCGCAAATGCACTGGTTGCAGTTGCCATGGCAATTCTGGTCGGGTATTTTTTGGGGAACTTGGGGATGGTTGAAATCCCGGAAATTGAGGGGCTGGATTCGGCAAATATTGGCATACAGGAATTTTTAGGTAACCTGAGCCTGAAATAAAGGCATGATTGTGGCCTGAAGAAAAGTATAAATAGCCGCTAATACTTAAGCAGTGGTGTGTTTTCCAAAAAACGCATTGCCGCAATGGCCCTTGTTATTTCACTTATTCTAAGCGGCTGCTCAGCCGCGCCGCCGGCACAGGATGCCAATGCAGATGCTGGCCAACAGGATGCCACAACGCAAAATTCCCTGCAGCCAGAGCCAGCGGCAAACATTCAATCAGCGGCAAATACCGTACTCCCCGCAAAGCCCAAGGCAAGCGAGAGCGCCACAAAAATTTACATCGGAATGAGGCAGGCAGGGCTTAAGGAAGCGGTTGTGGATGTACAGCCCAAAGAAGTTGTGATTGGATTTTTTGAGGATTCCGCGCTTAGCAATGAGGCGCTTGCGTACAGGGCATTTGGCCTTTCCGCGAGTTTCGAGCCGCGAAAGGAAAAAACCACCGTGCTGATTTTCAATTCCGGCAAAAAAAGAATTGAAGCCAGCGCTCTGCAAAAGGACATACTCGCGCTTGTGCAGGGCAATCTCACAAATGCGGAATTTAAGCAGAAAGTCAGGTGGGTGCAATGAAACTGTTTGTGACCCTCATGATGGCGCTGCTTTTTTTGCAGTTTGTTGGTGCCGATGAAGGCACGGCTTTGGCAATTCCCCCGATGGGCGTTGAGGAGTACCGCACGCACATTGCGGAATGCAGGGCACTTGAGGATTCATTGCGCGGGCCGAATGGGTCATTTACCGAAGCGGAATTGAAAAATCCGACCGGTGATATGTCGCTCGATGAGAAAAACCGCGAAATGTGGGATGGGATGATAAAATGCCTGCAGCTGGTGATTTCTTATAGCGATGATTTCTACAGGGATGGCAAAATAACCAAGGAGGAGTACGATGAGGCGCAGGGGGTTAGTTCAATAGACCCGCAACAGGGGCTTAATATTGGGGATTATTCTTTTGGAAGAATTGCAGGCGAAACTTTCAGTGCGGCATTTTACTCCAACTGCAAGGCGCTTGTCAAATATTACCTTGATTCGGCAAGGGCTGAAAAAAACCCGGAAAAGAAGGATGCGCTGTATGACAAGGCAATTGAGGTTTATTTCAAATGCATGCAGACGGCATCAAGCGATCTTGTTGACTACACGATTTTTCAGGCGGGCCTTGGATTAATCGGCGAGAATGACGATGAGATGAACCTGGACGTTTCAATTGCGTTCCGCGAGCTGTGCGAGGGCAAAATAAACAGGCTCAAGGAAAAACTGGCAGTGGAAAACAATCCGGACAAAAAAATAGGGCTCTACAGGCAGATGCAGGATGAGATAATTAGATGCACACAATTTGCCATGTCCGAACTTGTTGACAGCTCATCTGATTTTGCGGACTGGGCTGATGCACTTAGCGGCGGGTTTGATGGCAACGGGCTTGCGCAGGAATACGCGCAGACCTTCAGGGCAATCTGCGAAACAAGGCTCTCTGAAGCCAAAAAGAAAATCGATGCCGCGGCAAATGATGGCGAGAGGGAAAAGGCCCGCGAAGAATATGCCAAAATTTTTGTCGAGTGCCTGCAGGAATTGGATGCGAGCATTGTCCCGTGGGAACTGCGAAAGGACCCGTTTGATTACATAAACCCGGATGGGGAAGAGTTGGATGCCGTACAAAAGGCATGCGCGCAAAAAATAGAGGAGCTTGAAAACGAGAGGAAAAAACCCAAAAATCAGCGGAGCGAAAAATATTCCGGTTATAACGATTATGGGCTTGACTCCATGATAAGGGACCTTAGGCATGATTGCGGCCAGACCACCGAGCCTGTTCCTGTTGACGATGTTTTTATCCCTGCGGGTTTGCAGGACATTGCAAGGCTTGATCTGTCGCTAGGGCGCAGCGCTGACTAGAC
>CAZEBH010000058.1:0-8272 GCA_964510425.1 uncultured archaeon | reverse complement strand
CAGGGGAAAAGCCTGTTCACAACCCTAAAAACAGCCATAAGCTGTTAGCAGTTACCGAGTTTCCCCACCATTATCTATACTATAAGCGCTATGGCATACCCTCACAATAAACGGTTTTTCTGCGAATAAAACACTTCTAAAGCCCGTTTTGTGGCACGCGCATTAGATTCCGTCAAATCATACCGTTCACGAATCAAAGCAAGCGAGATTTTACCATCTTGGTCTTTAACCAAATCAGGATTTTTCTTTAACGCAGCCACGATTCCTTTGATTGAAACTTTTACAGCCGCACGATTCTCACTTATTTTCAAAAGCTCTTCCCGCCAACTTTTAATTTTGGCAGCAACGAAAACATTTTTCTTTTCCTTATACACATCAACCAATTCTTTTGGTGGCAAGGGAATACGAATTTCTTGGATAATAGTAATCTCACCCGTTGCCTTGTCTATCAATCTTGCTCTGGGAGTAATCACTTTATCAGCAAGTGGAGAAGCAAGACACCAATAGAACGAGCATTTGGATAATTTGCGGTTAAAGTCCACTTCCCTAAAAATAAATAATCCTGTTAAACCCAACAGCCTCACCCTCTTGTCCATTTGGGAAAGAAAAGGCGCGATGTAAAAAATCACCAGTCGCTTCACTCTGGAAATTGTGCTAAAATAACTCAAAATTTTATTTGTCTTTGTGAGCGCGTTTCGGCTATCGGCTCCATCTTCGGAACCGGCGGCTTCGTCAAGAATCACAGCCGAACCAGCTTTCAACGCGCCTTTAAAATCACCTTCCTCAACCACTCGAAGCATTTCGCTTACAGAGAAACATATTCTTTCAACACCAAAATCGGGGTCCAAGTCATATGCCATTTTTATTGCGCCGCTGCTTTTACCGCTTCCAATATCCCCGCAAACCAAGAACACCGCGCCCCGGTCTTTAACTCTTACATCGCGCCAAACACGGGCGTAAATAAAATTGTTTTTAATTTTATCAGGCATTGTTTCAGTCAAGTTTCCACCCAATAAAATCTTTGCGAAGGTCGGCTAATTCTTTTCCATCATGTGGAATGTTTTGCATTCCATGTTTTTTATGCCAAGCTTCCTGATAACAACCCGAACATAGGATATGTTTGGATTCATCAAAAAACTTATCCAGAATGAAACAAGCCTTATCGCATTTATTGCATCGAACTGGACGGCAAACAATATTTGCGTTTTTGATAGTTCTCCAATATGCAGCCATCTCCTTAGAAACTCCTTCAAAAAATTCTTTTCCATCAACTTTCATGTTTTCAACTCCTTTTATGCCTTGAAAGGGTCATAAACAAAAAAACTCAGACAACCCCCAAAAAGGGCTGTTCAAAACCAAAAGGTTCCTCGCGAATCGTCAAAATCCGAATTGCCCCACAAATTTGGCAAAAAATATAAGAAGCGTAACTGCCATCAGCCCGCTCAGTCGTCAAAAACTGCGCGAAAAAATGCTCATGTTTTGCCAATTTCGTTTTTTTAGTCATATCTAACCCCCAAGTTTTTGGAAAGCACAGAATCCACGAAACTATTCCGGCTTATTTTTGTGGGAAAACGCTCCATAAGCACCGAAAAAGTTTCACGCCTGACGCAACAACGGAATAAACGCCAATTGCGCCCCGTCATAAACTCACCATCCGCACATCGTGTTTTTGCCCCTCTGGAACGCGACAATTGGCTTCTGTTATACAATCGCTTGAGCTATTCTGTTGTATAGCAGGCTCTCTTTTTGCATTACCATGTATAGCAGGGGCAATTCGGACACCATGATATAGCCGAAGAGCCTCTTCAACGATTTCCGTTTGATTTTTGCCATCAACCGCATAAGTCCGAACAATTCCCACAGCTTCAAAGGAAAGCCGGAACGCACACAAACGCTTCGCCGTCATTTCTCTCGCCCCCAACACAAGGGATGCGAAAAGCCCCACCTTTCAGGCTGCCCGCAAACTTGGCAAATGGGATTCTGAACAGGTACAACACCCGGAGCAACCTTACGAAGCTTTTTAGACATCAGACCGCCCCCCTTCCATTTTAGATGGGGATACTGGTTCGTTCAAATCCTTAATTGCCCGTGCAATACTCATTTCAAGAACCTCCGAAAACGACAACTCCAAAACATAAGACAGGGCAGACAAGTTTTGTATGGCTCCGGGCCCCAACCGGACAATAATCTCAACCGAGGAAGTCATGGAGAACCACCCTGAATCTGGGCACATGAACGGCATAAACGCCGCCCTCTGGCATCTACCTTAAAATTTTCAAGCCTTAAACCATCAAAACCAGCCGTGCAAATTTCACACTGGTCGCGGTTTTCGGGGAGCTTTCCGCCAAAAGGAAGCGAAGGTAGTGAAGGAAGTGATGTTTTACTTAATTTCTCTATATGAGAATCAAGTATAATATGACTTCCTTCGCTTCCTTGACTTCCTTTTTTTGAAATTCCAAGAACATAAAGCCATTTTTTGTTTTGCTCTCCGGGAGGGTGCTGATAGTCTTTTTCATACCCCATTTCTTCTAACTGGCTGCCAACATCCCGTTTGGTTAATGAGCGCTGACCTGTGGATTTAAGGAAATTTTCAAAACTTTCATATAATTCAAAAAATGGTATTTGCCCATTCACATCCTTCCGATATTCCTGTTCCAAGAATTTTGAAAGCGGATTGGAATGCTCCTCATAATTTTGCGCCCTTTGGGTTATGTTTCCTTCAAAACTGAAGGAAAAGGTTTTGGCTAATTCTGCCAGTATACGGATGCTTTTTTTTGCAAGGTTTGCGTATTCAATTGGCGGAATTTGGTCGATTATATCGCCATGCTCTTTGAATCGGTTGGGGAAGTCTACGATTTGCCAGCGTGAATAAAAACCTTCGGTTTTGTCGGCAGTGGTTGGCAGGGAATTTGTGGCAATAAAAACGGTGGCGTAGTTTTCATAATCAAACCCCGATTTGCCCTTATATTCTATCGGAATTAAGTCCTGCCCTGTGAGCCGTTTTATTTTGCTGGTTTTTTCGAGTAGGCTAAAATTTGTTTCACCCATAAAGCACGCGAGCTTTTTGTGCAGTTTGGTGGTTTCAAATTTTGAGTTTTGTAACAATTCCAGTTCCGTGCTGGAAACATTTTCTATGCCTAAAAAGGTTTGAACAAGTTTAAGGTATTGCGATTTGCCGTTTCGGCCTGAACCTACAAAACAAAAGAGGCGGTGGATGAAATATTCTCTTGCCATTGAAAAGGCAATTATTTCATAAAGCAAAGGTTTTTTGTCGCCAACCCAGTCAGTGAAAAGTTTATCTATTGTTGGGGTGTTTTCAGTTTCTCCAATCTCCCATGGGATTGGATTGGTTGCAAAATATTCTTTGGTCGCGGGTTTTATTTCACCATTTTCATAATTAATTATAAGGTCTTTGAATTGCACATCGCGCCTGTCCAGTTCTTTAGGTTTATTTTTTCGTCCTTCGCGTTTCAACCCTTCAAGAATCAGATTTTTAACTTTGGATTCCAAAGTGCTTGCATTGAATCGGATGGCTGAATCAATTAGGTTCATTATATCTGTTTCGTCAACAATCTTCCATGCGTTATTTTTTTCATGCCAGAGCCACCAGATTTGGTTTTTATCAAAACAAATCCCCAAATCTACTGCAAGCTTTTTTGAAATTACTTCAAAGCTTGCGATGCTATGAAACCTCTCATAAAAATCTTCATCGTTGCCGATAAATAATTCGGGTTTGGTTTTTTTTGCAACGGTTAAAACTTCTTTGAATTTTTCTTTTGGCAGCGAACCTTTGCCACAATTCCAGCATTCAAGTATTTTATTTTGCATGGCAATTAATTCTGCGACACTTCCGCCCACGTTGTGCGCGAAGCAATACCAAACATTTTTTTGGGTGTCGATTTCAAAATCCCAGTCGGTTGTGCTTTCGTGGAATGGGTGCGCTCCCTGATGTTTGCCTGCGCCTTTATTGGTCATTCCAGCGATGCTTACGATGTCTGTTATTTTCATTTCCTTTAAGGGGTTTTCAAAAGTTTGCCCTTCCAGAAGGACATTATGTCCTGCTTGAAATATCCAAGGGGATAAAACTTTTAGGAATTCGGAACATTCTATTTCTGCAATCGGGATGTTTGAAACCACTTCATAGATGCGCCCGCTTGGGTGTATTGAACCGGGGCCTACTAGCTGCCCGTTATTCCAGCGAATGTGGCCCAAGTTCTTTTTTTCCTGTGCGGGTGAAAGGGTTAAAGGAATAGTTTGGGTTAGTGTTGGATTGCGGATTAGAAAATAATAATGATGTTTTTCAGGATGCTCTTTATTTTCGCTTCGTCCACCGCTTCTTATTTTGAATGTGGGCGGCAATCCTTTTTCTATTGCCTCTTGCAATTCGTAACTATCGGCATCTATTCCAGCAATATATCCGGCCCCACAAAGCACGCCATAATTTCCGCCTTCGACCAGCCACTTTTGAAGTTCGGGAGAATCCCAAGTATAATTTGCTATTTCGCCTGTAAAAGATTTGCCTTTCACTAAATAAGTTTCGCTATTGCTTTTTTTCTTCCAAGTTTTATCTTGTTGGCGTTCGTATAATTCGGGTGTCAAAACCCAGCCTTCCTCTTTCGGAATTTTTGAATGTCTACCTAGTTTAATAACTCGGCAACGGTGAAGCTGTTTGGGGATTTGCGCGGTCATGGTGCTTGCGCCTCCTTGTCCCGGGTAGCAGGCACAGGAACAGGGCCCGCCGCCGGGGTTTTGTCGAAATTGAAGTGCTCGATTGAATTGGCATTGAGCCAGTCTAGGGCGCTCTGGCCGGAGTCAAAAAGTTTTAAACAGGGGTGGCAAAGATAGCGCACGAGGTTACCCCGGCAAATAAATTTGAATTTTTTGGTGGAGCCGTTCAAATAGCATCTGGCGCAGCGCTTGGTTAATAGCGCACTCTTTTTATTTTCAGAAGTGGGGGATTTATTCAGTAAACCTTCCTGCTCGGTTGGCGCTGGGTGGGGGGTTCCTATTTTTTGCATAAAAAATCACACTTTGATTATCTCCTCGGCGAGCTGCCGTGCTTCTAATTCAGAAATGTTATGCCGTTTGGCGAATTTTTGAATAAAATCAGGGAACGTCATTTGGATGCCTCCCGGATTAAAATTCTGATTGCATCGGAAGCCGAGCGGGTCCCTGTTTTTTGGCGGACTTTTTCCAAATTATCGCGCTCCTCTTTTTCGAGGAGAATTGAATAAAATTTTCTTTTTGGGTTCATAAAATAGTATTTAGCTAACGTTTATAAAGACTTACCTATAAATAACATTGTGTAGGTAAGTTCTATGGTATCGGGAAAAATTGAATTATTGATAAGCAAACCAATGTTTGAAACATTTCTTGCCATTTGCGAAAACGAGAGTATCCAGTTTTCACAATTGGCGAGTTTATTAAAGGTAAAGAATCAGACTTTGAGCAATCGGCTTGTGGTATTGAAAAAGGCAAAGTTAATTCAGGAAGACGTTGCCCCTATATTGAAAAGTAAAGATTTGAAGGGGCGATTCTATAGGATTGATTGGCAAAAAACTCGTTATTTGTTGGGCTTTATTCCTACTGAAATAAAAGAAGAGGATATGAAAGGCAACGAATTTTACAAATCATTATTTGAGAAAGGTAAGCAAATTGCGAGAAGTAGGTTTCTTAGGTTAATGAGTTTGAAAAAAGAGTTAAAACAATTTGAAATATCCCTTGAAACTTTTAATGATGTGAAAAGAGCTGTAAAAATGTTTGATTTTTTTGAAGAAAAGTTACTGCCAATTTATCGACAAGTTGATAAAAATATAATAGAGATAGAGCGCCAAAAATTGGGGAAGAACCCGCGCAGTTAGGCGCGGGCTTTGATTTTTTCTTCCATTTTTTTTTCGAGTGCTTCGAATTTGCCTTCGAGTAATTGCATCATCATGTCGCCCTTTTCCTTTTGCGCTTTTTGAATTAGTTCGGTGTATGCTTTCCTGTTGAGAGGCGCGGCACATTTGGCGCAGCTTGTTAAGGTTGCGGCTGCCATTTCTCCACAAGCAGGGCACTCTTTTTCCGTTATTTTGGCTATCCCTGTTTTGAATTGGGCATCAGTCATGGCAACATATACACCCATTTCGCGAGAACCCGGAACATGGCCAGCGAGTTTGGCGCCTTTGACTACACCATAACGGTCATAGAATCTGGAGAGCGCCATTTTTCGGGCACAGTAGAACTTTTGGGCTTCTCCTTTTGGTATGCCGATGTTTTCACATATTTTTTTATGCATTTTATCCATACCCTCATATCTAATGTCAAAAAGTAGTTTGCCCGGCTTTAAGGTGGTGAGGTAGGGTTGAGTAAGCTTCCAGACTGCGGCGCTTTCGTTCCCGTCAAGGATTATTGTCCTTGCGCCTGTTTTTCCGGCTGTTATGTTCACGGTTAGGAAACCATCTTCAAATTTGATGTTTTCAGGTTTTAAGCCGAATAATTCGTGGGGCCTGCAGCCTGTTGAGAGCCAAAGGCCTGCCCATGTTTCCCACATTGGGGAGATTCTTTTGCATTCTGTGATATAGTCGTTTATTTGCTTCTCGCTCCAAAAATCCTGCGGGTTGACCTTCATTTTTTTGCTGTTTTTGGTTGAGGGTGAGCGTAAATAGTCGCTATCGAGCAGGTCTATGAACTTCTTTTTGTCGGTTAGGCGCAAAAACTGTTTTAAACAGCGTCTGTAATATCCTGCGGATTCCATGCCTCTTTCGCGCATGGTGTTGTTTAGCCGGATTATATCGGCTTCGTCAAGTCCATCAAGGGGCTTGTCGAGTATTTTGGCTACTGTTTTTAGGCGGGTTGCCATTGTTAGAACCCTGCTGGCTCCGGGTTCGGTTGGTAGGGCGCGGAGCTTTTCGGTGTATGTTTTGATAAGGTCGGCGTTGTGTTGGCTTACGGTGTCGCCGAGTTTTTGCATGAAATTGGTTAGTTTGTTGTCGTAGTCTATCATCTAGATTAACCCCCGTTGTTTCTAATATAAAAAGAGTGGGGGCAACTAACCAATTTGTAACGTGCCCCGAACGGGATTTGAACCCGTGTATTTACCGTGAGAGGGTAATATCCTTAACCGGGCTAGATGATCGGGGCAACCTTTTTCTTTTCGTTGGCACGAAAAGAAAAACGTTGGCGAAAAAGAAAAGTGCCAATCGGGAAAAGAAAAAAGAAGCAAACCTAAAAATGGCTTATTCTTACTCTCTCTCACCGAGTTAATCAAAAATTCTTAGGAATTGCTTAAAAACCTCACTCCAATCGAAATAATTTCCCGTTTTCCCCTATTCCACAAGTGCCCTGATTCTTGAGTCCAGTTCGTTATAGAGCATCTTCCGCTTTTCAGCGCTTAAGCTGAATAGTTTTTTCTCTATCGCCCTTTCATGGATCGTAAAAATATAATTGGCCTTTATGATGCTGTCCTTTGCCGCGCCCTCGGACTGTTTGAGGGGCAGGCCTTTCATTTCCGTATTGCTGGTTATTCCGGCCACGACAATATTTCCAAGCTCGGAAAAGAGCACCGCCACCGGCCTTTTCTTAACTTCAACGGTGTCAGTGAACTGAACCGCAGCCAAAACCACATCACCTGCCTTATACATTCTCCCACGCCTCATCTTCCTTATTGTCCCAAAGCTCCGTCATCTTATCCTGCTGAATATTATGCAGGAATTCATCGTACTGGTTCCTTAGCCTGGCGTTTTTGCTTATTTTTAGAAGCTCCCTTAGGAGTTCCGAATAAGTTTGCCTTTCATATTTCTTTGCCTTTTTGAGCTCTTCACGGACATCGACTTCAATCTGGATTGTGGTAATTCCCATATAGCATCACAATAGTATACATATAGCAAACTATTTAAACTTCTTATCGGCGACCAATACCTATTATAATAACTTCATTCAGTTACAAGATTACCTTAATATACTCTTTTAGCATCATTATTAGCAGGCTAGAGGTAGAATATGGTCTTTTTTCAGGCTGTTCAGGCAGCAGCCAACCTGGATTTGGGTTTTTTCGTAGACATGGTTCTGTCGAATATAATCTGGGTTTTCGCATTTTATCTGATGATTTATTTCTTTTTCAATGGCAAAAAAACCCTTTATTTCTTCGTCCTTTGGGGTCTGCTTCTCTGGGCAATCCTTGACTGGAAGCACCTGACTGGCATGGCTTTTAGCGGGTCAATGTTTCTCCTTGTCTACTACCTGACTTCGCCAGTTTCTACTGATTTTTGAAGTATTCTTTTGAGAAGTGAGG
>CAZEBH010000057.1:0-8379 GCA_964510425.1 uncultured archaeon | reverse complement strand
GAAAAAGAGCAGGCAGTCCTTGATGCCACAAGAATGATACGCGAGGATTTTTTGCAGCAATCTGCATTCAGCGAAATTGACGCCTCATCTTCGCTTCAAAAACAACATGTGATGCTAAGGGCCATACTAAAATTCCATGTGCGCGCAATTGACGCACTTGATTTGGGGGTGCAGCTAAAAACTGTTACCGGCCTTAAGGTCAGAGAAGAAATTGCAAGGATGAAAGAAATTCCTGAATCAGATGTACAAAAAAAAGTGCACTGGATTATGGGTTCGATTGATTCAGAGTTTGATAAGATTGTAAAGGATTTGAAGGTGAGAGCATGATGAAAGAATATCAGACAGTAACAAATGTCGAAGGCCCGCTTGTCTTTGTTGACAGGGTTGAAAATGTCGGATACAATGAAATTGTTGAAGTCAAAATGCCAAATGGCGAGAAGAGAAAGGGACAGGTGCTTGAAACCTCAAAAGGCAAGGCAGTAATACAGATATTTGGCTCGACAACAGGGCTTGATACTGACAAAACCAAGGTCAAATTCTTGGGCGAAACCATGAAACTTGGCGTCTCAACCGATATGCTTGGAAGAATTTTCAACGGGCTTGGAGAACCACGCGATAAGGGAGCGCCAATAGTTGCCGAAAAAAAAGTTGATATTATTGGAGCTGCAATAAACCCGGTCTCAAGGGCAAAACCTGAGGATTTCATACAAACCGGGATTAGCACAATCGATGGGCTAAATACCCTGGTACGCGGCCAGAAACTGCCGATTTTTTCAGGTTCGGGTTTGCCTCACAACGAACTTGCAGTGCAGATTGCAAGGCAGGCAAAAGTTAAGGCAAAAGGCGAGAGTTTTGCCGTTGTCTTTGCCGCAGTCGGAATCACTCATGAGGAAGCGAATTTTTTCATGCGCGATTTTGAGCGCACTGGAGCGCTTGAGAGAAGCGTACTCTTCCTTAATTTAGCAGATGACCCAAGTGTTGAGAGAATAATCACGCCAAGAATGGCGCTCACAACCGCAGAATATCTCGCATTCGAAAAAGACATGCACGTGCTGGTAATAATTACGGACATGACAAACTACTGCGAAGCGCTGCGTGAAATCGCAGGGGCGCGAAAGGAAGTTCCCGGACGAAGGGGATATCCGGGATATACATACACCGACCTTGCCTCACTCTATGAAAGGGCAGGGGTAATTAAAGGCAAGAAAGGCTCTGTTACACAGTTCCCGATTCTTTCAATGCCTTCAGACGATATCACGCACCCAATTCCAGACCTTACAGGATACATTACAGAAGGGCAGATTGTTGTCGGGCGCGAACTTCACAGAAAAGGCATATACCCCCCTGTTGATGTTCTGCCATGCCTATCAAGGCTGATGAACTTAGGAATTGGCAGCGGCAAAACACGCGAAGACCACCGCGGAGTAGCTGACCAACTTTATGCAGCATACGCACAAGGAAGGGATTTGCGCGCGCTTAGCGCAGTTGTCGGTGAAGAAGCATTATCTGAAATTGACCGCAAATACCTAAAGTTCGCGGATGAATTTGAGAAGAGATTTATCAGGCAAAGAAGGGATGAGGACAGAACAATCGAGCAAACACTTGACTTGGGCTGGGAACTTCTCTCAGTATTGCCGGAGAAAGAGCTCAAGAGGGTAAAGCTCGACCACCTACAGAAGTATGGCAAGAAATTTCGCAAGGATTAGTTGCAACCCTTTTCTTTCTCTTTGAAAGAGAAAGTAAAAGCGTTGATGGAAAAGAAAGAGAAAAAGTGGATTAAAATGGCAGATGACGTCAAGACAACCCGGCTCGAGTTAATTGAAACCCGCGGGCGAATAAGACTGGCTGAGAACGGACACAAACTTCTCAAACAGAAACGTGATGTCCTTGTCCTCGAGTTTTTCAAGATAATGAAGCTCTCGCAGGATCAGCGCAACGAACTCAACACAAAAATGAAGCAGGCATTCGATGCACTTGCAATGGCACAGGCATACCACGGCATTCTTGAAGTTGAGAACATCTCGCTCTCGGTCAAAAAGGCGCCCAATATTGATGTGCAGTCAAAGAATGTGATGGGCGTTCAGATACCGCACATCAAGGGGGAATATGTTTCAAAAAATCTTGAGCAGCGTGGCTATTCAATCCAGGGGTCATCCGCAAAAATTGACGAAGCGGCAGGCTCATTTGAAAAAAGCCTTGAAATAATAATCAAGCTCGCGGAAACCGAGAACGCACTCAAAAAACTCATAAAAGAAATCGAAAAAACAAAGAGGCGCGTGAACGCACTTGACTACATCATGATACCTGAACTTAAGGGCAGGGCAAAATACATCATAATGCGCCTTGAGGAAATGGAGCGTGAGCAGTTCATTTCACTTAAAACAATTAAAGCAAAGCTTGAGAAAGAAAGCGCGTACTAATCAGCATTTATCAGAAACTTTCCAAATCAAATCAAAATATTTCCGGTAAGCATCCGCAATGTCCTTATTCACCATGACAAAGCAGAGAGGGTAATCCCCTTTCCAGAGAACGTTGACGACACGGTCACCGTAAATGTTTATGACAGCAGGATTTGAGATGTGATTAGGCAGATAACGTGATTCGGCATGATAAGGCCTTTTGGTCATTGGAGAGCCTTTGACATCAGAGCCTTGTACAAAATTCTCAGCTTAATTCCGACCTTTTTCCTTTCCATGCCCCATTTCTCGAAAAAGATTGGCATCACCCGGTCTTCGCGCGCAATAGCCCCGATCATCAAATGTTCGCCTTTAGCGTGCTTGAGAACATCCCTTCTCATCGCCTTGAAGCCCTCACGCGGCTGAAAATGCAGGAGTGGCTCAATGAAACAATGAAAGAAAATGCAATAACCTCGCTATTGGTCACGTATGATGTGGATGAGGCCCTGCTTCTTAGTGATCGGGTATTGGTTCTTGGGGACAAGAATTTTACAAATGAATTCACCGTGCCTTTTACCAAACCCAGATTAAATGAGATAAGGTACGAATCACTCTTTCAGGAACTCAAGAAAAAAATAATAAAATCCATTTAACGGCGCGGCAAAACATAGGCAAAGCCAATAAAAGCTTTTTCGTCAATCAACGTATAATATGATAGTATATATAGCCTGCTACGCCATATATGTTGTGGCAAGCCATAGGTGATTTCTGTGGCCTACCTGTTCCTTCGGGAAAGAAAATCTCTCAGCATTGCTGAATTTATTGAATTCAGAGCATACATAGTGCCAAAGAGCATATTTTTCCAAGAGGGGATAAAATACTCAATGAGTTATGTGAAAAATGGAATTTGCATACTGCGATACGACAACGAAAGGGGTAAGGGGCACCACAAACATTTTATGGATTTGGAGTCTGCAACAGAATTTGTAGATATTGATGCGCAAAAAGATAAATTTTTACATGAAGTGGAAATAATCAGGAGGGGATTTTATGAAAGTTAGGGAAGTAAAAATAATTGTTGACAGCTTTGAAGAAACAGGCAAGAGGTTTGTTGAGGCATATGAAAAAGCAAAAAGGGGCGAAAAAGTCGAACCACAGGAAATCCTCTCTTTTGAAACAGAGGAACTAATGCATCAGATGCTCACAAAAGAGCGCCTGCGAATTCTCAAAACCATACGCGAAAAAGAACCGGAAACGATTTACGCGCTTGCAAAGCTTTTGCAAAGGCCATATTCAAATGTTTTCAAGGACGTGAAAAAGCTCGCCGAAATGAACCTGATAGATTTGGAAAAAGAAAAAGGTTCAACAAAACCGAAAGCAAAATATGACAGGATAAATATCAGCATCCCAGTGTAGATTACTGGTGCCTGCAAAAAAATTATTTCCGCACATCCGCAACTAAAATGTCTTCTGCAAAATCAACTATTTCCTTAACTTTTATGCGCATGAGATGGTCAACATCCCCGCCTCCGCATATCACTTCGTCTTTGTTTGTGATCCTCTTGTCAACAAAAGTTTTCACTCCGTAAATTGATATTGGAGGAACGCCGCCGATGCGATAGCCCGTAATTTCAAAAACCTCTTCCGGCTCTGCGAGCCGCACATCGCTAACACCTGCAAGGCTTTTCAATTTCGCAAAATCTACCCTGTCTTTGCCCTGCAAAATCACAAGAATCGGCCCTGCATCTGAACCTATGAATAAAATTGATTTTGCAACCGAGTCCTCTTCAAGTTTCATCTCCTGCGCGGCCTTCTCTGCAGTCTGAACCTTTCTTGTGGTTTCAAAAATTGTTGCAGTGAGCTTATTTGCGGATATAAAATCTTCAAGCATTTAAAATTCACCCTTTTTCATAAACTTTGCCGCGATGATCAAATGTTTGGAAAATAACCGTGCTTCCGTGAACCTCGAAAATCAGCCTGAAAGGCGTTATCCTCACGCTTTTTTTGCCTGCAAGATTTCTGCCCAGAAACTTCCATTTTTCATGGTTTGAAAGAATGCCTTCAACAGTTTTTTGAAGCCTTGTCAAAGTGGCATTATCACGAATTTTTGTTTTTTGCCTCTTAAATTCATCTGAGAAAATGGCATCCAAAAATATTACCCCTTAAAGAAGTCGTTAAGTTCCTTTCTTGAGCTAACTTTTGTAAATCTGCCTTCCTTAAGGTCACGCTCACTTCGTTTAATGCTTCTCATTAACGCTTTGTTGTTAAGTATCTCCGCAGTTTCAATCAAAGAATCGAGCTCATCCCTGAGCTTTTTTGCCTGCTCAAGCCTTTGCTTTGATATGATAACAGTTGTGCTATAAGCCACATTACCACCTGAAATAGTAACCACTCAAAAGTATAAAAAAGTAACTTTCTGGAAATTTGGTGTTCAACTCGGGATGCGAAAAATTTTTCAGTAAATTAATTCCTTCTTTTTTTGGGCAATTGCAACCTCAATTTTGCCAAATTCCTGGGAAGAGAGGGAGTAGAGGCAACTTGAACCTTTCAAGGGGGATTCTAATTGGGATTTGTAGCGAAGCGGCTTTGCGATTAAGTCAATTTCAGGAACGCGAAGAGGCACAAGCCTTATCTGAAATGACTTTGGCTCTGCCCAATCCGAAAATTTGTTTTCCACAAATTCTGCGGCACCAAAAATTCCGGCCACTGTTCCATTGCTTGCATAAACTATTTTATCGCCAATTGAAACAATTGCCCTTTCTTTTTCCGAAGCAAAACCTATGAATCCGAGGGTTTTTCTGAAATCATCCCATGAAGCATTATAGAGCAGACAGTTCATTTTTACACCCCAAACAAAAGCGGAAAAAAGAATAGAATTTAACCAATCATTTTTCCGGGAAGCCCAAATCCATCCCCGGTCTGACCATTGCGCGCCTTTTTTCTCTCTTCCATGGAATCCTTTAACTTTGCCATGATTTTTTTTCCTTTGGCTTCTGAAACTATGGAGACAATTTCATGTCTAGGTACCGGCGCTCCGCCAACTGGAACCGGGGAATAATCAACAAGCGCGAAAGAACCCTCTTTCAAATCCCGGGAAATTACAGGGCTCACTTTGAAAATAATCAAGTTCTCATCCCACATCTCAATGAGCGCGTGCGTTATATTATCCGCGGATTTTGAGCCCTTCTCTTCGGGGGAAATCACTTCAATAATTTTACCCAGGTGGAACATTAAAAATCAGTTTGTCCGTTTCAAACGCACCTTATCACTTTCAATAACTTGCGCAAGTTTTTCAATTTGGTATTCCAATCTTGAAAGTACCAAAATTTGTTCAATACTATGCTCACCGTGTTTCTCGGCAAAATCATATTGACCCTGCAAAGCACGTTTAAGCCGAATTTCAACTTCTATTCTTTTTGCAGCAGGAATGGTTTTAAGGTGGCTAAAAAATTGGGACATTTTTTTACCAAGTGACTCTTCGTGCGCAACACTTACAAGATCTGACACATATTTTGCAGCATCAGGAAAGGATTTTTTTTGCCTTTTCATAACTCGCCCAATTGCCCGGGTTTTAATTTTGTTTATATGTTGACGCATATTATCTCAATAGAATATGCCCTTTAGCCATTTAAATTACTTCGCCGAAGCTTCCTTTTTAAGCGCCTCAACCATATCAGTCTTCTCCCAGGTAAAATCCGGCTCGTTTCTTCCAAAATGCCCATATGAGGCGGTTTTGCGAAAAATTGGCCTTTTTAGGTTTAGATGCTTTATTATCTGTGCGGGCCGAAAATCAAAAACCTTTTTCACAACTTCCTCGAGGCGCTCATCGGGCATTTTCCCTGTGCCAAAAGTATTGACATAAACCGAGACCGGATTTGCAATTCCTATTGCATATGCGACCTGTATTTCACACCTATCAGCCAAGTCCGCGGCGACAATGTTTTTTGCAACGTATCTGCCAAAATATGCCGCTGAGCGGTCAACTTTTGAAGGGTCCTTTCCGCTAAAACTTCCGCCTCCGTGATGACCAACTCCGCCATAGGTATCAACTATAATTTTTCTCCCTGTAAGACCGGAATCCCCTACAGGCCCTCCGATAACAAATCTGCCAGTGGGATTGATTAGGTATTTAGTGTCAGCATCAACCCAATTGCCGCAAACCGGCTTAATTATTTTTTCAATCACTGTTTTCTCGATTTCCCCGTGTGTTACATCAGGCGAGTGCTGCGTACTCACAACTATAGTATGCGCACGCTTAGGAACGCCGTCAACGTATTCAATTGTAACCTGGCTCTTGCCATCAGGGCGCAGCCACTTTACTTCACCCTTTTTTCTCGCTTCCGCAAGGCGGGCAGTGATTTTGTGCGCGAGAAGAATCGGAAGCGGCATTAATTCAGGGGTCTCTTTTGTGGCATAGCCAAACATCATGCCCTGGTCTCCCGCACCCTGCTCCTTGTCAAGCCCTGTTCCTTCATTTACTCCCTGTGCAATGTCTGGGGATTGTTCTGAAAGGGAAATTAGAACCGAACACGCATCCGCATCAAACCCAAATGAAGGGTCATTGTATCCGATTTCGCGGATTGTGTTTCTGACAAGATTTTGGATATCGACATACGTTTTTGTGGTGACTTCGCCAAATACCAATATCAGCCCTGTTTTTGTCGAGACCTCACATGCAACGCGTGAATTAGGGTCGCCCCTTAGCATGGCGTCAAGGATTGCGTCAGCAATCTGGTCGCATAATTTATCGGGGTGCCCTTCGGTTACTGACTCTGAACTGAACAGGTATTTTCTTGCCATTTTTCATCAAGCCCCCAAAAAATCAAATATAAAGGCAGTTCCATTGTGATTGCTGCCCTAGAAGTAACAACCCATTTCGTTAATAATAATTTCTGCAATAAATATTCTATTTGGAATATATGCTTATTGGAGTTTAAGGTGTTTAAAATGATTTTGCCAGAACTTACCGAACTTAAAAACAAGAGAAAGCGCCTTGGCTTTACACAAAGCGATTTGGCGGCAAAAACAGGGGTTTCACAATCTTTAATTGCAAAAATAGAGTCGGATTCAATTGTACCGTCCTATTTGAATGCCAAGCGGCTTTTTGATTTTTTTGATTCGCTAAACGCGCAAACGCAGGCAAAGGCACAGGATTTCATGTCAACAAAAGTGATAAGTGTTCTTCCGCAAGCAACTCTTAAAGATGCCGTAAAGGTGATGAAAAAGCATGCTGTTTCGCAGTTGCCTATAATCGAAGATGGCAGAAATATCGGGACAATTTCCGAAAAGAGCGTTCTTGAAAAACTAAATAGTGCAGAGGACATGAACAAAATCAGTGCGCTTGAAGTTAGTGAAGTTATGGGCGAAGCCATGCCAACTGTTCGCAAGGACAGCCCCTTCAAGGTTATTTCAGCACTGCTTGAGCACAACCCGGGGGCAATAGTCGCATCCAAGGGCAAGGTCATCGGAATTATTACAAAGTCCGATCTTTTGAATGCGGTGATGGATAGAAAGCAACCGCTGGAGTGAAATTTCGTCTTTTCACAGAATGTGTTCTGCAATCCCCTTGATTGTTTTTGCCCGCCTGTAAATCTGTTTGGCAATATTGAATGAAAGTTCCACGCCATAATCCGACAGGCTTTTGTGTGCTATCAGAAATTCATAAGCGCTTTGGTATTTTGAAAAATCATCCCCTAAAAAACTCCTAAGTTCCGGAAAATAGCTTGTGCCAAAATGTGTTTTGTGGGCTGGCTTCAACACTTGATTCGGCATTAAGCGCATTTTCATCAATCTATACATGATTGACATCAAAAGATATTCTATTTCAAAAGACCTTGGGACTCCGCGCACAGGCATGGTAATTATCCTATTGCTTGGGCTGCTTGTGGCATTTGTGAGCGCTTACATTCCGGGCTTTGGGCTAAAGCAACTTTTCTGGTTCTACGGAGCCATTGCAGCTTCGCTTGTAATCCCGACAATTCTG
>CAZEBH010000056.1:0-8433 GCA_964510425.1 uncultured archaeon | reverse complement strand
TCCATTGCTTTGACCTTGGTGACATTGAAAAAGTTTTGCGGGGGTGACTTGCTTTGCCTGCGGAAATAAGCTGGGTTTCGTGCCCCAATTGTGCTTCGAAGGTAGTGAAGAAGGCTGGCACCAGAAAGAACAGCCTGCAGAGTTTCCAGAGGTACTTCTGCTCGGGATGCGGCAAAACATTTACGCTGGCAGGAGACGGGAGTGAAAAGACTTTTCCGTTGCGGACAATCCTGAATGCCATCTCACTCTATAATAAGGGGCATTCACAGGCCCAAACCACCGAACTCCTGAATAGGCGCCTGCACGCAAGGCCTTCGCAGAAAACCATTTCCAATTGGCTCGGCGAATATGGGGCGGTTTGCACTTTTGCCAAGCTCCGCGCAGGCGCTGTAAAGCTGTTTGGCCCGAAAGAAATTATTGAAAGCCATGAGTTCATGCACAATAGCCTTCCCTACAAATTTATGGTGCACAGGGCAAAGATGGAAATTCTTTTTCGCGATGTGCGCTATAACAACAAATTCTCTGACATCGCGCGGCTTGAAAAGCCGCTGAAGGAATACTTTGCAAAAATTCCGTCGGAGAAATTCCCGCACTACATTTTCGCGCCGAAAGGGGATGAGGAAAAGCTTGACAGGAGCTCGCAGATTGGCTTTGAAACCCTCGAATTCGTGAGGAGGGACAAGAGCAATTTCGCGAATAAATTGTGCAGCCTCGCGCTTAACCTTGCGAGGAGCAACCGTGAGAGGCATGGGGCGGTGCAGGAGTTCATGCTCACAAACGATTCGAGCACTGTTGCGTGCGAGGTGCCTGTTTACCTCACGAATGATGACATCGATTACTTCCGGAATCGCGGATTCAAAATGCCCTTCCCACAGGGGCAAAAAACCCCAATCACGGGGCACATTGATGTGGTGCAGGTGCGCAACGGCCAAATCCACATCCTTGACTACAAGCCTGAAGCGTGCAAAATAAATGCAGTGAACCAGTTGACCATTTATGCGCTGGCACTCGCATCAAGGACAAAGCTGCTGGTGAAGGATTTTCGGTGCGCATGGTTTGATGACCAAAATTATTACGAGTTCGCGCCATTGCACGCTGTGTATGAGAAGAGGGAAAAGCAAGCCCCGGTCGCTACGGGCTCAATTACTCGGAACTGATTGCGCCTACTGTGCAGGCGGTTAAGCAGATTGATGAACAAATACAGGACATCAATTCGCAGGTGCAGGGCCAGAACAAGGCAACAAGCGGCCTGAATGGGAATGTTGCGGAGCAGGGCAAAACCATAAATGAGCTCAAATCCGAGAACGCCCTCATGAAGGCGGAGCTGTGCAGAAAGGATAAATCGTATATAGCTGGTGCGGCAGTTAGGGTCGTTTTTTTCGAATCGCCAAAACAGAACCGTAAATCTGTGCAAAATCGCAACCTTAAACCGTTTCAAAACCCATTGAAAGGCGACGGTAAACCGCGTTTGCGGGGCTTAGAAGAATCAGGCTGCCCCGTTTCTAGAAATATTGGGCTGTTTTGTAATATTTAGACATCTCACGCTAGAAATATTGGGGCGCTGGCGCTAGAAGTGTTGGGGGGCTGCCGCTTGTCCGTCAACCAAGCCAGAGGAGTTACTTTGATTTCCGGTTAGTGGGTTTCTGAATTTGGTGTTTTGGTCGAGGTTGTGGTTTTGCTGGTCAATTTCGCAAAATCATGTTTTTCAGTTTTGTGCTTGTAATAATCAAGCGCAAAAAATCCGGTTTTTTGTGAATTTTTTGCAGCCTTATGGCTGCACCGAATTAGCAGATGGAACATTCAAAAATTCTGGAACAAAGATTTTCAAGGAAAAATTCAGCAAAACAGTGGAGATGACACTCATAACAAAAGGCATGGAAAAAATAGAAAATGGCGTTCATTTTATCCCGCTCTAGAAATGGCTCCTCGAAGAACAATGAAAGAGGAAAACAGGAAACCGCGGGAAAAAACAGCAAGACACGAAAAAATCGCTACGCTTTCGAGCTGTGTGCACGCAATGCACAATAGTTTCACACGACAAAACAAATGGAACACTCGTATTCACAGTGCCTGGGTTCTAAGCCTTAAAAACATTAAGGTCGTAATAATAGCAGCATGAATGATTACCTTTGTGAAGAGCACAGGAGAGGCGATTGGGTTTGAATAGTCAAGTTGCCATATTTTTGCTTTTAGCTATTTTGTTTTCCCCTTTTGCCTCTGCCGACATCACAACCGGATTGGTTGGTTACTGGAAATTTGACGAGAATACGGGTTCGGTTGCTGCGGATTCTAGTGGAAATCACAATAATGGAACTTTAGTTGGGGGATCTGTTTGGCAAGCTGGGTATACGAATTCTGATTTGAATTTTGACGGGGGGAATGATTACATTAGGTCTCCTACAGTTAGTTTTATTAATGCTCAAAATACACCCCATTCTATGTTTGCGTGGGTATATCCAAAATCAGCGAGAGGCGCAGTTAATAATTACGGGGAGTTTAGTGATAATCTTCATTCCACAGGCATATGTATTAACACCCAAATATTATGTTGGATAAATGGATATGGAGCAAATGGCGTGAAATCAAGCGGCTTAACTGTCCAATTAAATGAATGGTCTTTTGTTGGATTTGTGCGAACAGCTACTCAAGTTATCTTCTATGTAAATGGAACAACGGCAACAATTAATGCTTCTGATAACGCTGCTATTTCAACTAACCCTTTCACTATTGGAGTAGCAAGCCTAAACGGGGCTAGGTTGGATTATTTTAGTGGCAGTATCGACGAAGTGCGCATCTACAACCGTGTACTTACTGCCGGAGATGCAAACCAGCTTTATTACTGCCAGCCGCCAACAACTGCCGGAACCAATTGGATAATTGACGGGAACACAAACTGCGATTTGGAACAGGTATTGAACCCGATAGATGTGAACCTTGCAGGGTACTGGAAGTTTGATGAAGGCAGGGGAACCGTTGCAAAGGATTCGAGTGGCAACGGAAACAACGGAACATTAACAGGTGGCCCGACACGGCAGATAGGAAAATTCGGAGGCGATTTGAATTTTGACGGGGTGGATGATTATGTGGTAACAAACTCATTTAATTTACCAAATACTTTTACTGTATCGGCATGGGTTAAGCCGGCTTCCCAGCCGGCAAATTATTTAAGAATTGCTGAAACGTCGTATGCCAACGGCTTTTATCTGGGTTTAGATACCACTGACGACCCTGGATATAAGTGGATTGTAAATAATCCTACGAGCCCTTTTGGCACTGCTGAAGGCGGAACACTAACATTTGGCGCATGGACACATGTTGTCGGAACATACAATGGCACAACAGGCGTTTTATACGTCAACGGGGTCAATGTCGGCTCGGATACTTTTAATGACCCTGGAAGTGACACTAATGTAGTAACTATCGGAAGAAACAATCCACTTGCAATGGAATACTTCAACGGCGAAATAGACGACGTCCGCATCTACAAACGCGCGCTCTCGGCAACCGATGTGAACAACCTCTACAAGGACACAAAAACAGTTGTCTTGGGGAACAACCTTGACATACGCGATGGGACACTGAACGTGCCATCAAGCTACACACTAACGGCCCAGTCTGGCAAAAAAATATTTATACGGAGGACCGCGGCAAACACGGACCAAAAATTGATAATCCAAAGGCTTGGAAGGCTTATACTGAAGAAATAAAACAAGGGCGTGGAAGTGATTTCGTGGTGAAAGAAAAAAAAAGATTGCTATGGCAACAGGCTGGTTACCAATTAAATTAAGAAAATAAAGAAAGGGAAATTGCAGACCTTACGGAGGCACTGGAAAAATCACCTACACGGACCAAAACATAAACCTTGTAAGAACAGTGCAAGGAAAAGAACAGCCAGCAAACTTTGACGAGGACATCAACATCACCCGCGCAAAAATAACAATCAACACCAACAACCTGCCAATGCTAAGCACACCCGCAACAATAACACTCTACAACATCACCGCAACAAACCCAATAATAAAAAAGACGGAATAGCATGCACACAATGCACAATAATATCAAACCAGAACAACACGCTGGTTTTCACGGTGCCGGGGTTCTGAAAACAATTCGCCACTACAAGTCAACTAATTTACACCATTAGAAAGAAAAGGTGATTAAAATTTACACAATGCGTAAGCTTTTTATAGTGGTTTGATGAATAGATAAACATGGAAAAAAGCACAATAATGAAAGCGATACTCAAATACGCTTCGCTCGTGCCAAATGAAATGATAAAAAGGGAGCTTTCAGTACATAGCCTGCCATTTAGCAAAGCGCAGGCAATACTCGGGCCAAGAAAGGCCGGAAAGACTTTTTTCCTATTCCAACTTATAAAAAGCAGCCCCTCCACCCACCCAATAATCATAAGTTTTGATGATGCAATGCTTGATGGCATGAAGGGGCAGGACTTAGAACTTGTAATGGAATCTGCAAGAGAGATTCATCAGGGAAAAAATATCACATACTATTTTGACGAGATCCAGGAGCTGGAAGGCTGGGAAAAATTTGTGCTAACACTTGTAAACCAGCGCCAAAAGGTTTTCGTAAGCGGGTCAAATGCAAAACTACTCAGCAAAGAAATACACACAGCACTTCGTGGAAAGAGCCTCCCTTACCTATTGCTCCCATTCTCATTCCAGGAATATCTCAGGGCAAAAAATTTTGTGATAAACAAAACAGATTTGTACACTGATAAAGTTTTTGAAATAAAAAAACACTTCAATGAATACCTCACGGAGGGCGGATTTCCGGAAATAATACTTACAAAAGAAAAAGAAGCCAAGAACAGCATTATAAACAACTATTTCGATTCGGTTCTCTACAAAGACCTGGTAGATAGGCTCGAAATAAAAAACACCGCACTTGCACAACTTATGCTAAGCTATGTGCTCAATCTTTATTCGAACACCCTGTCTATAAAAAAATTGGAAAATTACATAAAATCAACAAAAACCCCATACAGCCTTGAGGATGTATACAAAATACTTGACGCCCTTGATGACGTATATTTCACGGTTTATGTAAGGGAACACTCAAAATCATTCAAAAAAACCCACTTCTCCAAATCAAAAGTATATATTATTGACACCGGATATATTAGTTATCTTTCAAAAGAGCCGGATGACAAAGGAAGGCTGCTTGAAAACTTCGTGCTCATAGAACTTTTCAGAAGAACAAAAAAAATAGAAAACAAGGATATATACTATCACAAAGGAAAAAATGAATGCGATTTTTTAGTATGCGAAAAAAACATCCCAAAACAAGCAATACAAGTGTGCCACGAAATAAACCAAAAAAACGAGGAAAGGGAAATTAACGGATTGCTTGAGGCAATGGAAAAATACGGGCTAAAAAAAGGGACAATACTAACTCAAGACCAGGAAAAAGAAATTTCAAAACAAGGGAAAAAAATTACCGTAAAACCAGTGTGGAAATGGCTCCTCGAAAAACAATGAAAGAGGAAAACAGGACACAGGAAACAAACAGCAAACTGGAGAACAACCAGCCCAGTACTTCCGCAACAATAACACTCTACAACATCACAGTGCAAAACCCAAAAATAATGAAGGACGGGGCAGAATGCACACAGTGCACCATCCAATCCTATGACAGGGCATCAGGAACGCTTGTGTTCACGGTGCCGGGGTTCTGAAGAAAAATCACCATGACAGCAGTTTGTCTTTTAGCAACAACAAAATGCGAGTATTTTGTCCTTGCAAGCAAACAAAATGTTTATAAGGGTTTTTGGCGACAATAAACAGCATGGATGAAGGCAACATAGAGGGTGTTTTTTCCAAAAGCGATTCACTCAAGCGGTGGGCAGAAAAATTTGAACACAAGCGCTACCTATTTGAAAAACTCCGGGCCACGAGCAGGGACTTTTTTGTGGGTGTACGTGGCCTTCGCGGGATAGGCAAGACAGTGCTTTTGCTCCAGCTTGCGCATGAATTTGAAAATTCCGTTTATTTTTCCGCCGATTCAAGCTATCTCGCCCCTCACCCCCTCACTGAAATAATCGGGGATTTGCAAAAAAAAGGCGCCAAAAATATTTTTATCGATGAAATACACACAAGGCCAAACTGGGCCGCTGAAATAAAAACGGTTTATGATGAGCACGCTTGCAGGGTATTTTTTTCAGGCTCGAGCAGCCTGAGCCTAAAAAACAGCGGAGCTGACCTTTCGAGAAGGGCAATACTCCACGAATTAAGGCCTGTTTCGTTCCGCGAGTACTTGAACATCCGTAAAGGATTTGATATCGAGGTAAAACCCCTGCAGGACATCCTGTCAAAAGCGGATAAGTTTTCGTTTGAATACAGGGGCGTGCAGGAGTTTTTTGGGGAATACCTCAAATTTGGCGGGGTAATGTATTCCGGGGAAGGCTTTAGGGACGCGCTGGATAACGCCATCCAGAAAATAATCATAAGCGACCTTGCGGCACTGCGCAATGTCAACATCAAATACGAGTCGGACGCATACAAACTGCTCTATTTCATGGCAAACTCCGGGCCGTTTGAAGCAAGCTATTCAACACTATCAAACAAGCTTGGCCTCTCAAAAACATTTATCATAAGGCTGGTGCAAGACCTCGGGTCTACAGGCATGATAAAAACCATTTTCCCATGCAAGCCCGACAAAAAGGATGTGAAAAAAGAGCCTAAAATATTTTTCGCGCCCCCATTCAGGTGGTTTTTTGCGGAAAAACCTGACATTGGGGCATTAAGAGAGGACTTCTTTGTTGCCCACACAAACCCGCAAAGCTATTTCAAGGGCGAAAGGGGGGAAAAAACCGCGGACTTCTCGGTTTCGGGAAAAATAATCGAGGTGGGGGGAAAGAACAAGTCATTCATACAAAACCCGGACTTTATAGCAGCCGACACCACCTTATGGGAAAAAGGAAAAATACCGCTTTACCTGTTTGGGTTTACATACTGACAAAAAGCTTAGATGATGCATATGAAAATAGAGCGCATGCCAATGGACAATATTTCTGATTTATAGCAAACGAAATAAATAATTCGTCAATTTTTCATCGTTTGCTATCTGGCAAACCGCAAAAAAATCTGAAAGACTTATGCGGTTTGCTATAACAAAGGCCCTGCGCATCCCACACGAAAAAATCACATTTGCTTCACCAGACGGGCTTGTTAAAATAATGCAAAAGACCGGCAAAAAAAAACGCCCCGTATCTGCCAACGGTTTTGACCGAAAACTCGACCAACCATTATTAATGCCCTCAGGCATTTCTTCTAGTATGCTTGATTTGGCAAAGGCAGCCGCTTTTCTGGCAATAGTCGCACTAACATCCGCAATTCTCACACTCAACAGCCCGGTCCTTCTCTCGCCATACGCAATAATCGGCTCCGACTCCGGACTCGTAGGATACTGGAATTTTGACGAAAACGCAGGAGCAACTGCGGCGGACTCAAGCGGGAACGGGAATACTGGAACACTTGCAAACGGGCCATTATGGGTAACAGGAAAGGTGGGAAGCGGGGCGCTCTCGTTTGACGGGGCGGATGATTATGTGACAGTGCCTGATTCTGGTTTTTCGTCTCTCAATGGGGCAACACAGGCCTCCGTTGCTTTTTGGCTGAAGAAAAATACGCAGACCGGGTCTTTCGTTTCTCGCTGGGGAATTGGAAGACAATTTGCAATCCAGGCTGACACATTTTTTTCCCTGAGGCCGTGGTGGAGGTATGGGGGATCGGGCGGCGGCGGCAGTTCCCTTGATCATGTCTGTCCCAATGCAGTATGCCAGATACCAATTGGCGAATGGCACCATATTGTGGTTTCCTACAATAATCCGACTTCATCCATCTACATTGATGGCCAATTAAAATCTCAGATGGACGGCAATGGAGGGGCGCTGAACACAGGCATTTCTGATCCGCTGAAAATCGGCAACACACAAGCAAACTTTGCCAATGCTGCCATTGACGACGTGTGGGTGTATAACAGGGCACTGACCGCAGATGAGGTGCAGCAGCTATTTGCGCTCGGCGGCGGAGCACCGCCTGCTCCGGTTAATGGAATGTGCGGAGCCGCGACGAAAGCGTACTCCTCAACCGAAACATTTCCAAATGGGGCTTACTGCTCTGCAGGAACCGTTTCCCCCGCAACGCCTAGCAATCCAACCAGTTCAGCGCCATCCACCTGGAGCTGCACGGACAGCAACGGAGGCACCACGGCAACATGCACGGCAACAAGAGCGACAACACCTTCTGCTGACACAACACCGCCAACAGTATCCATCACCACTCCGTCTTCAGCAAACACGGTCCCTGGCACTATAACCGTTTCTGCTTCCGCCTCCGACAATGTCGCTTTCTCGGTGGTCCAATTTAAAATTGACGTGCAAAATCTTGGCCCAAAGGAAACCCCCGCACCGAA
>CAZEBH010000055.1:0-8721 GCA_964510425.1 uncultured archaeon | reverse complement strand
CTTGCAATGGCAAAGGCGTGCGGCTTTACGCGCGCAGGTGTTCTTGAGTGCACATTTGAGCAGGAAACGCATGAGGACCTTTTTGGCGAGCAGGCGGTTCTTTGCGGAGGCCTTTCAGAACTGATTAAGACAGGCTTTGAAGTGCTGGTGGAAGCAGGATATCCTCCTGAAATGGCATACTTTGAATGCTTGCATGAGGTAAAACTCATAACCGATTTGGTTTATGAAGGAGGGCTTACGCACATGTGGCATGTGGTTTCAAACACCGCAGAATACGGCGGGCGTACAAGGGGAAAGGCAATCATCACTCCTGAAACAAAGAAGCGCATGAAGGAAATTTTACACGATGTTGAAAGCGGCAAGTTTGCAAATGAATGGATTTCAGAGTATAAGGGCGGGATGAAAAATTTCACGCGCCTGCGCAATGAGCAGAATGCACACCTCATTGAAACAACGGGAAAGGAGATAAGGGCGTTGTTTAAGAAGAAGTGATTTAAAGGGCAGAAGCATTATTTTGTAAGGTGAAATGAATGTCGTGGAGAAAGGGAGAAGAAGAACTGCATAAGAGCGTATCAAAATCATTGCCGCACCATATTGACCCTAGGTATCACAGCCGGGTAAAAAGACGATATCCTCAAGCTAGGATAATGGAAATAGATCATGCGGTGAAAACTCAAACGCCCATACCAGTTGGCGCTTTCGAAATTCCAGAAAAAGTGGCAGAACATGCATTTACCATTATTGAAAGGCAAAAGTACCAAATCAAAAAAATTGTTTTGAGGAGAAAATTACTGGATGGCGGCAGTGAAGAACGCACTTATGAGAACAGCCATGGCCATCCTGTAATGGTGCCAAATACATTAAAGATATTTCCTCCGATAGCCAGGCGTAAAAAATGAATTCTTATGCCTAAAAAAATTGCAGTCCTTGCAGGCGATGGCATCGACCCTGAAATAACATAGCAGGCTGTATTATGCCTGCAATGATTAGGACGCCAACGATTCCGGTTGCGCCAAGGCCTAGACCAAAGAGTTTTTGGATTATTTATCTGAGCCCCCGGTTCCCGAAGAAGCGTCATTTGTTCTAAGGCTGTCCTGGCGAATCCTTTGTCGCGAAGGTCGCGCGCGATTTTCCCTTCCGCAATTCTGCCTTTTCTGTAAAGGTTTACCATTCAAATCAACTTTGGTATTTACTTTGAAAATTAAAGGGTTAGTAAAAGCTGTTATACCTATTGGTTGTCTTATTTCTATGTAATGGCTAATAGTGGTTGTGTATGAATAGTAATTTTTTGTCCCTGATTGAAGAATCGAAGGCCTTGAATTCAAGCGTTTTTTCATTGATAAGGCTGCAGCTGCTGACCAGCATTGCAAGCGTTGACCAGGACGGGGTAACTTACAGGGAGTTGAAGGCCGCGCTGAATGTGACTGATGGTGCTCTTTACACCAATCTCAAGGCATTGGAAGAGAATGGTTATGTCAAGTCCAAGAAAATCACTTTAGAAGGGAAGGAACTGGAATCCTACCAAATAACCCATGAAGGGTTACTGGCATGGGAGCATACAAAGAATTGGTTGAAGAAATTGGTTGAATGCGGAGGGAAAAAATGAATCTGGATAAAGTATTGGCCTGTTTCAAGGCATTGGGGTTCAAGCCAAAAATAGATAATTTCGAGGATCGCCTGATTATTCAGAAAACGGTTTATCTGCTCCAAATGAAGGGAGTAAAGACTGGCTTTGAATACAGCCTATATGTGCGCGGCCCTTATTCGAGAGAGCTCACCGACCAAGTGTATGGCAACAAGAAAAAGGTTGAGCATTTGGAAACTTCGGCAGGCTTGACAGGCGGGGAATCAAAGGACATTGAGGAATTCAGGGAATTGTTTGGCGAGCTAAAGCCCAGCACGCTTGAAGTCGCAGCAACGTATTCATTTTTTGCCTTTGACCAAAAGCAAGACCCGCTGACCGCACAGAAAAACGTCAAGAAAATCAAGCCATTCTATTCCGAAGCGCAAATAGCTGTCGGAGTTTCAAAAGCGAAAGAATTCTTGTTCGTGCCAACTGAAAAGGAGCTTGCTGAAATGAAAGAAGAGTTCAGGCCTTGGCAGGAAGCTTCAACGCACGACATGCAGGATTGACCCTAATGAAAAAAGGTGAAGTATGGTTCATTGACCTGCCGGAAGGAAAAGGCCACGAACAAAAAGGAATGCGGCCAGCAATTATTTTAGGCCGGGCCAATGCAGCAGCCATTGTTGTTCCGTTGACGACCAACACGAACAAGGCAAGTTTGAGGTAACGGATTACCGCACACCTATTTTTTCTCTTCACAATCCGAAAAATCGTGAGCCTTAACATACTCACGCAATCAAACTTTTTCCACCGCCAAATCTGCGCATAATACTTTTCCAACACAATACGAAGGAATTCGAGGTTCACAATAGAGAGCAAACCCGCAAGAGAAAATACTTGCAGGAGTTGGCTCTTCACAAAAACCATCTCCCCCGAGTTCGATTATCGAACTCGCAACAAAAAATAACCTGAATCCTGTTAAACATTAACGAAAACCTTGGTATCGGGAATAACTTTACCAAGGTTTCTTCCACTTACAAAGATTTTCGGATTAACAAACCGAACAAAAAACAGCCTTTTTCTACGGTTTCAGCTTAGAAACCCCCCCGTAAGCCTGAAAAGCCAGTAGCAGGGTTTAAATACACTTAGAGGGCAGAATATTATTGATTTTCATGGCAAGAAGGGATTTACTTTGGAACCACGCAGGTTTTGAGTGAAACATCTAATTGCCAAAAAACACCTGATTTTCATTTAAATAAATTTCCTAAACCCAATAATTCTTCTGAATTAATTGTCCCATCAGGCTTAGTTTTCACACCCCATATTTTGACCTTAAATAATGTTAAGCCCGTGTTTTGCACGGATGCAAGGGGGGCATGGAAAAAGAGTTTTTGAAACTGTTGAAGGGGTCATAGCATAACCTGGTAGTGCAACGGGCTCCAGAAATCTTTTGGGAAAAAGGATTATCAAAATGGTTGGAGGCACCCGTTGATCTGGGTTCAAATCCCAGTGACCCCAAACCCTTTTCTTTTGTTAACACGAAAGAACTTGGTATCAGAACGGTACAAGGCAGAGCAAAACCAAAAGGTTTTACCCTGAAGCGTTTACGGAAAAAAAAGTACAAAAAATGTTCAAAAAGGTTGGTTGAAGATGCACGGGATTGAAGCGTTAAAGGCAGCAAAGCCGGGAAGCATTGTAACGGTCTATGAGGAGCTGGAAGGCGCGCTTGACGCCGAAGAATACTTCAAGAAACTCTCGGATTATGGCAGAAAGAAGAACTGCATACTGCTCGAAAGCGCGGATATAGTAACAAAATACGGTGAGATGAGCCTTGGGTCAACCGAGCCGTGCCTCAAGGCCATAGGGCGGGGAAGAAATTTTGAAGTCTTGGCACTGAACGAGACAGGAAAGAAATTTCTCGCGGCATTTAAAGACAAATTCGGATTCGCTGAAAAACTTGGTGTTTCGGCAACAAAAATTTCTGGCACAGTCCCCGCACAGAAGGAAATTCTGAGCGAATCTGAAAAGCTAAGGATGATTACCTCAATGGATGTGCTTCGCGCGATTTGCTTTGCGCTAAAGCCTTCAGGAACTCCGATAAAGGTTTATGGCGGCCTGATGGGAGTAATTGCCTATGATTTTATTGACCAGTTCGAGAAGCTGCCGAAGAGCAAAAAGGATGTTCTCAAAGAGCCGGATTTTGAGATGAACTTCTATGACCATTTGTTCATAGTGGACCACAAGAACAGCAAGACAATTTTTTTGGCAAACGCCCTTCTTTTCAGCCGCGAAGAGAGGGATGCGGAAGAAGAGAGATGCATGAGAACAATTGAGGCATATAAGAGGGTGCTAAAAGTTGCAATGCCGGCGGCACGAAAATCAACCGGGAAAAAAATGGCAATTGGAACGGATACAACCAAATCTGAATTCATCAAAATAATTTCAGGCCTTAAGAAAAACGTGCTCGCGGGGGATGTTTTTCAGATAGTGCCCTCAAGGACAATAATTTCGGATTACTCGGCAGAGCCATTTGACATTTACGCCGCGCTGCGCAAACTTAACCCAAGCCCTTACATGTTCTACTTTTCCAATTCTTCAGGAATATTGCTGGGAAGCAGCCCTGAAACTTTTATAAAAATCGAGGGTCCTGAGGGCGCAAGAAAACGTGTAGAGATAAGGCCGATTGCGGGAACAAAGCCGCGCGGGTTTGCACCGGATGGCAAAATTGACCCCGACCTTGACTCCCGATTTGAAGCCGAACTCAAAACCGACAGAAAAGAGCTTGCCGAGCACACGATGCTAATAGACCTTGCGCGCAACGATGTCGCACGGGTATGCGAACCGGGTTCGCGCATTTGCGAAAAGCCTTATATGGTTGAAAAGTATTCCCATGTGCAGCATCTTGTGAGCAGCGTTACAGGAACGCTCAAATATGGGCTTGACGCACTGCACGCATACCTTGCCTCGATGAATATGGGAACTCTTTCAGGTGCGCCAAAGATTGAGGCAATGAAACTTCTGCGCATGCACGAAAAAACCAGAAGGGGTTTTTATGGCGGGAGCATTGGCTATCTTACGCCATCTGGCGATTTTGATTCGGCAATTGTTATAAGGAGCATGAGCCTTCAGAAAGGCAGGGCATACATACGCGCAGGCGCGGGTATCGTGTATGATTCCGTTCCGGAAAATGAATTCACAGAAACCGAAAGGAAAGCGCAGGCATGCCTCGGAGCCCTGCAGCTTGCGGAGATGAGAAAATGAGCGCCCCTAAAACAAAAATACTTTTTATCGACAATTTTGATTCGTTTACATACAATCTTGTTGACGAGTTCGAGAAGAGAAACTGCATTGTCGAAATTTACAGGAACAATGTGCCGCTTGGAAAAATGAATGAGATTGTAAAAGAGTTCGTGCCCGGGTTGATTGTGATTTCTCCGGGGCCATCAACTCCAAAAAAAGCAGGAAACATAATCCCGCTCATACGGCATTTTGGCGGAAAAACCCCTATTTTCGGGGTTTGCCTTGGCGAGCAGGCAATAATTGAGGCTTTTGGCGGGGTTGTTCAAAAGGCGTTTGAAACAATTCACGGCAAGCCCTCGCTTGTTTTGCACGATGGCAAAGGAATATTTGAAGGCATAGGAAGCCCGTTTCAGGCAGGACGCTACCACTCACTTTCCGGGCAGAAAATTCCAAAAGAACTTATTGTGAGCGCGAAGAGCGAATCCGGAGTTGTCATGGGTGTGCGGCACAAAAAATTTTTTGTCGAGGGAGTGCAATTCCACCCTGAAAGCATACTTACTCCGGAAGGCGGAAAAATAATTGAAAATGTCATCAAAATGGCAAGGATGGCGGCGGAATGATCCGCGAAGCGATTTCAAAAGTTGTGGACGGAATTAACCTTACTCGCGACGAAGCAAGGGAGGTTTTTTCGCAAATCATGCGCGGCGAGGCAACGGAAGCACAGATAGCTTCGCTAATAACCGCGCTTAGAATGAAGGGTGAGAGCGTTGATGAAATTGTTGGCGCTGCCAAAGCGATGCACGAAGCCGCGGCAAAGATTTCTTACACAGGAAACGCACAAGTGCTTGATGTTGTGGGAACTGGGGGAGATTCTAAAAATTCATTCAATATTTCAACCGCCGCGGCAATTGTTGCCGCAGGCGCCGGGTGCATTGTTGCAAAGCATGGAAACAGAAGCGTTTCTGGCAAAAGCGGCTCAGCCGATGTTCTCGAGGCGCTTGGGGTCAAAATCGGCAATACCCCCATGAGAAATTCCGAAATTTTAAATAAGATTGGTTTTGCCTTCCTCTTTGCGCCAATTCATCACCCTGCGATGAAGTTTGCAGCAAAACCGAGAAAGGAAATCGGCATAAGGACGATTTTCAATATTCTCGGGCCAATTTCAAATCCTGCAGGAGCAACTACTTATCTTCTCGGGGCATATGAGCCAAAACTTGCGCAAACTCTTGCAAAAGTTCTTGCGGGGCTAAAGGTAAAACGTGCACTTGTTGTAAGTGGCTTTGGATACGATGAGGCAACGCTTACAGGAAACACAACTGTTTTCACAGTCGAGGGTCAAAATGTGAAAAAGAGCACGATAAGCCCCAAGCAGTTTGGCTTTCGCAAATATGCGGAAAAGGATTTTGCAATAAACGGCTCCGCAGAATCCGCGCACACAATTATGCAGATACTTGAAGGTTCGCAAAGAGGCGCGAAGATGGAACTTGTTTTGCTTAATGCCGGGCTTGCAATTTATGCGAACATGTCGGCTAAAAGCCCAAAGGAAGGCATAAAAATGGCAAAAGAGAGCATTGAGTCGGGAAGGGCGCTTGCCAAACTTAAAGAGCTAATAGGAGAGTCGAACAGATGAATTTTCTTGAAAAAATGCGCGCAATCAGGGGGCAGGAAATTGAGACTGCAAAAAGAAAAATCCCGCCCTCAAAATTGCGAAAAGGATTAAAGAAGGCAAACCATTCATTTGCAAAGGCGTTGGTGCGCAGGGGAAAAGTTGCAATCATTGCCGAGTTCAAGCGCAGTTCGCCGTCAGGTGGCGAAATAAATGAGAATGCGGATTTGAAACAGTTCATTGAAATTTATGACCGATATGCTGATGCAATTTCCGTACTCACTGAAACGGAATTTTTTTCAGGCAGCCTTGATGATTTGAAGCTGGCGCGAAAATTTTCCAAAAAGCCGATTCTGCGCAAAGACTTCATTATTGATGAATACCAAATTTTTGAGGCGCGCAGGGCAGGGGCGGATGCGATTTTGCTTATTGCGGGACTGCTCGAGCGCGCACAGATTGACAATTTCATTGGCATTGCAGATAAGCTTGGCATGGATTGTCTTGTCGAGTGCTTTGATGAACCGGGGCTTGAAGTTGTGATTGCTTCGAAAGCCAGAATAATCGGGATAAACAACCGGAACCTGATAACAATGGAGGAAAATTTTGGGAATGCGGAAAAGTTCATTGAAATAATCCCGCAATTGCGCAGAAAGAAAAGCGTAATTGTATCAGAATCCTCGGTGCACTCACGAATGCAGCTCGATTCACTAAAAGGCAAGGCAGATGCCGTGCTTGTCGGAAGCGCCATAATGTCTGCGGCATCTCCAAAAGCAAAGCTTAAGGAGCTCTCAGGGCGCACGCTTGTCAAAATCTGCGGAACGACAAATGAAAAAGATGCGCTCGATGCGGTCTCGCTTGGCGCTGACATGATTGGGCTGAACTTTTATGAAAAAAGCCCGAGGTTTGTAAATGTTGAGGCGGCAAAAAAAATATCTGATGCAATAGGGGGAAAGGCGGTTGTTTGCGGCGTGTTTGTAAATGAACGCATGGGACACATAGAGATGATTGCACGCGAAGTCGGTCTTGATATGCTGCAGTTTTCAGGCGATGAAAGCGCGCAATATGTGAATTCTTTCAGCATGCCTGTTATCAAGGCGTTTCATATGCAGGACAAGAGTTCACTTGATAATGCCAAAGATTATGGCACAAAAATGATTATGCTTGACTCTTTTTCACCAGGGCTTTATGGCGGCACGGGAAAGCAGTTTGACCAGGGGCTTATTGCGCCGGATAAGCCGCATGGAAAACAGCTCGTCTTTTCCGGCGGGCTTGACGCGCGGAACGTGAAAGGAATTATAAGGAAGTTTCGCCCTTTTATGGTTGATATTTGCTCTGGCGTTGAGGAGAAACCGGGCAAAAAAAGTTATTCAAAAATGAAGTCATTTATCGGTGCAGTGGAAGGTGCCTGTAAATGAAAGGCTATTTTGGTTTTTTCGGCGGCCAGTTCGTGCCGGAAACACTTATGTCTGCCGTGCAGGAACTTGAATTGGCTTTTGCAAAATGCAAAAAAGACAAAAAATTCAATGAAGAGCTAAAATCCTTGCTGAAAAATTTTGTCGGAAGACCGACACCTATTACTTTTGCAACACATCTTAGCAAAATGCTCGGCTGCAAAATATATCTCAAGCGCGAAGATTTGTGCCACACCGGCGCACACAAGATAAACAACGCAATTGGACAGGCACTTCTTGCAAAGTATATGGGAAAATCAAGGGTTATAGCTGAAACCGGCGCGGGTCAGCACGGGGTTGCAACTGCAATTGCCTGCGCAAAACTTGAGCTCAAATGCCGCGTATATATGGGCACAGTTGATATGGAGCGCCAAAAGCCAAATGTTGAAAGAATGAGGCTTGCGGGAGCGGAAGTTTTTCCGGTAGAGAGCGGCTCGAAAATATTAAAGGATGCAATCAATGAGGCGCTGCGGGACTGGGCCGCAAATGTTACTGATACGCACTATCTGCTCGGTTCGGTTCTGGGGCCACACCCCTACCCGACAATGGTTGCGCATTTCCAGAATGTAATCGGCAGGGAAGCAAGAAGGCAGATTTTGCAGGCAGAAGGCAGGCTTCCGAAGGCAATTATTGCATGCGTTGGCGGGGGGAGCAATTCGATTGGGATATTCAGGTCATTTCTGAAGGACAAAAATGTGGAGCTAATAGGGGTTGAGGCTGGCGGAAAAGGAATTGAAGGCGGCAGACATGCCGCGCGCTTTGCGGACAAAAAAATCGGACGCAGGGGGGTGCTTCATGGAACACTCACTTATGTCATGCAAAATAGCGACGGGCAGATTTACAACACGCACTCAATCTCA
>CAZEBH010000054.1:0-8778 GCA_964510425.1 uncultured archaeon | reverse complement strand
CCAGGCGCATCCCTCACAGCCTTTAGAACTTCCTATCTTGTGTAATGTTTCTTTTTAGGAAATGTCCCGGAAAGTGATTGCTGGGGCTGGCCCTGGACAAGTTTAACAATTGCCTCGTCATAAGAAGAGGAATTGGTTCGCTGCTTTACTTTCTTTAACATTTGCATAGTTGTGTCAGCCACTTGAATTGTCGTTGTCATATTATAGACTATAGCCTATAGAAATATAAGTATTTTGAATGCACAACCCCGTATTACGTCATTTAACGAAAAAACTTTAAATGCATTATGGGAACTACTGTTTCATTTCAGCTTTTTTACCGACCCTGAAACCTTGACAATAAAAGGAATCACGTTCTCCGTGCCAACCTTTTGCACAAACAAAAACCCCGCTTTCACATTCTCCTCTTCTGCTAGGGCACATCTGACAATTCCCTCATTTGATTGCGGGAACCATTTTATGAGCCAGAGCCTCTGTGAAGCAATGCCGGAGGCGCCAAAGAGCCTTGCGAACGTGCCAGAAATTGCAGACCAGACATCCTTTTCGGAAAGGGAATTCCTGCAAATAAGGGTGAACTTTACATACCTCTTCTTGCCGCGCAAAGTGCTCGGGATTGGATTTAGGGATTTCTTTTTTGAAGCCATGGCAATTCACTCCGTGCCCCCTAAAAAATCCTCTCCAAGACCCGCCATTTCCACAAGCTCCTTTTCAAGAGCATAAGCCGCCTTTTCTGTGGATATTATCTCCTGCATTTTCTGCTGGCTCTTGGAGCCGTATTGCCCCCTGAAATATTCATACCGCGTTCGCATGGAAACCACACTGCCATGGTTCACCCTCTTATCGGCATACCAGACAATTTTAGCCTCAAGAGAAGTTGACGCATTGAATTTCAAAACTTCCTCAAGACCATGCTGCCTTAAAATTTTGCCAAACTCTTCAAAACCCATTTTTGCAAGAACTTTCCCGGCCTCTATTGCGTGCCTGCACTTGTTCTTTATGCAATAAAATTTCAGGCAATCGTGCAAAAGCGCGGCCTTGTCAACGCAATCCAAATCAACAAAGTAGCCATGCATGGAAATATTTTGCGCAAGATAATTTGCAACACTGCGAACAGCACTGGAATGGAGCCTTACATTTTCAGGCACCCCATATTTTACTTCCAAAGAAAGGCACTCTTCAATTGAGGGCAGTTTCATTTTATACGCCCCAAAAAATCTGACTGGCTACCCCGCACAGCCTGAAGCGCGTTTTCTTTTTTCATCCCAAGAAGCACGGCAAATGAGGCAAGGTCTTTTGATGCGCGCATCTGCATTTCATTTTTTGCGCCGCTGAAAAAAAGCAGCTTCACTTTTGCATTGGCGCAAATCTTTACGCACATTGCAGCATTTTTCATGAGCTGTGAGAGACGAAAGCCCTCGGACTCCAAAAAATCACTGAACAAAATTGCGACAAAAACATTGTTGTCCCGCAAGACATTTGCGGTCTGCAAATCAAGAAAGCACTTTTCTGAATTAAAGGGCTGAAGGAGCAAATCAACGCCCTTTGCATTCGCGGCCCATGCGCAAAGTTCTGGTGAGAGACCGGTAACTGCAACAAAGTCTGATTCCCTGCGCGCCTTCTGGAGAGCGGCGCTGTCATTTTTTGAAATAGCCGCACAGAAGTAAAATTTCGCGCCAGGGTGTTGCGCGGGAAAATCTATTTTGGCTTTTAATTGGCCTGCGGGCGAGGCAATGAGCAAATTGTCATCTGGCATTATTTGATTTTGACCCTTGATTTTTTCAAGCGCAGAATACGCTACAAGGTTTAATGGCATAAAATAAACTAATGGAAGTAGTGGTTAAAATGCGTTTACTTTGCGGTGCGGTTGTGTGCGCGCAGGCTTGGGAAATTCTTCTCATGGCCCTTGCCCTTTATTTGTCCGCGCCCCTTTTTACCAGATGAAGTTAGCCCGCGCTCAGCCCTTCGGGTATGCTTTGGCGAAGATACCCAGTTGCGGTCCTTATCTGCCAAAACGCTTGGATGGCTGCGGTCAATTAAAATTGACTCAAAATAAGTGTTCTTTCCGTCCTCCCCTATCCAGTAGGAGTTTATTACTTCGCAGTTCGGGAACTTCTCGCCTGCCCTTCTTTCAGCAATTGACTGCTTTGAAGCCCTGCGCGTGAGCTTTGTTACGCCCATTCGTTTAGGCCTTCTGCCCCTTGCAGGCCTACGATGCAGCCCTGAGCCTTTTCTTATTCGGACCTGCACAATCAAAAATCCCGGTTTTGCCTTGTAACCAAGTGCTCTTGCGCGCGGGAGATTTGATGGCCTTTCAACCCTGATAACCGCGGCTTCCCTGTTCCTTTGCACAAAAACCTTGTCCCGAAACAGGGCAGAGTAATTGTAGTCTTTTGATTTGGATTTTGAGTACTCCATCTGGAGCGTATTTGTAACCTGCTTTGCAAAACTCATTAAAACCACTTTAAAACATTAAAAAGAGGGCAATTGAACACTAAGTTCTGCTGGGGAAGGAATATAAAGATAACTTTCCCAAACAGATAAAAATATTGCAATGCCTTATAGGCCCGTTTCCTTGGCGCGCTTTGCCAACATAACGGCACTGTATTTTCGCAGGACCCCAAAAAAAATAAAAGGAGCTTGGGGAATTTTAACCTTTTGGAGTAGAAGTTTAGCATGGCGGAGTTAAAAATAAAACCCGGCGTGTCAGGGGGCTGTGACAAGTGCAATTCTGAAGCAAAAATCATCCTGCCCTACGGCCCGCACAATTTCTGCGCCGGACACTTCAATGAATTCTTTGAGAACCGCATTCGCAAAACCATCCGCACAAACAGGCTAATAGAATATGGAGAGAAAATTGCAGTGGGGGTTTCGGGCGGCAAGGACTCGATGGTTACGCTTCATCTTCTTTACAAAATCTTTGGGCAAACCGGCCTCAATAAAATCGAGGCGATAATGATTGATGAAGGCATAGAGGGCTACAGGGACAAGTCAATGGAATTTGGAATCAAATACTGCGAACATAACGGAATCAAATACCACATCGCAAAATTTGAACAGGAACTCGGTGTGACAACAGCGCAGGTCGGAGAGCAGATACATGGCGGAAATCTTGGCGGAGCGGCATGCAGCTACTGCGGAGTTTTCAGGCGCCAAGTGCTAAGCAAAAAAGGCGCGCAGATAAAGGCAGATAAGCTTGCCACGGGGCATAACATGGATGATGAATGCCAGAGCATTCTCATGAGTTTTTTCTCGAACGATTTTGCAAGGCTTGCAAGGCTTGGAGAGCTGGCAGGAAAACTCAGGCTGAAAGGCACGGTGCCAAGAATTAAGCCCCTTTATGACACGCCGGAAAAGGAAATCATTGCCTACGCGGCACTCAATGGGATAGAGCACTACAGCGCCGAGTGCTGCCCGCACTCATGGATGGCGAAGCGAAACCAGTACCGCAAAATGCTAAATGAACTGGAGAACTCACTGCCCGGAACAAAACACGGGATAATGGCATCTTTCAGAAACCTTAAGCCCATACTTATAGAATCAGAAAAGAAGAGCAACGTCCAAGTGTTTGAATGCGCCAAATGCGGCGAACCTGCAAATTCAGAACTTTGCGCGACGTGCAGGCAGATGGAAAAAATCCTTGCTACCGGCAAAGTTCCAAAAATAAAACTAAAAGAGCAGGCTACTGATACACTTTCCTGCGCAGTGACAAAAGGATTAATATGAATTAAGGCGCATATTTGCACATGGCAAAAAAATATTTGAAAGAATAAACAAAATAATGGTAATAGAATAGGTGTGAAAAATGGCAGAAGTTAACAAAAATAACATTTTACATGAATTTGTCCGGTTCATTGAGGAACATAAGGTTGGGGGCCTTGCAATAGCATTTATCATGGGATTTGCATCAACCACACTTGTAAAATCGCTTGTTGAAAATATCATAATGCCGACAGTAACCCCATTTATTCCGGGCGGGGCATGGAAAAGCGCAACTCTTGCAATCGGGCCCATTGTACTTGGAATCGGGGCATTTACTGGCGAACTTTTGAATTTTTTGGTAATTGCAATTGTTGTTTTTGCGGTGGCAAAATTTGCCATGAAGGAGAAAAGGGCCACGAAGAAGAAGCAGGGCTAAATCCCATACTCACATTTTAAATAGTTTCCAGGGCTAATTCTTGAAATACGGGCTTGTAGGCCATTGGTAGACCGCATCGTTGACAAATTCACTAAGCAAAAGTTTGTGGGTTCACAGTCGATGAAGCAGCAGGTTCGATTCCTGCCAGGCCCAATTTTATTACTTGAAAAATCGTACCTCAAGAGTTCAACGCATCTGGTTTGTATGCATCAACGGGCTTCATACAGGCCCGGAGATGGCTGCCGCATTTCAAAAAGTTGCAGATAAAAACGGACTTGGGAAAAATGGATTGGCGAGGGGTGAGGAAAAGCGGACTGAAAGCTATTTTACCTGTTTTATTCGTTAAGTTTAAATATCTTAATATTCGTATATATGAATATATGAATGATACCTTGTTTGGTTTGCACGCCGAGCTATGCAAAACCCTCTCTGATGCAAAGCGCTTGAAAATTCTTTATCTGCTTGGAGATGGGGAAAAATCCGTTTCGGAACTTATTAAGGATTCCGGCTTCAGGCAGGCAAATCTATCCCAGCACCTGGCAATACTGAGGCAAAAAGGCGTTGTCACAAGCAGGAGAGAGGGAACAACCCTCTACTACAAAATAGCTTTCCGGAAAATGGTCAAAGCATGCAACCTCATCAGGGATGTACTGCTGGAACAAATTGAAACCAAGCAAAAAATAGTCACGGGTGGCAAAAAATGAAATTCGGAATAGTTTTGGGGACAAAAAAACCTGAACCCGCATGGAACGCATTCAGATTCGGAATAACTTCACTCAAAGCAAACCACGAAGTAAAAGTTTTCCTGATAAACGAAGGCGTCGAAATTGAGGACACCAAAGACGAAAAATATAACGTAAAAGAACAGGTTGATTCATTCATTGAAAACAAAGGGAAAATACTAGCCTGCGGAACCTGCCTCAAATCAAGACAAAAAGAAAGCACGACCACCTGCCCAATTTCAACAATGAAAGACCTTCTCAAACTCGTCGAAGAATCAGACAAAATCCTGACATTCGGATAAAGAGAAGGATTTAAGATTGGTAAAGCGGGGGCGTAGGAAAAAACAAGGAACTGGAGGTGAAAGGAGTACCGAGAAAGTTCAGCGTTTTTGTTTACCAAAATGTTTATCTTATCAGAATCGGTATTTAGATTAGGCGCGATAATGACCAGATTGGGTAAAGGTTCTGTTAGGTCTTTTTTTGCAGGGAATACAGCTACGATTAGAAAGTTTTGGGAATTGTCTACTTATGTCCCGCATAAAAAACTGGCGGGACTTGTACAAAAACTTGAGACCAAAAAAGTCCCTAGGGGCAGGGCGGTTTATCTTATTGGTTGTTATGGGACTCGAGCGGTTAGAGAAGCCCTAAATTTACAGGGAGTAGCGTTCAGCGAGTCTTTGGTTGAGAAAGTCCAGCGTTATGGCGTGATAGAAATAAAGTCAAGAATCCGGGGAGCCAGAGCCGAAGGGCGAGACCCCGCAGAGGCAATAAAAGAATATGAAGGAGTCGGCACCGCCCCTCTAAAAAATAGCCGACAAATTATTGAGAACGGCATTGTTTTGATTAGACACAAGACACGCCAATTCCCGAATAGTAAAAACTACCTGCAAATAATAAAACCGTTTATACGCACCTTCAAACCGACAGTACTACAACAACTCTGGGGCCTTCCGCTCAACAAACAATACCTGATTTACGTGGACTCCGACCCAACACACGAACACATCAGAGGCGCCCCATTTAGCATAGAACTCAGAGAAAAAAACACTACACAGCCAATGGGCTTCATTTCATTCGCCATATTCGAAGAAAACGGGGAAAAAATAGTCACAATGATTGATATCCAAACCCATAGGCTTACAGACAACAAACCAAAAGATAACGAAGACAGAATGATGCAAAAAGAATGCCCAATTCTGCTATACACGACCCTCAAAGACCACGCAAAAACACTCGGATTCACAACAATGAGATTACAAGACCCAAGAAAAAACCCGATTATCCAGTTTGCAAAAGAACCCAAAAAAATCGAATCATTCTACTGGAAAATGGCACAAAAATTCAGGCTAAAAAAAAGAAACGGCAATTTCCTTGAAGGACAAATATAAAACACCACCAACCCCTCCCCAACAAACCTCCAACCCACCACTTTTAAAACGTAGGAAAAAACGCGTAGCGCTGGAGTGGAAATTTAAAGAAATGCGATTATCTGATTTTTAATCTTTTTACTTTTGTACGCTTCACCTGCTTGAGAAGTTTTTTTGGCAAATTTGGTAATTGCATTTTCCCAATCAAACCTATTTTTCTTGCATGCTCCAGCATCAGTTGCTGCACAGGCGCAGGCACCCTTCGGAAATTCAATGAAATTGGATACTCCAATTCAACAAGACGTTTACAATCATCAATAACAGAAATCGCTAATTTTGTATAATCGCGAGAAAGGTTGTCAGCAGGATTGTAACCGAGATAAACACCCGCATACATTTTAGGATTCCTTAACAAAACCATGGCTCCATTTATTCTTCCTCTTAAATCTAGTAGTTCATGCCTTAATTTTTCATCTTCAATCGCACTAAAATCGTAAGATAATCCGTCTTTAGTAGTAGGCCAAACATTCGGCATGTAATCACTTTCTCTTTAGAGCCTTCTCCTTCTTCGCAATTATCTGCCTTGTCTTTAGCACAGTATCGGGATTTAGCGAAATCGAATCAATCCCCTGCTCGACCAAAAATTCGGCAAAATCCGGAAAGTCCGAAGGTGCCTGCCCGCAAATCCCAATCTTGCGCTTGTGCGCTTTTGCAACCTTTATCACCTGCGAAATCAGGCGCTTTACCGCCTCGTTTTTTTCGTTTGCAATATGCGTAACAATTCCTGAATCCCGGTCAAGACCAAGAGTTAGCTGCGTGAGATCATTGCTTCCGATTGAAAAGCCGTCAAACACTTTGCAAAACTCTTCAGCGAGGATTACATTTGACGGAATTTCACACATCACATAAACTTCAAGTCCGTTCTCCCCCTGCCTGAGCCCGTTCTTTCGCATTTCCAAAATGACCTTTTTGCCCTCTTCAGGTGTGCGGCAGAATGGAACCATCACTTTCAAATTCGCAAGACCCATCACATCGCGCACTTTTTTGATTGCCTCACACTCAAGGCCGAATGCGTCCCTAAAATTCGGATCGTAGTATCTTGAAGCGCCTCTCCAGCCAATCATCGGGTTCTCTTCCTTTGGCTCGAACTGCGTTCCGCCAATTAAATTCGCATATTCATTTGTCTTAAAATCCGAAAAGCGCAGTATCACAGGGTGCGGGTAGAAAGCCGCTGCAATCATTGCAACCCCCTCTGCGAGTTTATCAATATAGAACTGGGTTTTGCTTTTGTAGCCGCTTGTAAGCCTTTGAATTTCACTTTTTGCCTTTTCATCCTTTAGCTTGTCAAAATGAAGCAGGGCATTTGGGTGTATTTTAATGTATGAATTTACAATAAATTCCTCGCGCACAAGTCCGACTCCGTCATTTGGAATTGATGCAAATTCGAATGCCTGCATAGGGTCCCCCACATTCATCATTATGCGCGTGTGCGTGCCGGGGAGCTTTGCGATGTTGGTTTTTTTGATTTCGAACTTCTGTATCCCTTCAAAGACAAATCCTTTTTCGCCTTCGGAACAGACAACAGTTACTGGTTTTCCATTTATTATTTTTTCAGTGGCATTTCCTGTGCCAACTACCGCCGGAATTCCAAGTTCGCGCGAAACAATCGCGGCATGGGATGTTCTCCCTCCGCGCTCGGTTACAATTGCGGATGCGATTTTCATTATTGGCTCCCAATCCGGGTCGGTTGTGTCAGTTACAAGAATTTCGCCTTTCTGGAATTCGCTGATTTTTGAAACATCGCGAATCACATGCGCAACTCCGGATCCAATCTTTTCCCCGACAGCCTCACCCTCAATTAGCACTTTGCCACGGGATTTGAGATGGTATTTTTCCAGAATGTTTTTGTTCTTCTGGCTCTGCACAGTTTCAGGACGCGCCTGCACAATAAAGAGTTCGCCTGTTTTTCCATCCTTTGCCCACTCCATATCCATCGGGGTGTACCTGCCGCGCTTTTGCGAGTAATGCTTCTCAACCAGTATAGCCCACTTGGCGAGCTGGAGAATTTCGTTTTCACTGAGAGTGAATTTTGCACGCTCACTCCCGTGCGTGTTCACGGTCTTTATTGATTTGTTCCCTTCATGGGAGTAGATAACCTTGATTGCTTTTTCCCCGAGTTTTTTGCCGATAATCGGCTTGAAGCCCTTCTCAAGCGTTGGCTTGAAAATAATGAACTGGTCAGGATTCACAGCGCCCTGAACAACACTCTCGCCAAGACCCCATGCCCCGTTGATTAGCACTATTTTGTCAAAACCGGTTTCGGTGTCGATTGTAAACATCACTCCCGAGCACCCGACATCCGAGCGCACCATTTTCTGAACGCCGATTGAAAGGGCAATTGAGAAGTGGTCAAAGTTCTTGTCCTCACGATAAGATATGGCGCGGTTGGTGAAAAGCGAGGCAAAGCATTTGCGGCACGCTATGAGCAGATCGTCCTGCCCGCGAATGTTCAGGTATGTTTCCTGCTGGCCTGCAAAACTTGCATCGGGCAAAT
>CAZEBH010000053.1:0-9095 GCA_964510425.1 uncultured archaeon | reverse complement strand
AAAAAGCCCGAGTGGAAAAAATTTCCCCCATTGCACGGATTTCGCGGAGGGACGCAGAGATGCTATGGCTCTGATGTGGGAATACACGGGACAAATATTGTCATTGCAAAAGGCAATCATTCACAAGAGGAACTTTTGCAGGAAGTAAAAAACGGGATTTATGTCGGCAGGATGTGGTACACATACCCCGTGAATGGCTATGCCAGCCCTGACTATACCGGAACTATCCGGGGAGATTCTTATATTATTGAAAATGGGGAAATTGTTGCCGCCCTTACCCCCAATACCATGCGCGTACTTGATAGCTTTGATAATTTCATGAGAAATATCACGGGAATCGGAAAAAAGCAGAAAGCAATTCTTGCATGGGGACAGGAAGAGACAATAGTTGCTCCCGAAATTGCCCTAAGCGAGATGAACCTGAAAAGGATTGCAAAAGGGGCCTAGGTACCTTGAAAAACAAAAGAACGGATGCCGCAACGGCGCATTGGAAAAAAGTGACGGAGGCAATGAAAGCATTGCGACCGAAACTAAAGGCACATTTCAGGCGCCTTAAGGATATGAAGTGGAATGAAAATCGCAAATATAATGAATATGCAAATTTCTATAAGGAGTGCACTGGACGTAAACTTATTTCAGACCTAAAATCGATTTATCAAAAAAAAAGGGCACCGCTTAAAATTGTTGACGATGGGGCGGGAAATGGCTTCTTGTTATCAACCTTAAAAGAAATTTTATTGAAATACGGGATTCCGTGCATTACAGTCGCAATGACACTAAAGAGCAATTATTTCCTTGATTTCTATAAAAAGCATGGGTTCATTGACAGGATTGAAACAGGCGCTGCAGAGTTCAAGAAACCTGAAATAGGAGCAGACGTAATTTTTTCAATTACGGGCTCGGTAAACTACACTTTGCCGGAAATCAGGAAAAACCATGTGCTAAAGCTCGCCCACTCGCTTGGCGAACACGGATTCCTTTTCATAACATTTGGCTTTGAAACGGACGAATATTCGATTAAAGGCGGGCTTTCTTCAAAACCAAAAAGGGCCGGAATTGACACATTAACCTATTTTGAAGGAATCCGGAACGCACTCAAAAAGCAAGGCTTTGAATCCAAATTCCACGCTGAAAGGGATCAGCGTTTAATAGATTCGACACCGAACTGGAGCCTTGTTGTAACAAGGCAAAAAACTAGCCAAATGTAAAAGTGTAGAACCTGAACCCCTTACCATTCACCGTAAAAATCAGCTTCTTTTCCTTGGCATAAGCCGGAAGAGAAACGATGTTGTAGAGCCTCTGGCTGCTTACCGCAACCCCACCCCGCACAGAATCCATCGAGGCATCAGTTCCGAAAGATGAAGCCGGAATTGGCGCGCCATCAAGCTCAAGAATTACCGCGCTCGCATTTGCCGAACTGCCGGCAACAATATTCACATTCTTTGCGGTGAAAACCAGCGCGACCCTGCCGGTTTCAGAAACCAATTCGACATTATCACTGTTGTTTTTCCACTGCCCTTCAAGATAAACCACATTCGGCTCGAACGAATTTGGCAATTTGTAGCCAACTGTCTCCTCTGGCTTTAGGCCTTCGGAGTTTCCAATGCCCTGCCTCGCGAACTGGTAGCCGAGGTATAGTTCTGGTGTTCCTATTTTGGCGAAATCGGTTTCACCGGGAATGACTTTTGCATAACCCATCTGCACGCTCTGGTCCCTTTCCTTAAGCAGCTCCACTATCTGCTGCTCCGTTTCATCATAACCGCCCTCGCCGATGTGGTCATAGCGGATGTAACCTTCAGAATCAATTAAGAATTTGTGCGGCCAGTAGTGGTTGCCAAATGCATTCCATGTTGCATAATCATTGTCCTGCACAACAGGATATTTTATGCCGTATTTTTCAACTGCAGCCCGTACATTTACAGTGTCTTTTTCAAATTCAAATTCCGGGGTATGCACGCCAATTATCACAAGCCCCTTGTCTGCATACTTTTCATGCCAGGAATTGAGGTATGGAATGGTGCGGATGCAATTGATGCAGGTATAGGTCCAGAAATCAACAAGCACCACTTTGCCCTTGAGAGAAGCTATTGTTGTGCCCCTCTGCTGGGGAGTATTGATGTAGCCGCTAATTCCTGCAAGTTCAGGGGCAAACACAAAACCATCCTTGAGAGGGGCTTGCGGAAGCAGGACATTCGAGTCGGTTACCTGCGATATCTGCGCCGGGACTTTTAGCGAGAGCAAAAAAATAAATCCGATAAAAATTATAAGCAGAACTGCAGCAACCAGCAGCGGGTTATTTGGCTTCAAAAACTTTTCTGCAAAAACCATTCCAATCACTTTGAATTTTGCTCTTGTTCAACTTCCTTAAAAGTTGTGCTGGCAATAAATGTCAGATACGCGGGCACCAGCGGGAGAATGCAGGGGCTAAAAAAAGAAACAAGCCCGCCTAAAAAAGTTATCAGAATTGTAGGGTCGCCCGACATCACTCCTGCTTCCCCTGCCCCCGTGAAGAAAATATCCAGGACAGGAACAAAATTAGCGAGAATGTTCAGGGTGCCGCTTGCAACAAGCAGGCCAAGCACGACCAAAAGGCCGCCAAAAAAGAGATTGAACCATTTGAGCAGCGGCCTGATTTTTCTAATAGCAGATGTTGATTGGGAAATAAAAATTGCGGCAACAATAAACGGCACGCCAAGCCCAAGAGAATAGGAGAGCATCAATGGCAGTGCAATTTCCGGACGCGTTACTGCAAGTGTTAGAACAGAGCCAAGTACAGCCCCGACACACGGTGTCCAGCCAACCGCAAAAGCCGACCCGAACAGAAATGAGCTAAAGTACTGATAATTTGTCTTTTTCACAGTCAGCCTGTGTTCACCCATCAGATAATCAACTTTCAGAACGCCCATCATCAGAAGCCCAAAGAAAATTATCACCGCGCCGCCAAGATAGCCAAGATATTCCCTGATGCCATAGGCAATGCCAGAAAGTATGCCCTGCAATAGCACTCCGAGTATTGTAAAAACTACTGAAAAACCCAGCACGAAAAAAATGCTGCTTAAAACTATTTTTGCGCGCGTCCCAATTATTTTAAGCACCCGCCGCAGTTAGCATGGCTAGTATTTGCTCTTCGCCAATATTTCCCGTTGATTTGCCAGAAACCGAACCATCAACCTTCAATACAACGCGCGTATGCTGATAGGTTATTCCAAACTGTTTTGCAAGGACTACTTCATCGGCATCAGTATCCGAGTCCTTGTAGTTTACCTGAAAGCCCGCAACGTTTTTAGGAATTTGGGCACTTGCAAAAGCGCCCTCATTTATTGGCTTTTGCGCGGCGCAGGAAGGGCACCAGTTGGCATAGAACTCAAGGAAAATTATTTTTTGTGATGCAATTGCCGCATCGTATTCAGATTTTGAAAATGGCTTATAGAATGAGTTATCTTTTGCTATTGCGTCTTTACCTGCCGTTGCTTCCTTTTCCGCCATAGCAGTTTTTTCCGCCGCATCTTCTTTTGCCATTTTTTCATTTGCAACTAATGCAGAATCATCAGCAATCGCCGGAGTCTGGGCAGACTTATTTGTTGCACAGCCGGAAAGAAGCAGGATTACACAGAGAAACGCCACTCCAATAAAACCAATTTTTGAAACCATCTGCAAACCCCTCCAACAAGAATTGTTTATGCATCTTTGTTTCTGGCCTTTAAAAGCTTTTTTCCAGTTTGAGCAACAAAGTCACTCTTTCCACGTGACATAATTGAGAACCACAAGCGCTATTGTCTGCAGGCTGTTTAGCACAAGTGCGTGCTGCATCACAGCACCTGAATAATAATCAACCATCATGAGGTGGAAATATAGCGCAACAAGGTTTTGCAAAAGCAAAAAGGCTGCAAAAACAATTAAGCCAAGCGTAAAATTGCTGCGCATCTGCCGATAGTTTCCAAAGTATACGTACAAAAGAGTGAGCAAAAGCAGCGAATTTATGGCTTCGAGTATTATTGCAAGTTCCATGACATAACACACCCCATTTCCAGTTTTAAAGCTTTTTCCCAACTTCACGCGAAATTTTCTCAAAAACCACTTTCTCCTCAACAGTAAAGGTCGGGAAAAACAGCTCATTGTACTTTTGCGAGTTTGTTGTTACCCAGTGCATTTTGAGCAGCACCCCGATGTGATGCGTTATGGTTTTGTAGTCAACACCAAATTTTTCCGCAAGCTGGTTTGGGTTCTGCGGCTTTTGCAAAAGAGACCGCATTATCATCGCGCGCATAGGGCCGCCGCGCGTTGCTGCAATCAGATATTTTGCACTGCGCTCAAAAATTCTTGTGCTCTGCATTTGAAATTAACAAAGCAAGAAAGGTTTATTAATCGTCGAAACATTACCAGTTTACAGCAAGGAACTGATTTATGCCAAAAATACCCAAGCCCATTTCAACGCTCCGCGCAAAGGGCATTCAAACGTCAATTCAGCACAGGCATATTGCAAGGTCGCAGAGCAAAAGCATGCAGGCACATGAACAGATTGCACGCATGCTGGCAAAAGAAAATTTAGCCCCAAAATCCAGGCAGCCTTATAGTAAAGACACAAGGCACAGGGAACGCGGATATATGAAACTGTGTTTTGACCAGCCATTTGAAACATCACACTCCATTCACATGCAGGATATTATTTGCCAGATAAGTAACGGGCGGCTTGCAAATGAAATCGGAAAAAAAGCGTATCCGGAAATGATTATTGAAGTTTTCAGGGCATTAAACCCGGAAAGCTTCTCTGCCGAACATAAACTAAGGGCAGATGCCAGGGATGAAGTTATGCAAACGCTCAACCTCAATGCAAAAGCAATATGGCCCATGCTCTGGCTCGAAAAAACGCCAACTGCAGAAACGGTCATTAATGCAATTCGTGCACGAAGGCATATCCTGCACTTTTTTACAAGCCCTGCACAGCTTGAGGGAGCGGAAAATTTCTTGACAACAAAAACCAAATTTCCCGGATGGCTTGCGCTTTCAAGCAATGAAGCGCTTTTGAGAAAAGTTTATGAAAAACACGGGCGCTTTACCGCAAACCAGCTTTTTACCCAAAAAATTACCGAGAAAGGGGAAACAAAAAATGTATACTCAAAATTGCAGCAAACAATAGAGAGGCTCAGAAAAATGAAAATCGAAGAAGACCAGGCTGAATCGGAAATTATTGGTTCAACACGCCAGATTGCAACGAGGGTTTTAGTTGACCCATCAAAAGTGCAACTGCCAAAGGAATACAGACAAACAGGCTGGAAAACAAATGCAGACTCACTAATTTCAAATTCATTCAATTACCACACAATTATTGCTACATTGCCAGGCCCGCTGGAAATAGCAAAAATGCCAAACGGAAGCCTCGCAGCAGTAATAATGGCTGGAAAGGGAATTCTATTATGTGGCCTGACACACGCAGAACAGGAGTTTGCCCGGCCAAAATATGAAGTGGAAATAGCAAGAAAAAAAGCTGAAAGGAATCGCAAAGAATAATTGCGGTTTATCTTGACATTTCAAGAAGCATCTTGTGCACAAAAAAATTCTTTTCGGTTTCCGGGTGGAACGTGCCCACAATAACGTTTTTTTGTTTCACAAGCACGGGTTTTCCATGAAGCCGCGCAAGGACCTCGATGCCCTTGCCAATTTTTTTTATTACAGGCGCGCGTATAAAAATACCATTAACTTCCCCCGCCCCTTTTACATCAACTTGCGCCTCGAATGAATCTATCTGCCCGCCGTAATCATTTCTTTTGATTTCAATGTCAATTAGCCCAAGTGGCCTGAACCTCTTCTCGCCAAGAACTTTTTTTGCGGCAACTATTGCGCCGGCACATGTTCCATAAAATGGCATTCCTGCACGAACGCACTTTTTAATTTCAAGGTCAAGGCTAGAAGTTTGCATCAAATGAGCAATTGTAGTACTCTCACCGCCGGGAATTATGAGTGCAGAGCATTTTTTCAAATCCAAAATATTTCGAACTTCGATTGCACCATGACCATGGGCACGCAGAAGAGAAATATGCTCTGCAAAATCCCCTTGCAATGCAAGAACGCCGGTAATGTGATTCATATCAACACCGCCCAATCAACTGATTCGTATTAATGTTGAGTTTCCTACCATCAGAAAGCCGGAATCGGCAAAAACCAAAACAGCATAATGCCCGGTTTCCGAATATTTGATATCTTTAAAACCGTAGGCAAATTTACCAGCAATATCTGCAAGCGAATAAACTTTCTGGTCAATTGATTTGAGCACTCTTTTGCCAAATGTTTCATAGGCTAATTCTTGGCCTGGCAATTTTTTTGGATTAGAAATTAAAACATTGTTTGAAAGTAGCTCCCTACTAAGTTTACCGACTGTTGTCACAAAAATGCCTTTAGTTGTCACTTCAATATGCTTGTCCTTGTGTGGAAAGTAGGCAATTGTTTCTTCCACATTGGGATTCCAAATCTTTTTTTGTGGGCGGAAAATATATGGCTTTGAGAAAGAATGGGTTGCTGAAGTTTCTGCCCCGATTGCCTCGGAGCCAACAAATTTTACGGGAATTTTTCTAGAGATTGGTTTACGATGCGGCACACACTACCACCCACGGCCCTGCAGCCTTGTTTCAAGCCTTGAAATCTCAATGCCTTTCATGGGTTCGCCAAGGCCAGTAGAAACTTTTGCAAGAATTTTTGGGTCATTGTAGTGCACCGTTGCCTGCACAATTGCATGCGCGGTTTTTGCTGGATTTGCGGATTTGAAAATACCCGAACCGACAAACACGCCATCAACACCAAGCTGCATCATAAGTGCGGCATCGGCCGGTGTTGCAATTCCGCCTGCCGCAAAATTTACAATTGGCAAGCGCTTGTGGTGAACCACTTTTTTGACAAGTTCTAGCGGAACCTTGTACTCGGCTGCCTTTGCCTCAAGCTTTACTTCATTTAGGTATTCAAGGTTGGAAATTTCGTGTGCAACAGTTCTTGCATGGCGCACGGCTTCAATCACATTGCCAGTGCCGGCTTCACCTTTGGTGCGAATCATTGCAGCGCCCTCATGAATTCTTCGGAGCGCTTCGCCCAAATCCCTGCAGCCGCAAACAAATGGAACTGTAAATTTTCTTTTGTCAATATGGAACTGGGAATCCGCAGGGGTTAGAACCTCACTCTCATCAATAAAATCCACGCCCAGTTCCTGGAGGATTTGCGCTTCTGCAAAATGGCCTATTCTGCACTTTGCCATAACAGGAATCGAAACCGCGCCCATTATCCCCTTGATTTTTTTCGGGTTTGCCATGCGCGCAACCCCTCCCATGGCGCGGATATCCGAGGGAACGCGCTCAAGCGCCATTACAGCGCACGCGCCGGCTTTCTCTGCAGTTTTTGCCTGTTTGGCATCCACAACATCCATTATTACCCCGCCCTTTAGCATCTGGGCAAAGCCTTCCTTTAGCTTGAATGTGCCTTTGAGCTTTTTTTTGTGTTCCACCCTTTCACCTATAAATTTCAAATACCTGACCACTAATGGATAAATAGAATTGCACGATTAGGTAGTTAAAGGTTTTCAGAGACAAAAAGAATCTTTAATTAACTCATTGGGGCAATAGGCAATAATGCTGGGTTTTGAAATTGAAGAGCGGCTCATGGGCTATTTGAAAGAGGATGTGGCACAGGGGGATGTGTCCACTGCAATCACACCTTCAAAGGGATGCCGCGCAATAATTAAAGCAAATGAGGCTTGCACAATAGCCGGCATTGAGGAGATATCATTTATCCTAAAAAAACTTGGATGCACTGTGAGAACAGCAAAAAAAGATGGCGAGAGTTGCAGCCGCGGGGAAATCATACTCGAAATTTCAGGGCAAAATGGAAAAATTCTGCAGGCTGAAAGGGTGTGCCTCAATATTTTGGGCAGGATGAGCGGGGTTGCAGCCCTTTGCTCGCGCGCAAAAAAAATCGCAATCAAGGAAACAGTTGCCGTTACCAGAAAGACTTCCCCTGGCTTTCAGTTGCTTGACAAGAAAGCGGCAAAAGTTGCCGGATGCTGGACCCATCGCAATAACCTCGCGGATATGATTCTTCTCAAGGACAACCACCTCAAGTTTTTCAATTCGGCAAAAGCCGCGGCGCAAAGGTCAATGCAGACCGGCACAAAATTTGAAATAGAGGTTGAAAATGAAAAGGATGCAATTGAAGTTGCTCTCTCAAATCCTTACATTATAATGCTTGATAATTTCAAACCTTTTGATGCAAAAAAAACAATTCAAAAGCTCAGAAAAAATGGATTTACTGGCAAAATCGAGTTAAGCGGCGGCATCACACTCGCAAACCTAAAGAAATATACAGGGCTTGGAGCCGATATTATTTCAATGGGAGAACTTACCAAGAAGGCAGAAATAATGGATTTTAGTTTGGATATTGTGGAAGTGAAAAAGTGAGCGGGCAAACCAAGCGTGGCCTTATTGTCGGGAGATTCCAGCCATACCATCAGGGCCACCACAACGCCCTTAAAAATGCACTAAAGCAGGTTGGGGAGATGGTGATAATTGTCGGGAGCGCGCGCGAATCATTCCAGGCGCAAAACCCCTTCACAGCAGGGGAGCGCATAGAAATGATTTCTGAAGCCCTTAAAGAGGACGGGCTTTTTGGAAAATGTTATATCATTGCTGTGGATGACATCTCAGAGTATGCACTATGGAGCCAGCGCATCAAAAGCTATTCCCCAAAATTCGATATTGTATTCACCAATAATCCATTAGTAAAGGAGCTTTTCGAATCCGATGGCTACAAGGTAGAAAAACTTGTGAGCAACCACGGAGCACTGGATTCAACCAAAGTGCGAAAAAAAATATCCAAAGGCGATAACCTCGCTGGCCTTGTTCCAAAGAGCGTTGAAACTTTCCTGAAAAAAATGGATGCACGAAAGCGCATAAATTCGATTATGGAAGATGAAGTTAAGCAGTGAAACCCTGAAGTTTCAACGGCACAAAAAGACGATTTGGCCGGTTTTGCCAAGACTATATTATGCCATTCAAAAAAATACTGTGTTGTCCCGATTTATTGTCCGTTATAAAGGATTTCATGCCAATTCTCCTTTA
>CAZEBH010000052.1:0-9161 GCA_964510425.1 uncultured archaeon | reverse complement strand
GGAAAATGGTTCAATTCCTCGGGCAGTTTCTCCAAAACAAGCGTCTTGAGGTTCCCGGTTTTCCTGTGCGCCCTATTCTCCATGCCAATGAGCCTCTTTTCACCCCAATTCGCATCATCAAAAGAATCAGCCAAAGGCTTCGGAAAAGTGGCGCAAACCCACGCGCGAATCAAACGCTTGGACAATCTCACGTCAAAATAAACGTGAAGGTGATAACCCTTGCCACCAGAATCCCAAAGCCTAAAAGAAAAGTTTTTTTCAAAAAGAATCTTCGCAGCGCGGCTCATGGCTTCTAAATTCGTTCCCTTCCCCGGAAAATCCGTCTCCAAAATCACTTCGTTTGGAAGGCGCTGCCTATAATTCACCCTAGCCATATCGCACTCGGACTTGGGGCGCCACTTGCTGCAAAAATCCCCGCGCATCTCCGCATAAAGCAAATCAAACATCTCTTCCACAAAAAACTCTCCGATAGCCTCACGGCTCCACCTAAAACGATTCCAATTTTTTCTCCAAAAAAAGGAAAACGAAGCCCAATTCAGAGCCTCATGCTCCTATTGGCGCTGAAGTCAGGAAATTCACGAGCAAAGGCGCAACCCAAACAATGACCAACCCAATAACCGCATAGGTTAGCATTGACTTCGAGTTCTCCCTCGCCTGCATATTCTCCCCCGAGAACATGAACTTTGCCCCGGCAAACAGGATAACTATCACGGCAATAACCGAGATAATCGCCTGCGCAAGGCCCTTTATCTTATTGAGCGGAGCAAGAATCGCATCCGTAGCCGCATCCGCCATTACTATCGGCGACAAAAAAAGAAACACCGCCGCCAAAACCGAAACCATTTTTCCAATGTTGTTCTTCATATAAAAAATCCCTCCTATGGATTTTCACTAAAACAACACGCACTCAACGACCTATATAAACCTACTTTGACCATAGGTACGGGAAAGGGGGGAAACCAAATTTATTTATTGCCACAAAACTTGATTACCGTAAGGTAAATTTATAGACGCTTGGCAGCAAAGTTAGTGCATGCCAACTCACTCAAATAAAATAGCTGAATTAAGAAATATCCTCAAGCGCCTAAAGGAGTCAAAGAGAAGTTGGAAAACAGAACTTGTGGTATTTTGGAGTTTCGCCGACAACTACTTGAATCCAGCATATTTAAACATTGGAAAAGGTGGAACAAAAATACCATTTCATTTGCCAGCTTTTTATAAAAGCAATGCGAAAATTACCGCAAAACAAATGTACGCATTTTGCACCACCAGAGATGACCATTTGAGTTATGCCCATTTAGTTTACATTTTTTCTATATTCGAAGAATTCGTTCGTATTGCTTCTTTACCTGCAAATCCAAATGTTGCTAAATGGCCAAAAGTTGTTCTGCTACTTGAAAAGTGGAACATTGACAATAAAAACATCCTAGAACTTACACTTGCAAAAGAAGTCAGAAACTGTTTTGTTCACTACAATGGCCGAGTTGGGAGACCGCCATGGTTGCCTGACAATACGGTTGTCCCGTTCATTGAAGCTTATAAAAAATCACGGAATAAACAGCCTCCAATTGCCGAGTGGGACGCAATCAGAGACGCATTTCCTGGAAAAAGGAAAAATAAACATGGCGCTGTAATGAATCGATTACTTGAAAACATTCAAAAGTGGCACAACCTGATTGTAAAATGTTCAGCAAAAATTTTGACCCAAGAAATTAAAGCAGCTAATACCAACTCTATCCCTTAAAGTAATTCGGTTCAAGCCCTATACTCTATGGGAGTGACCATGCCTGATTTGCCCTTGCTTAGTGTGTTTCGTTTTCCGGTGGCCTTTCCTGACCTATTAATTGACTCTGAATTGCTTTATTTTTGGAATGGCGGGCGTTAACAGGCTTTTTTGGGTAAATATCTATAATTTGTGGCTTTTTTTGCCGGACATTTGCCGGACATTTTTGGGTCGAGCCGGACACTCTGTCCGTCTTTTGGTGCCGGACATTTGATGGACAATTTTATTGGGAGCCGGACAAGAGCGGTAGGGTTTCGTGAAGGCCGTACTTGAGTGCGGTACTTTTACCAGTGGATTTTACATATCCCACTTCTACCAATTTTCTTAGGTCGCGCCGCGCGGTCCTGTCATTCACCTTGAATTTTTGGGCGTATTCCGTGCTTGTGATAAATTTTTGTTTTTGGAGGAGATTAAGGGTTTTGACCTGCCTTTCATTTAACCCTATGTCCCTAAGGTCAAGTTCGTTTGAAGGCTTTATAAGTTCAAGAATTTTATCTTTAGGGCCATAAAAAATTATTTTGAAGAACACCTTGCTGGTTTCGTACTCGGGTTTTTTGAGACCGTGAATTAACATGAGCTCGTCCATGCGCTTTAAGCCGCTGCCGAGTTTTTCAACGTAGTCTGCTCTCCTGAATGCTTCGAGTATGCGCCTGTTACGCGGGTGGCTATTGCCATAAACTTGCTTGAGGTTGAGATTGTTTGGTATGCTGCCGGGGGAGAATACTTCGACCCTGTCGTCAAAGACGTTTACAAAAATATTGTTCTCGATTGCATAATCTCGATGGCAAACGGCATTGATTATGGCTTCCTTTATTGCGTCGTATGGGTACTCTTCTATGTTTCTCCTATTGAACCCGTCAAAGAGATATGCCAAGCGTGTGTGCCTTTTCACGAAGGCTTCGGCTTCGTCTGCCATTGAGAACAAATCGCCATAATGGTCTTTCCTGTCTATGATTTTTGCCATTGAGTTGCCATGGTAACGCACACAGGTAACATAGGCTTGTGGAAAGCGTTCTTGGGGTTTTCGCCCAAAAAGCAAAACCCCCGTGTTGTTTGCCACGAACTTTTTCCCGTCAAAAGTGCCGCACCCAAGTTCGTACATTGCCTGTTCATGCGGAGTGTCCAAATCCATTTTTGCTTTAGCGAGAATCCGCGTGAATTTTGTCTCGTCCGTATCAAATTCTATGCTGAAGCCTTCCGCCGGCTGGCCATCAAACGGGGTTTCCTTGCTCATCACATCCAATCCTTTTCCAGAAACTTATAAGCGTGTCCTAACTGCTTTGCCGTACAAGCGGTCAAAAAATGTTTAAATAAGCCGGGAGCCGCTGATTGATACAGGAGGAATCCAAGATGAACGTCACTGGAAAATGCAAAATCTCCGGAGCCTATGGCTTTGATTCGCTCAGCTCCAACAGATATGCAATGGTGGAGGTAAACGCCAAATTTGGAGACACGATAAAAGTGAATCAAATCAACGGCATAAAGTTCCACGAGCTCTGGGGCGCTTACGAAAATCCCATGCATGAAGACAGGCCCACTGTTGACGATGGGAACAAAGTTATCGTGGTCGGGGGAAAGGCAGTTGAAACAAAGAGAACCATTTGCTTGATTGGAAAATAGCTTCAGGCTCAAGCATAAGGCTATTTTTTACGTAGTCAATCTTTTTGATTCAAAGTTAATTTCTGCAAACAATTTTTTATTTCCCCGAGGACTTCAAGTTGCTGTTTTTGTATTTCATTGTTTTCTTGGAGAATTTTCCTAATTTTTCTCGCAAGCAGCAAATCAGCCAAGTCGAGCCCCATTAGTAGACCGCCTTCTTTTCCTTGTTTTTTGACCAATCCTGCATGAAAGAATTCAATTGCTGAATATCAAAGCCCTTATCCTCAAGCCTTTTCAATTCAGATATTAGAGCCTGCATGGTTTCAAGGGTCTGTATTTGCTTTTCGGATTCCTTGATTTTTGCAACGTTCATCGGCTTGCCACACCTGGCACAAAAATCTGCATCAAAGGGGTTGTGCATTGAGCAGAAGGGGCAATCTCGGATTTTGAACATTTCTTTTTCATTCGTGTCCGGCTCTTTCCAAATGCCAGCTTTTTTCAATTGCTTTTCCTTAACTTTCGAATAATCAAGGTTAATGTATACCGATGGCATGGTGCTTTCTTTGCTCCAACCGAATTTAATCCTCATTTCGGATTCATTCATGAATTGGGCCCAATAGGTGGCTGAAGAGTGCCTCATCAGGTGGGTCCAGACCTTCTTATTTATCCTCGCCTTTTTTACAGCCCTTTGCAAAATCAGGCTTACCGCATCCCTCTTTAGCGCTGTACCCCTCTCTTCTAGTGCATTTCTTGGCTTCGAGCCATAGTTATTTGTCCATCCACTCTTGTTTAGATTCAGCCAAACGTGGTCTTCAAAGCCCTTTTTTGCAACGCCAGTCTTGTCTATCCAATCCAAATATGCCTTTAGGTAAGGCACGGATTCAACAATCATGCATCCCCTTTCGCCGGTTTTTCCATTGGCTTCGAATTCAGCATAATCCTCAAAAAACTTGATTTGGCTGCGGCGCATATTCAAAAGCTCCCCACAACGCAAACCAGTATCAAACAAAACTGCCGCCAGGGCCTTATCCCTCAAACTTGAAGCGGCCTTAATCACTTCATTAACCTCCTCTTTTGTCAGCACATCCTTAGGAATATGCGTCTTGAGCAACTTGCCATTCCTCTCAATCCATTCAACAGCCTTCGGGCAATCCCTGGATTTTTTGCCAATGCCAAAGAGCCACTTCCAATAAGACTTGACCGTGGCCTTGTAAGTCCACAAAGTTCTCGGCGAATAAGATTCAACCGCAACTCCGTTTTTCACAGTTGGCTTGAGTTCGCAGAAAAAAGCCATCAATTCATCTGCAGAAGATTCCCTGAAAGGCTTTTGCAAAAATTCTCCAAGGCGCCAGAGGATAAAAAGTACGTAGCGGTTGGTTCCTAGAGCAATGCCATTGCTCGAGCGCTGGTTGTAATATTTCAATATGTCGGATTTGTTGGCATCAAGAATTTTTGGTGACTCGCCAATTCTTGCGAGATATATTTTTACAAGCTTTGCATCATCCATTGACATAGTTACTACTGTGCACTAACTTTTATTTAAAGGTTACTATATACTACCTATAGCGTCAATAGGTCGCCACTTCATCATTGCCCGAACAGAATTTGGCTCGTTTGGTTTTTAATTGGTGCTTTGGGCTTCTGGTTAACGCACTTGAATCATGAATTATTTTTGGTGATTGCACTTTTCAATTTTGTAGCCACTTAAGTCATTTCCTCATATTGTGTATGGCGTAGTAGGTTTTTTATATTTCTTTGCCATATAGTTAGTTAGGTGATTTGGTTGTCCGAAAGCGCTGTTCTTCAGAGCATTTACAGAAAGATTTCAAGAATTGAGGAGAAGATTTCTCATATAGAGAAAAGGCTTGTGCCTGAAGTGAAGCTGAGCAAGAAAGAACTTAATGAACTGGAACATATCAGGCAGGACATCAAGAGGGGAAAATTTGTTTCAGAAAAAGAACTTTTTTCAGTCCTGTCCTAAGTGAGCTAATTGTCCTTTGAACTAATTCCTTCTAAAAGAGTCCTCAAAGAGCTTGAAGAATTGGAAAAGCCTTTGAAGCTGCGGTTTCTGGATTTATTCATCAAGCTGAAAATGGAGCCGGTTCCCGCTAGCGAGTTTGACGTCATGAAAGTAGGCGGAAGCAAATATACTTACCGGATACGAATTCAAAAAGCAAGGGTGATTTATGATGTTTACTGGAAAGAGCGCAGAATCGAAATACTCCAAGTGGAAATAAGAAAAGGCAGGACATACAAGAACTTTTGATTTATTATTAGGTGACTACCAAAACAAAAATAGAAAATCGGCTACAATTTAGCCATAAAAGTTGTTTTTCATTTCAATTTCCCGTATTGTTCCATCCTCGACCTTAAGCATTCTCTGCGCGATTTTTTCAATGAAATAGCGGTCATGTGAAATTGCGAGAATTGCCCCGTCATAGCTCAAAAACGCCTTCTCAATTATTTCGCGCGCATCAATATCAAGGTGGTTTGTGGGCTCATCGAGGAGCAGAAGGTTAGGTTTTCCAATCAGCACTTTTAGCAAATTTAGCCTGGATTTTTCGCCCATTGATAGCTGTGCAATTGGCTTGAATACCTCAAGGTCCTCGACAAAGCCCACCATGGAAAGGTGCGAGCGCGTTTTTGCCATGTCCTTTAGCATAAAATGTATTTCATCATACAATGTGGCGCCGGTTGTCAAATCTTTTAGTTCCTGGTCGGCATAGCCGAGTTTTCCCTGCTGGTCCAGAATCACTTCGCCAGATAGTGCGCTCACGCGGCCTTCAATTGTTTTGAAGAGGGTGCTCTTGCCAATTCCGTTCTCGCCGATTAGGATGATTCGCTGGTGCGAGCCGACATTGAGGTTGATATTGGAAATCAGGGGCCGGTCGTATCCGACGGTTAGATCCAAAAGCTCCAATACAACCGGCGCTTTGATGGGCGAAGCCTCAAATCTGGTTTTGAATTTTGATTTGTCCATATCGGGCTTTTCAACGATTTTGCGCTTCTCGAGCATCTTTTCGCGGTATTTTCCCTGTTTGACTTTTTGCGGGCTTTTGCCTATTCGTGCAATCTTGTCCCTTTCAATTTCAAGGTAATTATTTTCATTTTCATAGACCGTTTTTTGGGCTTCAAATGTGGCGTCGCGCGTTTTCACATATGCCGAATAATTGCCATTGTACTTTATCCATTTCCCATTTTCTATTTTCAGGATTGTGTCGCACACCCGGTCTAAAAAATAGCGGTCGTGAGTTACCATGAGAACTGTTCCCTTGAATGTGCGCAGATAGTTTTCCAGAATGTCAAGGCGCTTGAAATCAAGATGGTTCGTGGGTTCATCCAAAAGCAAAAAATCTGCGTCAGAAGATAAAATCTGGGCGAGTGCAACTATTGCGCGCTGGCCGGTTGAAAGTGAGCCTACGACTTGGTCAAGCCAAGCCTGTTCGACTTCAAGATTTTGCAGGACGGATTTGATTTTGTTTGTGGGTCTGGGTGTTTGGTGTTCTGCAAGTTTTGATTGAAGTTCAACGTAGCGGTCCATAATCCTGCTGATTTTTTCGCTGTTCTTATGGACTAAGGGGTCAGCTATTTGCAATTCAATCGCATCAAGTTCTTGCCTGAATGGGTTTTGATGATGGATTGTAGCGCTCTCGCCAAGCGTTTCCCTGACGGTTTTTGTGAGGTTCAGATCAATGTGCTGTGAAAAGTAGGTCGCTTTTCCTGTGAACTCGATTTCTCCCGTGTAATCCGCCTGGTCAATTATTGCCTTCAAAAATGTGGTTTTTCCAACTCCATTTCTGCCAATCAAGCCAACCTTTGAGCCATTTGCAATTCCCACGCTCTCATCATGTAAGATTTCGCGCTTTCCAATGGAAATTGAGAGATTTTTGATTAGAAGTGACATATATTTATCATTCTCACGAATCCTTTAAAACCCCTTTAATCTTTTTTGCGATGGCCAAAATCTTTGGAAAAAAACCAAAGTCGCCTATGGTGGTCGGATTTGGCTATGGTGGAGCAGTATTGGCTAAATGATAATAAAATATTCATGTGAGCAGCAGCTTCAAAAGCCCAAGAGGGGAAATAAGCTCTTTTTTTGCCTCTTCATTTGCAAGCATCCCTGAAATTGCCAATTTGACTTGCGGTTTTGTTGCGGCTTTGTCAATTACAAAATTCAAAAGCCATTTTATTTTTCCGACCTTTTGCAAATTATAAGAGGTGTTTAGTTCAGGTCCGATTGTTGCCCAGAGTTCCTTGTCATAATTTTCAAAACTTTTTTCCGAATACTCGTTGTTTGCAAGTGCATTTACAATTGCTTTTGCGGCAAATTTACCTGAGGTCATTGCATTCCCAACGCCCTCGCCTGAGAACGGGTCAATTAATGAAGCGGCATCGCCAACAAGTATCCAGCCATTGCCGTGATTTTTTCGATGTGTTGAGCCTAGCGGAAGTGTCCAGATTTTTATTCCCTGTTCATCAATTTTTGCATTCTTAAATCGTTCTTTAAACATCGGGTTATTTGCAAGTATCTGCTCCTGCAGTTCTTTAAGGTTCATTTTCCTCTTCTGTTTCTCGCTAGTAAGTACTCCAAGCCCTACATTTGCATAGCCATTATCAAGAGGAAAAATCCAGAAATATCCCGGCATTACTTCATTGACAAAATGCAGTTCAATATTTCCGCTCATTCCGGTTACGCCCTTATAGTATCCGCGCGTTGCAATGACCTGGTGATCCGGGTTCAATTGGGCCTGCCCTACTTTTTGGGCAATCACGCTGCTAGTCCCGTCTGCTCCTACAACAATTTTTGCCCTTATTTCAATTTCCTCTCCGCTCTTCTGTTTGCCCTTTACGCCTTTCACAAATCCATTTTCCCAAATCAATTCGTTTACAGTAAACTCCTCGAGCGAATCAACATTTTTTTTCGCGTTCTGGAATAAGACATTGTCAGTATTGAATCGTCTCATGCAAAAGCCGGGCTTTGCTTTTTTGTCCCTTTCCGCTCCGGGAAATGGGATGTTCACAATTGTTCCTTTTGGGTTGCTGAAAAGCACCCCATAAACAGGTTCTGACGGTGCTTTTTCATAATCCTGCAATATTCCAAGCTCTCTTGCTATCCCTACGCTTTTTCCTGAAAACGCATCGCCGCAAATCTTATCGCGCGGAAACTTTGCCTTGTCTAAAAGAAGGACATTATTTACTCCGTTTTTTGCCAAAAAAAGTGCGGTTGCGCTGCCTCCGGGTCCTCCTCCGACAATAATCACGTCATATTCTGACTTTTCCATGTTACAAAGAGATGCAGAAACGAATATAAACGATTTACTTAGGCGCGTGAATTTTCCGCCTGATAATTGTTTGGCGTGTCAGGCTTCATTTTTTTTGGGTTTGTGAGTGCATAATATGCGTGCACAAGCGGCACAAGCGCCGCAAGCCCATTTAGAATTACAAAAGGCACGGCGTTTAGCTGCCATCCATAAATTGTGAGGCAAAGCGAACCGAGGAAATAAATTATAATGAACTCCTTTTTCATCCCTGCTTTTTTGGTGCGGATTGTTTCAAGCACTCCCGGAATCCATGCAATGACAATCAGCGCGAGGCCGAGCAGGCCGAATGTTTCATCCATGCGAATCTAGTAGTGCCTGCGGGGTTAAAATGCGTTGCTGTTTGTCTTCGCAGGCTTTTTATATAACCTGGCACATTCATGGTTTTATGGGCCTTATTGAAAGGTTTAGGCGCTGGCTCCGAGAACCCTTATCCCCTTTAGGGGATAGATGAATCGGAG
>CAZEBH010000051.1:0-9518 GCA_964510425.1 uncultured archaeon | reverse complement strand
TTCTGGCTGTCCAGAAGCTATTTTACGAAGGACATTAATTCGGGATAAGACATAAAATTTCGGCCGTAAAAAAGCTTAAATAGCAGAATTGACATCAACCTTGTGAATGAAAATTGATTTTCTCCAAATAGCCCTTAAACGGGATATAGACTATCTTGTAAACAAAAACGTGGGATTTCTTTTATCCATACTGTCTTTTGGAATCGTAGTTTTTGCAACAACTATACTTGGCTTGTTCATAGGAGGCATAGCCCAGTTTATAGGCTCAGCAATCTTCGGGTCAACAGCAGGCAGCGCACTAGCCGGTTTGGCAACTGGACTTGGGGCAATCTTAATCCCAATTTTAACCCCGATATTAATCATCATTACGCTCATAATTTTCCTAATAATATTTGGGATACAATTTATCGTTGCGAAAATTTTGGGCGGACAAGCTGGCTTTTCAGCATTTTTCAACAAAATGCTTTATCTGCTAACCTCGCTATACCTTCTTTTTTGGTTAATAACTTTGCCCTTTCAATTTGTGAGCCAAATTTTAGCTCTTGGAATCCAAGATGCAACCATCTCAGGGGCAGTATCAGTAATACTCCTCATTACACTTCTGATAGAATTAATACAATTTGCATACTCGATTTATTTGGAAACCGTACTAACGCAAAAACTCATGGGAATCTCAAACGTAAAAGCATTTATTTCAGCAATATTCCCTTTGGTGTTGGCGTTACTTTTAGTCCTAATTGTTTTTGGGTCAAGAATTTCCCAAATACCGCAAGTCGGCTCTACCGGATTATTTAGCCTCTTTAAAATTTAAAATTGGGTTATGCCCCCAAATCCGTTGTTTTTTTGGATATTTTCCATTAAAGTGAAAATTAAATACAACTGTTTTCATAAGATTAGCTGATTCTAATGGTTTCTCTGCTTCAAATTGATAAGGTCACAAAGCAGTATGGAGATAAGAAAGTTCTTGACGGGGTTTCTTTTTCCATTGAAAAAGGTGAAATTTTCGGATTGCTAGGCCCGAATGGTTCAGGCAAAAGCACCTTGATGAAGATAATTTCCGGGATATTGGACGCATCAAGCGGAACAGTATTTTTGGACAATGCGGATACTAAACTTCGCCCAAAAGAGACTAAACGGAAGATTGTTTTGGTGCCACAAGAATTCGCTTTTTTCTCAGAATTGAGCGTGAAGGAAAACCTCGATTATTTTTCGTCACAGTTAGGGGCTAATCCAAATAAAACTGGTGAAGTCATTTCTAGGCTTGGATTGAAACAATTTGCCAATGCCGCAGCAGATAATCTTTCAGGCGGCTACAAGCGCATGCTGAACATAGCCATTTCATTGTTGCAGAATCCTGAAATAATTTTTTTGGATGAACCTAGCGTAGGCCTTGACCCAGTTGTGCGAAGTGGGTTGTGGGAAAAAATACTTGAAATAAGGGAGCAAGGCGTTACAATTTGCATTTCAACGCATTACATGGAAGAGGCAGCCGCATTGTGCGACAGAGTTTGCCTTATAAATTCCGGCAAAATTTTTGCTTTGGATTCGCCAGACAACATAATACGCAAGTTTGCAGATGAACAGGTCGGGGTATTTACACTAAAACAATTACCTACTGAAGATTTGGTTTCAAAAATAGTGAAAAGTGTCAAAGGGGTGGCAGCCTCAATTTCAGGCACAAGCATAATCGTCAAATTTTCGGAAAAAAATCTTTTATTGAATGAAATGGCGAAGCAAACAATAGAATCTAATGGTTTCAATATACTAAAAGTAAGGATGAAAGAACCTGACCTTGAACAGGCATTCATTAACCTCACAGGAAAACAACTGGCGGAGAATTAAATGTTACGAAACCTAATTAGCGGAATAAAAAAAGAAATCCTCCTGATTATCCGGCACCGGAACGCTATGCTTCTGGTCGTGCTTTTCCCACTTATAACCATCTGGGCTTTTGGAAGTATCTACTCATACAACCTTACACAATCCCTCTCCATAGCCGTATTCGTAGACCCTAACACTCTTGCAGTCAATGCGGAAGCGCCAAACAACGAATTCAATTACAACGTTGACTTCGTCAAGGAACTCGAAAAAAACAAAAATCTGAACGTCAAAACAGTATATTCGGAGGATGAATTAAATCAGGAAGTTCTGCAAAAGGCCGTCGATAGTGGTCTGATTATCAAGCGGGACAACTTCAAAGCACCTTACAATATCACGATTGTGGTAGACAACACTGATTTTATCAAAAGGTCAGTCATATGGGGAACATTGTCCAACCAAATCAATGGCATAACCACGGATATCTCAATCGCTATAATACAAAAAATATATGAGAAAATAGTTTCTCAGGAAGCCCGTACAAAACAGCAACTCCAGAGAATAAGCGATTTTATGGCTGAGTTTCAGAAAACAAAACAGCTAACAAGCAGGCTAAGCGAAGATGCAAATAAACTGGACGTCAACGAGTTGCACTCACTACTAGAAGAACAAAAACAAGAACTCATCCGCATCCGTGAGGACATAAATGCTTCAGACTATTATTATAACAACATGATTTCAAATTTGCAAAAGTTTCCAAATTTTCTTCACCAAACTATTTCTGACACGGGTCTTATTATGAGAGATGCAAACGGCACCATGATATACACAAGCAATGGAGTAGCGCAAATGGAAGCGATAACAAACAATTATTGGACACAACAATTGAATGAAGCACAAACACAGCAAAATAAGGAGAGACTCGCAGGAAGCGCAATCGACAAGAGCATCGCCGCAATAGATTCTTTAGAACAAAAAACAGAAGCCACGAACCAATACGTTCAAAATTTTCAGTCTTATGTCGCTGAAGCAGTGGAAGCCCAAAAACAAATCGAATCAGACTTGAAAGAAAGCCACGACATGCTTGTAGAAATCAATGACACAATACAGAATATCAAACAATATTCGCCAGAGTTTCTGGCAAAGCCAACCCAAATACAATTTGGCGAGGTAATAGTCTTACCAAATCTTGCAACACTTTTTTTCCCGATGGTTCTAGCGTTGGTAAGCATGTTCGGTGGCCTGTTGCTGACAGCAGTTTCAATAATCTCGGAAAAGAAGCAAAACGTGTCAAGCAGAATGAAAAGCATGCCACTAAGCAAATCCGCGCTCGTGCTACAAAAACTTTTCGGCATCGTGATAATACTGTTCTTAGTCATGACTGCATTGACAATACTTGGCTCAATATTCTTTGGAATACAAATATCTGGCAATCCAACTTATATTTTACTTGGCCTCGCTCTCACTATACTCTGCTTCGTTTCAATCGGTATTGCTATAGGCACAGTTACCAACAACGAATCAAGTGCAATCCTTGCAATACTCGTGATTGTTTTCCCCATGATTTTCCTAAGCGGCCTCTTGCTCCCTTTGGAACTTATGCCGCAAGGGTTCCAAATATTCAAGATAATAAATCCACTAGCCACGAGTTCTACGCTCTTGGTAAACACTATGATAAAAGGCATTCCGATAATTTACAGCATCAAGGAAATAATTAACCTCACAGTAGTCTCAGTTATTGGACTTATTGTTGGCTACCTAAAATATTTGTAGTTAAAAAATAACGCTGTTTAGCCACTCTGAAAACTCCTCTCTGTAATAAGCTTCTTTTTCAATAGAAATATTTTTGGAGTATGCCGGGAGAAGGCACGTCAAGGCCATTTTGCCAAATTTTTGCCGGACTGTTTCGTCAATCCGATTATTGATTAAAAAATTTATTCTTTTCAGCACCATATAACCGAAATCTAGAGTTTGCAAATCAGGTAAGACGTTAATATTGCTTAGGGACCAATAAAAACGATATTTAAGGGAGGTTAGTTTTACTTCTTTTCCATCCCACCAATCGCCTAAGGGAGTAATTGGGGTAAACACTAGAAGGATAAGATATATTCGGTAAAACGGATTAAAACGATTTTTAAAAATCGTTAAATCAACTTTCATTTTTTCCGCTAAAAATTCATGATTAGCTAAATCGTCCAATTCCATTTTTCGATTCTCGGCACTTGAAAAATTATTTTTACCTATGTTTCGAAGATTTTCTTCCATTGATTTTATAATATTTCTACGTTCAGATATAGAAAATTCATCCCACAAGATTGAATTCTTTAAGTCAACATAAAACAATTTTTCGTTTTGATTCTTGGTTACCCTCACTGATTGGATTAATTCTTCTTTAAATTTATTGTTGAACGCCTCTCTGGCCTTCTTTATGTTTTTAGTAGTCAGTTCTTTATACTTAGCTTCCTTGTTAATTCGCTTGTTCATCTCCCGCATATGTTGGTGAAATGAAACCAATTCTCGGTCCTGCATAGGAAAAAAGAATGAACCGACAAACAAATCCCTCCAATGCGGTTTTTCATACAAAACAAGCGCAAGAAGAGCCAATTTAAGCTCCTGCCTAAATCGCGATATCCCCCAAAGCTTTTCAGCCTGTTTTGATTTTCTGGAAAAGAGTATCATGCCGCCTTTCATAGCTGAAAAAAAGTCACTAATCGAATATAAATAAAGGGTTTAGAATCTATAACATGGAAACTCAAGTAAAAACAAAACTGAATCTGAAATGCCAAGATGAACTCTGGCAGCGACTAAAGGCTAAAGTTCCAAAGATCTCGACAATGAATGAATTCGTTGTCGGTTTAATCCAACAGGAGGTCGAAAAATGAACCGGACTTTTTTTGAAGCCCTCAAAGAGGCCTGCCTGCACGAAGGTGTAGATTTTAAGAAATTCTTTGGGAAGGTTGAGTCAAAGAAATAAAAAATGGCGCAGTGAATCCCTCACCGCGCCTATTCACTGAACGGGTGATGAAATGGCTAACGTGCTGACTAATAATGTTTACGCAAAAAGAACCTTGAACGATTTTCTTCGAAACGACCAGTACGAAGATTTTTTGGCCAAGGTTAAGTTTGATATTCTAAGTGACCCGCGACTTCACACTCTCCACCAGCTCATTGAGCTCAATGAAAAAATTGATGCCCGTCTCGGTCGTGTCGAAAGAATGCTGATTGAACAAATGGCGAGCCAGGAGGCGCGAAAATGATGCGCGTAAAAATACTTCAGAATTGGCTCGCTGGCAATGGCAAAGAGTATATTGCAGGCCAAGAGCTTACCATGACTGAAAGTGACAGGCTGACAGTGGAACGCTGGCTCCGTAACGGTACGGCAGTACTTTTGGAAGATACAAAACCACCCGAACCACGAAAAAAAGATAGATTGCCCCCAGTAACGAGAACCGGGAAATTGGAACTTCTGGACTTCAAACATTTTGATAAGCTTAAGAAGGAAAAGAATTTTGTGATTGACGGGATTATAAGGCCAAAAACAATCAACCAATTATTCAGCCCGCCTGAACATATGAAAAGCATCATCGCACAGTATATGGGGGTTTGCGTCTCCAATGGCCGTGAATGGCTTGGCCTCAAAACAAAAAAAGGCGGAGTTCTAATCATTGACCGAGAAAATAATGAAGATACAATAAAGGAACGCTGGACTGGGCTACGCAACGGGCTGAAGCTACACCTCAAAAAAGCCCCAATGTTTTACCTGATTGACAGCCCTGGAATACTAGATGAAAAATTCATTGCCGAACTGTGTACAATAATCCAAGAAAGGAAAATCGTTTTCGTGGTAATGGACACACTGCGTCGCCTCGGCGACTTTGACGAGAACAGCTCAAACGACATCAATCGCATATTCGACAAATGCTTCAAGCCAATCGTGAGCGCGGGAGCAAGCATTCTTTTCTTGCATCACAGCGACAAGACCGGGGCAAAGTACAGGGGTTCAAGTGACCTCCTCGGACTCGTCGATACTTCATGGAGCATATCAAAAACTCCTGAAAATGTTTTCACGATAAATTGCATTAAAAACAGGCGTGGAGTGCACGAAAACATCGCAGGAAAACTTGAAATAATTGGAGATAGTTGGGAGATTAACCCTCTTGTTGCTGAAAATTTGCCAGATGCTGGGAAATTCTCCATCCAAAAAGCTATCACAAGGCACATTGTAGCAATACTGAATCCTGAGGGTGAACCTATAAGTCTTCAAGACATAAAATACGCCCTCGATGAAGCCAATATTAAGAACTCAAAATCTTCAATACAACGCAGTTTGAGTTACTTGAAGCGTATTGGAAAGATAAAAGCCCTCGGAAATGGAAATTATTCAATGGTGGCAACATGAAAACACTGAAAAATGCAAACCTTGAACCTGCCAGTGGACAAAGAACCCTTTATTTTCGCAAAAGGAAGCAGAAAATGAGAGGTTCGGGTTCAATTACTGAATTACAGGTTCATGAATCAATGGGTGAAAATGAGGTTCATCACCAAAACCCTAGTAGAGGGTTTTGTGAATCTCCACCTGAACCTGTTTCCAAATCTAATAATAAAAAAGGCAATTTTTGGCAGTGCGCTTTCTGCACAATGGGGCTTAACCCAGAATTTGCGCACGTTTACAATGGAAAGGCGTGGTGCGAGGACTGCTTCCGATTATTAAGGGCCGGTGGTTCACCATGACTTCAGCCAAGACTTTCCGCTTCTCTAAAGAAATGCTCGACACACTCGATGAACTTTCCAAAGAGTGCAACCCAAACAAGACAGAATTGCTCGAAAAATGCGTTGCTTTCGTTTATGGACTATGGAAAGCCAACAAAATCGGTATTGCACCTGTATTGCAAGCCTCTCGACCTTACTTTGTCGGCAAGAAAACGTTGGCCGATTCACCTTTGATTGGCGAGCACGCAAAGCAAGGACAAAATAGATAAAGCTGCACGTTAGCAACCTCATTTGAAAAAATGAACCATAGGTGGTTGGAGTGAGAATCAAGAACCTCATAAGCTTGGATGAATTGACAGATTTCCGAAAGATTCCAGTGAAAGAATCAATGTTGGATACTGAAAACCATGAAAAGTGGAGCCAATTACAACCCAAACTTGAAGCATATAGGAAGCTAAGAGACGAGCTTGAAACTGAAACGAAAGAGGTGCGGCAACTGTGCGCGTCATGCCTGCGCTGGTTGGGTTTTGGCGGAAAGAATGACCTCTGCTCTGAGTGCCGGCAGGCAAAAACTGATGCGTACCGGCGCAAATACTACCAAAAAAGGCGACAAAAGCTCATTGAAGATGGAAAAATAGTCGTGCATGCGGGAGGAACGACCACGGAGTAGTGGAAAATAGGCGATTTTATGGCTTAAAGAGGGCGTATTCGGGGTTTTTGGGAATTGGAGTTGGTTGAATTATGATTGGAAAACGGTGTGTGTGCGAGGGTTCGATATTGCAAAATTCGAAACAATCAGCGGGGAAAATTCCCTCACACGTTTTTTTCGCGGGGGCTGTTCGCGGCCAGGATATTCACGTATGTTTTGGGAATGGGTTTTTGCCATGAAACTGACAACTTACTTCAATTCGACGGTTACTCTGCTCAGCCAGACAGACCGCAGCACGCACAACGATTCGAATAGCAGCAGCCCACAAAACTTCCGGCAATGGCCCTGGCGTGTTGACTTCGGCAATATCCTAGCCGAAATACATCCGGAAGACTTCCCAATCAACCAATGGGAAAACATACTCGACTTCAAAAGCTGGCTACAAGTAATGTTCCACGAATTTTCAAACGGAACATACTATCTTTTTTCACGCTGCATCGCAAAATACCCAGACAAAAGAAAAAAGAAGCCACACAGCGGAAGAACAGGCCGACCAATTTACGGATACTCTAACCCGAGGAAACTAAAATATTATAAGCAGGCTTGGAAGAGCAGCGCAGGACGCGCAATCTGCCTTGCAAAATTCCAACTCGAAGACGGTGAAGTAGTAAACATTCCGGAGCGCCAAGAAAGAAGAAAACGCCGACCGCACCACAGACCACTATACCCGGTTATCAAAAGGATTCAGCAAAACCAAAATACAGTAGATGAACACATTGATTGAGCTAGAAATATCTTAGCGTTTTGGGTTCAAAAAAAATAAAGAGCCGGGCAATTTTCATTGCCTGGCCAAGATTGAGCTATTCAAATTTGCAGCCATTTTGGCACTGCCAAGAGCCAGGATAATAATTTGTGACCCCGTCTGCGCGGTCAGAACCGCTTTGCAAACTTGCATAGTGTCTTGCGCCGCAAATTTTACATTCCATTAGACCACTATTCTGGTCTAATAGTTGCATTGGTTTACTAGCCATACTTTCACCTCCGTTGTGTTTCAACGGAAGACCAGAATTAGATTAAAGGTAAATTCTGGCGCCTTCCCAATGCCCTGCCAAACCACGTCAAATGGAACCCGAAGGTTCCTCTTTAATCCGATATAATTGCCTTGCAAACCATTTAAAATATTTCCTAGGGGCAACAATCAGCACTTTGTTATGACATATTGTGTTGTTGCATCCAAGCATTGGGAAAGAACTCCGCCCGGGTAATTTGCGCCGGCAGGGTCGAGGGTTAACCACGTTTCGTTAAAAAATTTTTGAGCAAAAACGTATCCTTGCAATGACGGATAAGTTTGGCCTATAATATTCGCAAGATTTGCAACATCATAATTCGAATCGCCCAGATAAACTTGGGCGAAGGCGTGTTCGCATTCCGGCATGATGACTATTCTGCTTGAACCTTTTATTGCTTCAACCATTGATGCTATAACTACTGCTTGATTTTTGCAATCGCCCGAACCGATGTAAAGCGTGTCCTGCGGATTTAATGGGTCTGCTTGGTCGAGCGGAACATTCAAGTAGATGATATTGTCCTTGACCCATTTGTAGGCATCTATTATTTGATTGAGCGAATATGACCCTGCATCTTTTTTCGCAGCTTGAGTCACGGCCTTTTTTACTTCGATATTTAATGGCTGGATTTTGTTACAGTAGTGCGGATAAAAAGAAACACAAATTTGCACATCCTCTTGCGTGATTCCGAGAGGAAACTGGTATTTCCCCGCATTCCCCGGAAGCTGATTGCTAGCATAGATGGAAACCACAGAACCGCAATCAACCACCTTATTGACATTGCCGAATTGTGTATTTATTTGGAAATTTTGCGCGGGTTCCTGCGAAGCACAGCCAGAAAGAACTAATAGTGTAACCAAACCAAAGCTTAACGGCCATTTCACTTAACCACGCCTATTGTGAATCACACGCAAAACCATTTTAAAGCGATTGTGAAGAGATTGTGATATCATATTTATACCCTGAACAGCCTCTCTTGCATGTGGGAGGACATAGCATTTTTGAAGCAGAGCAAGACGGCAATCAAAATTCTCCAAAAACTCGATGTCCCGAGGACACCAACTGAAATTGCACGGGCGCTAAATGTCCATCAGCAAAGCGTATCCAGCACAATCAAGAAGCTTGAGGCGCGGAAACTTGTCACATGCCTAAACCCAGGAAATCAAAATTACCGGCATTACCAGAGCACCGAGAAAGGAAAGAATTTGCTGAAAAATTTGTGTCTTATCCCGAATTAATGTCCTTCGTAAAATAGCTTCTGGGCAGCCAGAAGT
>CAZEBH010000050.1:0-9679 GCA_964510425.1 uncultured archaeon | reverse complement strand
ATAAAAGACATGCCAAAAAAACCTGCACACGACTCCTTCGGTCTTCTCAGAGGCTGGAAAATCAACACACAAAAACTCAAGGAAAGGCTACGCGAGGAAAGTGACTGGTAAATGTATTTTTTTGACAGTTATGCCCTTATTGAATTCAACAAGGGAAACCCGGAATACCAAAAATATTCAAAAGAAACAATCCACACCACAATACTAAACCTCTATGAATTCTTCTATTCTGCGCTTGCCGGGTTTGGGGAAGAAAAAGCCAAAGAGGCAATGTCAAAACTCAACGCAGTAAAAATAGAGATAAGCGAAAGCGACATTGTGCTGGCATCAAAATTCAGGCTGGCAAACAAACCAAAAAAACTCTCTTATGCGGACGCACTCGGCTATGAAATAGCAAGAAGCAGGAAGCTAAAATTCCTGACAGGCGACATACAATTCAGGGCAATGGAAAACGTGGAATATGTGAAATAATGCAAGGGGTGAATGGGTCTTATGAGAAAACAGCCGGCTACAAGCAAAGTTTGAGAAAGGGAAAACCCCGCCCCCCCCACTCAACAATACACATGCATTCTGCTGGACCTGCCCATTGACAACCAAGACAACCCTAAAAGAATTCGAGCTTGAAATGACGGAAAAGGACTTTTCAGGCGAGCTTAAAGCAAAAAGCTTTGTCAGAACAGATATTATAGCCTCGATGGAAAAAGAACTGTTTCTCAGGAAAAATCGGGAAAGTCACGCCGCAATTCTCCGAAAAAGTGAAAAAGAAAATAATGAAAAACGTGTGAGAAATAATGGCTAAAAAATTGGTGCAAATCTACAATTTAACGCAAATAACTTATGATAGTGCCAGCTCCAGCATTAATTCCTTTCAAAACATATACACATTGATGAACAAGCTTGGGGAAACAGCCCAACATTTATCAATAAGGTTGGAGACCCCGATTTCATCGAAACGCAGAGATAAAACAATAAGTTGCCCCGCGGGGGGTACATTATTTATTCTCTAATTCCTTAATTGGTTACTATGCAGGCAATTGTTCTCGCAGGCGGGCGCGGAGTGCGGCTCAAACCAATTACGGACAGGATTCCAAAATGCATGGTCGCTCTGAAGGGCAAGCCGCTTTTGGAGCACGTGCTTGGAAACATAATCAGTGGAGGAATAACTGAAGTGAATCTTGTTGTCGGGTACAGAAAAGAAATTATTGAGGACCATTTCGGCCCGGAATTCAACGGCGTGAAAATCAATTATTTTGTCCAGACCGAACCCAAAGGAACTGCCCATGCAGTAAGCCTTCTGAAAGATTATATCAAAGATAAATTTTTCATAACAAACGCAGATGTTCTTGCAACGACAAAGGATTATCGGCGCATCATTCGCGTTGATGAGGGCGAGAGTTTCAACGGCTTTGTGTTAGCGCGCAAGGACAATGAACCATGGAAATACGGCGTTCTCAAAACCACTGGCAACCGCATAGATTATATTGTCGAAAAGCCAAACCCGGACAAGGAGCCGAGCAATCTCATCAATGCCGGAATTTATAGGTTTGACATGGATTTCATGGACTCAGTCATGACAACACCGCTCTCGCAACGCGGAGAGTATGAAATAGTTGATTCCATCAGAAATTATATTACCTCCGGCAAAAACGTGAATTATGTGCTCTGCGAGGAAAAATGCATCGACATATCAGATATTAATGATCTGCGCCTCGCAAACCAGCTAGATGATGCAATGTTCCCGAAATAAAACAGCCCTTTTCTTTTCGTTATAGCAGACCTTGAAATATCGCCGAATTACTTTGTCGGCCTGCTATAACACAACCGAGCAAACTTGTTTGCGTAGCCTCGCAAAATCCGGATTTTTGCAGGGAAAGAAAATCGCCGGCGGAAAAGAAACGTGCAAAATTTTAAGGCATTTTGAAAATCTGGCCCGGTTTCATTATCACTGGCACGGTCTTGAGAATGCTCTTTTCGATGCGCGCCTTGAAATCATTGGCATCCGCCTGAATTGTGTCAAAGGAATTGTAGTGCATCGGTATCACATACTTCGGCTTCATTGTCTTTGTCGCACGCACGGCATCAATCACATCCATGGTTGAACTTCCCCCAATCGGGAGTATTGCAACGTCGCTTTTTATTTCCGCAAACGAATCCAGAAGCGCGGTGTTGCCCGCAAAAAAAACAGACTCGCCCCCTTTGCAAAAAACAAAACTCATCGGGTAAAAGGAATTGGGATAATGCGCGCCGCTAACTGAAATGCTCACCCCGCGCAGGCTGAAAGAATCGCCAACCTTCACATTGTGCTTGAGGTCATTTGGCAAATTTAGTTCATTAAGAACGGATTCGTGCCCCACGACCACCGCCTTGTCCCTATTTGCGATGGCATTCACCGCCGCCTTGTCGAAATGGTCAAAGTGCTCGTTGCTTATGCAGATGGCATCAATCCCCGTGATTTTGTCCGCGGAGAGCGGGCATTTGGAGAGCGCCCTGAAGGTGTTCTCCCCGGCTGGCGGGTTGATGAACGGGTCGACAAGGATGCTCACGCCGTCAAAAGAGATTTTGAAAAAGGAATGCCAAAGATACTGAAGTTTCATCTGCCCACAATAGAAGTAAGATTGTGGCGTATTTAAGTGTTTGCCGTGGTAAAAAACAAAAAAATTACGCAAAAGCGCGCAAAAAGATTGCGTAATAAAAAAATCGCGAAGCCAATAAACATTAATATCCAAATGCCGCTAATTAGTACATGAAAAAAATATGTGCAATCATGCTGATGCTGCTTCTTGCACATGGGGCGGCGGCACTTAAGGTTGACAGGCTCAATGTCCAGATAAGTGTTGACGACCAGGGCTTTGCATCAGTTACGGAAAATTACACGCTCGGGTTCATAAGCGATTTCGAGTTTAGTGATTTCAAGTTGGAAGCGAAGAAAAACGCCTCGAGCCTCAATGCATGGGAATCCGACTACAATTTCTTCGGCACTCACTTTGCGGGACCTACGGGCAACACCATAACATCTTCGGCAATAACTTTTGATGAGACTTCAAGGGCGCTGACGCTCGGATACGGCCTTGAGAAAAAATTTGCGCGCCTGCAGAGCAGCGAGCAGAGGTCTGACACTTACACCATACAGGACACGCAGCTCGCCGCCTTCAATGTTGCCGGGACAATTGTGATACCGGAAAACACGACAATTACAATAAACCTTCCCGTGAATTCCCAGGTTGATGCCAGCGGCCTTCCTGACAAGGTGCAGGTGATAAATGGCAACCAGGTATTGCTGAACGGAATACAGAGCAACTCGATTAATGTTCAGTACAGCGTGTCAAAATCCATAGCACCGAGCGGGATTGAGATAATAAACGGCATATCGAACATTTACATTTTCGCGCCCGTGATTGCGCTCCTGATTATCGGGATATTTGCAAAGCGTGAGGAAATAGAAAAAAGAATTGAGGATTATCTTGTTGATCATTCTGAAATAAAGCCGCGCGAATCGGAAGAAATAGAACTAGATGTCGGGAAATGAGCGGCGGTTTATTTTTTCTTTTTTCCAAAAACCCTGTGCTCTTTTATCTCGCCCTGCACAACACCGATGAATTCCACGCCGATTTTTTTGAGCATGTTCTGCACGCTGTAATCATCGGTTATCACAATGAACCTTGCCCCCCGTTCCTTGAATTCGGCGGCGAGGGCAACAATAGATATGTCGGCTTCGCTAAGCCTGGTCCCCGACCCTTCACATTTTTTGGTTGTTTTTTGTATGGAGAGAGGGCATGGATTCTGCACCAAGAGCGACCCATTGGAAGCCGCATTCTCTGCAAGCACCCGGCTGCGAAAATCCCGCCACTCGGCAAACACCTTTGAAGTTGTGAAATGCCTGTGTTTGGCATCGAATGAGAAAAGCTCGTTATTTAGGAGCGCAGAGGCGTCAAGTATGAATGTTTCCATCGGAATCCACTAACCAGTGGCTGTTGAATGCTTTTAATTTTATTGATGCACTAATATGAAGTGGTTAAATGGATTTAAAGGCAACCGCGGCATCGCTTAGCGAAATTGAAAGAATTGTCCTTAATGGGCTTGGAGAGCAGAGCCGAACACCGGAAAAAATAGCGCAGGATACAAAGTTAAACATTGATTCAGTAAGAAGGGCGGTTTCGTGGCTTTGTGAAAAGGGCCTTGCGAATGTTGCCGAGACAAAGGACAAAAGAATTGTTCTGACAAGGGAAGGGACGCAAGCCCTCGAAAAAGGGCTTCCTGAAAAAAGGATGCTGGAATCCCTTTCAAAAAATGAAAAGATGTCATTTGATGATTTGCAGAAAGATGCACGGCTTGACGGTGCGGAATTCAATGTCGCACTTGGAAGCAACAAGAAAAGAAACCTCGTAATGATTGTGCGCGAGGACCAGACAAAGGCAATGCTCACTGATGAAGGAAGGGCGGCACTTGGAAAAAAAAGCGATGAGCAAAAGGCTCTTGAACAGGCAGAGCGCGATGGAAAAATAACCGACACAAAAATCGTCTCAGGGATGCTTTCAAGAAAACTGCTTGAGGAAAAGGAAAATACCTCAAGGCTTGTCTCGATTACTGAAAATGGCAAGAAAGCAAAATCCCTTGCGGAATTTTCACGCGAACGAGCATACAATGTACTAGACCCGGCGCCAACAATTTATGGCGGGAAAAAACAGCCATACATACAATTTCTCAATAGCATCAGAAGAAAGCTCACAGAACTTGGATTTAAGGAAATGGATTCGCCCCTGATTGTGCACGAGTTTTACAACTTTGATGTGCTCTACCAGCCGCAGAACCATCCGGCACGCACATGGACTGACACTTACCAGCTCAAAAACCCCCAGCGCGGAAAAATTGCTGACCGCAGCAAGATTGCAGCAATTAAGGCCGCGCATGAGAACGGCGGGGTTTCAGGTTCGACAGGATGGGGATACAAATGGAGTGAGGAAATTGCGCAAAAAGTAATGCCAACCGCACATGGAACTGCGCATAGCGCCCGCCAGCTAACAATTGGTGTTGAAAACCCTGGAAAATATTTTACAATTGCAAGATGCTTCCGGCCTGATGTTCTTGATGCCACGCACCTGATTGAATTCAACCAGACAGATGGATTCATTGTCGGGGAAGACCTAAACTTTACTCATCTTCTCGGAATTCTTGAACAATTTGCAAAAGAAATTGCAGGCGCGACTGAAGTCAGATTCATCCCGGATTATTATCCATTCACTGAACCCTCAGTGCAGCTCTCGGCAAAACATCCACAGCTTGGATGGGTCGAACTTGGTGGCGCAGGAATGTTTCGCCCTGAAATGCTCGCAAACCTCGGGATAAAGGGCCAAGCCATTGCATGGGGAATTGGAATTGACCGCCTTGCAATGTTTAAACTGGGAATAAAGGACATACGCTATTTGTTCTCGGATGACTTGAACTGGCTGCGCAATATGCCGCTTGTAAAGGAATGATTTGATGCCAACAATTGATATCAACAAAAAGGATTTGGAAAACTTGGCTGGGAAGAAATTTTCCCGGCAAGAGTTAGAGAATGCCCTGATGTTTGTCAAAGGGGAAATTGATGGAATTGATGGAGATAGCATTAAAGTTGATGTCAAGGAAACACTGCGCCCGGATGTTTGGAGCACTGAAGGAATAGCGCGCGAAATGCGCGCGCGCCTCGGCCTTGAAAAAGGATTGCCAAAATACAAGGTTGCAAAGGCAAAAATTTCCTGCACAATAGATGCAAATTTGGAAAAAGTCCGGCCATTTATTGCCGCGGCAGTTGTGCACGATGTGAAAATTACGGAAAATTTTCTCCTGCAAATTATACAACTTCAGGAGAAAGTCGGGACAACATTTGGCAGGAGAAGAAAGGAAGCCGGAATCGGCCTTTATGATTTTGATAAAATGACACCGCCCTTGGATTATCGCGGCTACAAGGATTCGCAAATCGAATATGTTCCACTTGAATTCAAGGTCAAGATGACTCCTTCCGAAATACTTGCACAGCACCCAAAGGGCCGTGAATTTGCGCATCTCCTCAAGGGCATGGAATATTACCCTATAATAATAGATGCGGCCGGGGTTGTTGCCTCGATGCCGCCTATAATTAATTCTGAGACAACCGGAAAAATTTCAGAAAAAACGCACAACATTTTTATTGAATCAACCGGGCATAGCTGGGAAAAGGTGAATATTGCACTCAAAGTAATATGCATGGCACTAGCCGATCGCGGAGGAAAAATCGAGGCCGTGAAAATTCGCTTTCCCAAGAATAAAAAATACCCGGCAAAGCCTATTGAGACGCCATTCTTCGGAACCAAATCCATTCAAGTTGAAACAGAATACCTGCACAAAATCTCGGGACTTGATATTAGCGAAAAGGAAATTATCTCAATTCTTGAAAAGGCACGCTACGAGGTTACAAAAAAGGGCACGAAGCTTTTGCTTTCATACCCCGATTTTAGAAACGACATTATGCACCCTGTTGATGTTGCTGAGGATTTACTCATAGGATATGGCTACAATAATATCAAGCCGCGGAAGCCAAAGATGAGCGTGATTGGTTCTGAGCGCAAGGAAACAACTTACATTGACAAGGTGCGCGATGCTTGCGTGGGTTTGGGGCTGCAGGAAGTTTTAACATTCAATTTAACTTCGCGAGAAAAGCAGGAGAAGATGGTTGGCCTCTTAGCCGAGAAATTCGTGGAGATTGCAAACCCTGTCAGCGCGAACTGGAGCGTTTTGCGCAAAAACTTATATCCCGAACTTTTGGAATTCCTCTCAAAAAACAAAAGCGTTGAATACCCCCAGAAAATATTTGAAGTTGGAAAAACACTTGAACTTGATGATAGCACTGACACCAAAACTCGCGAGAAAAACAAATTGTGCCTTGTGCTTGCAAACAAGGGATACGGTTTTACAATGATTAAATCCGCATTCGGGGCAATTTGCCGCGAGCTTGGGAAAAAATGCACACTGCGCGCACAAAAGCACCCATCGCTAAAGGAGGGGAGAAGCGCAATAATTTCCGGGGACTCAAATGGGTTTTTGGGCGAACTCTCAGAAGAGGTCAAGAAAAACTTTGGGTTAGGGCAGGATGTAATTGTACTTGAGATGGAAATTTAAGTGAACTAAGAATAATTTTTATAGACCATAAAACTCTGCGATGCGCCCCTTGACCTTGGCAAGCATCTCGCCTGAAATCCGGCCAGGCCGTGAAAATACGTTTTGTTTTAGGATTGTAACTGGAAAATCCACAACTATTCGACTGTCCTTTTTGAGTGCCCTGTTTGTTGTGTATTTGTTTGTCAGGGCGATAGAGTATTCGGAAGGCATTCCGCTGGAAGTCACTTTGAGCAGCACGATGCCACGCGAGGTTTTATTGTCTCCAGTATCAGAACAATCTTGTCTGCTTTGCACGCCCATCTGCAACTTCTTCTTTTGGTTTTTCATCTTCCTGTTTATCTTCTGGAATGTCAGAGAAATGCCCGCTGCCAAAAATTAATTTCGGGCGCGCCGCCTGCTCGCGGATTTGCTGCACCTCTTCAATTATTGACTGCACCTTTTTTGTCTCTGGCGAAGTGTCCAGCAGGAATGCTATTTCCTTCTCATCCAGATTGAATGTTGCGGAGAGTGCCACCGCATTTTCACGTTTCTCAAAAATCATTTTGAGGTATGGCAAATCTGCAGAAATCACCTTGCGCGAGGAGGAATTCGTGAATTTGCCGATTTTTTTGCCCAGACCCTTTTTCATTGCCCGGAGTCCGGAGGTTTTGGAGAGCATCGAAAGAAGCCCGGGAAATTGATACATCACAAAATCGGTGTTGGGTTTCTCTTTTGAGAGCGCAACGCCTTCTGCAGCAAGCTCAGTTGAGTAACGCAGAAAGCCCCAGTGCTGCTTGTTGTAAATTCTTCCGTTGAAAATATCCGCACGCGAAAGCCTGTCAAAGGCAAGCGCGACATCATTTGGGTTTGTATACTGGCGCGCTATGTTCTCCTCTACCCAGTTAAAGAGCATTTCATTGCTAAGATCGCTCTGCATGCGCATGCTGCGAACTTGTGCAAAGTCCGTGCCCTTGAAAATTGACTTCATGATTGTAAAAACTTTCTGCTGCCGCTCGCGCGATGAGAGCGACTTTAGATCATCAACTGTTATTTTTCCAGAATAGGAGAGCGTTTCAAGATCCAAAAGTGCAGAGCGCATATCACCCGATGAATTTTTTGCAAGCTCTTTAATTGCCTCGGCATCATAAGTGACTTTTTCTCCCTGCAGAATTTCCCCGAGCCTTTTTGCAATCGAGAGATAATTTATTTTTTTGAATTCAAATGCCCTGCACACAAACCTGAGCGCGGAAATGGATTTGTCCGAAAAAATGTCGGTTGCGGTTAGAATTAGCGGGTTTTTGGAGTTTTTTACAATGGAAGATATTGCACCTGCACCACCGCGGTCGCGCGAAGTGAGCGCATCCACTTCGTCAAGAAGCACCAGCCTGCGCGAACCGAACATCGGGGCATTCTGCGAAGCTGTCCCCGCGATTTTTTCCACGGCGTCCTTGGAGCGCAAATCGGAGCTGTTTAGCTCCACTATGCCCCAACTGAACTGCTTTGCAACAAGATATGCCAAACAGGTCTTACCAGAGCCTGTCTGGCCCCAGAGAAGAAGGGGCGGCTGCTTTTCACCGGCGTTCCATTTCTTTGCCCACTCTAGTGTCTTTTCTGCAATATCGGAGTTGCCGATGAACTGCCCAAAATTGTCTGGGAAATATTTCTCGGTCCACATTTGAGCCATGAGAAATAAATGTGTGGAAAAGTAATAAAACCCGATTCACGGCAGGAAAAGTGAATCACCCACCGCCTAAAGGCATCTTTTCCCTTTTGGGACGAGACCTCGTACCATTATTGGTACAAGGTGGACTTGCACTAGGTTGTGTCACTTGAGCAGCACTGAGATTTCCCTGAAAATAGATTCCTTCGGTGCGGTTGCGGAGTACTCCCTGGATTTTCCCATATTCCCCATGCTCACGTTTTTCGCGAAAATAAAGTTCTGCTTTTCGAGCTTTGAGAGGATTTCGCGCCACCGCCGCTCTTTAAGTTCGCCCTTCTCCTGCCCATAATAAATATCGTGGATTTTGCCAGAAATGATTGGCTGATTCTCTGCAATTATCTTGAGAAGCACCAGTTCGTCGCGTGCAAGATGCCTGATGCCCTTGAGGGAGGATATTGCATCAACATCAGAAAATGCACTTTGGAGGTCGGCTACAGTTACTTTTGCCCGGTTTGCACGTTCGGCAAGCCTTCCCGCTTTGAGAAGCGATTCAATCGCAACACGGCAATCTCCGCCAATCTTTCCGGCATGCGCGGCGGCAACACCCACAACATCCCCTTCAAGCGCACCCGGAATAAATGAAAGCGCGGCACGCTCTGAGAGAATTGATTTGAGCTGTTTTGGGGAATACACCTCGAAAATAATGACCTGCTCGGCCAGAGAACTTCGAATTCTTGCATCAAGCCTTGAAGTGAGTGAAGAGTCATTTGAAATCAACACAATGCCCAAATGAAGCTTCTCATATTCAACAATGCGCAGCAAATCGTATAGGAGCTTGGCATTATCCCCGGAGAGAAGCAACTGGTCAACTTCATCAAGAACAACAATTGGCGTAAAGCCGCACTT
>CAZEBH010000049.1:0-10344 GCA_964510425.1 uncultured archaeon | reverse complement strand
GTTCCGACAACCAAAAAAGAAATTACGAGCGCAATAATTACAAGACCAATCAAAACAATGTTAAACGGCACAAGCACAACAATTGCCGCCTGCGCATCTGTTAAATTGAACTTGTCCTTGATGAAGCGAAAGAGCAGATAGAGGTTATAGAGCTGCAGCGCGCCGGCAACCATCCAGCCAATTACAGGAATTAGCAAAATTATCCCTTCAGTAAAAGTCATTGAAGCAAAAAGGGTTATTAGGGCACCGTTGAAATCGTTGAGATTTCCGGGTTTGTTGCTAAAGAGCCGCGCAAGATAGTAGTGGATTGCCCCCCAAACATATCCAACAACAAGTTTTGAAACCAGAATTATTGGAATTAGTATAATTCCCGCAAGCAGCAGAAGGCCTTCGCCTATGAGAAATGCCACAATGCCTTCTTTATTGATGATAAAACTGCCAAAGCGCAGTATCAAAGCCTCAATTAAAAGCAGCACTGCAATTACAAGGAACGAAAGGGCGTAGGTGATTGCACCAGTGGTTATGGCAATTCTTCTGCCAGCAAAACTTTCCATAGGAATTCGCATCAGGAAAATGTCAAGAAGCTCGCGTAAATTAAGCATGTGAACCAATTGAAATTATCCGGAACAGTATTTAAAGATTTTCCGCCCAATCTATTTCGATGAAAAACCGCCCAAAAACAACCATCAAGCCATGGGGAAGATTTGACGAGTACACGCTTAATGAAAAGACCACGGTGAAAATAATCACGGTCAAAAAGAATGGAATCCTATCGCTTCAATCCCACAGGCACAGAAAGGAGCTCTGGGTTGCACTTGATGATGGGCTAATAGCGCAGATAAATGGCAAGAAAACAAGACTTAAGGAAGGGCAGATGATAATTGTCCCGCGCGGAGCTAAGCATCGCATAAGCGGAGCACGAAACGCGCGATTTTTGGAAATATCATTCGGCAAGTTCGATGAGAATGACATTAAAAGATTCGAGGATGTTTACGGCAGGGCGTAAAGTTTATTTTGTCTTAAGCATCTCGGAATATGCCGGCATCCAGTTCTCATAAATCATAATCAAATGCTCATAATTCCTTATTACTTTTGGAAAAGCTTTCCGCAGTTCGTTTATAATCGAATTGAAGTGTTGGTAGTTTTCCACCGCAAACTCAAATTCCGCCTGCCACGGGGCAATGCTGCGTATATAATAGAGGGAATTCGGGTGCACCCTCATCCACTCATAAAGTGCCCTTTCATCCTTCTCTGAAAGCGATTTGAAATAAATTATGGCCTTAAAAAATTCCAAGCCAAGCAGGTTGAAATCCACTGAAATTCGGTAACTTAGGATTATGCCCTTATCTGTAAGAGATTTTATTCGCCCCCTGACAATTTCTATTGTGGAGTCTACCTTGCGAGCCAATTCAGTGAGCGAAATGCGTGCATCATTTGCAAGTATGCGCAATATTTTCATATCAAGTTCGTCCACCTCATTTTCAACAACGGCACCGGCAATGACAATCGGCTTGCTGTCCTTCTCCGCTAAAAAGAATTTTTTGTGGTATTGAGTAGTATCTACCATTGTGCCAAGTACGCGCGCAACTATTATGTGCTCCCAACTGGAAAGCAGAAAATTAATCTTATCATACCCCTCAGGAATGCTTTTTGAGAGGATTGCAAAAACAATGTCGAATGCACCATCAGAAATGCCCATCCAGTAAACATCCTTGTTGCGCTTTAGTTCATTGAAAAACTTTTCACGCTCATCTGGAATGTTTTCGAGCTTGAGATAAATCTTGAACATGTAATTTCCCAGTTTGTTCGGGTCAATTGAAGTGATGAATTTCTGGATTACACCTTTGCTCTGCAGCTGCTGGATTCGGTATTTCACAGCTTCCCTAGATTTTTTTACCTTTTTGGCAAGGATTGAGGCAGGAATTCTTGAATTTTTGTCCAATTCGGATAATATCTTTCTATCAATGGTGTCAAGTAAAATTTTACTCATAATTAACCATTATATGTAATTGTATATAAGATTTACCATAAAACGGTCAAAAAATTGGCTTAAATTCTATATATCTCTTCTGCGCATATGGAGTATGGGGTTTGTAAAAAATGCACTCGATGCAGCGATAATTTCGCTTGCGTTTTACTTTGGCACTCTTGCCCTTGGCGGCATCGGGCTTGACATAATTAGAGACTCTATAATAACGCCAATTGGAGCAATGGTAACATTTCTGCTCGCGTTCATGGAGACAACATATAACAGGTTTTGAGGCGAAAAAAATGAGCGTATTTTTCACTTTCGTTTCAGAGGCTCTGAACTTTAACATAGGGTGGATGATAAATTTTGCAATTTCAAATTTATTCTGGCTTTTTGCACTATCTGCTCTAGTGCACATTCTTTTTGAAGGCAAGAAATTTTTCGAAGGCATGATATTCATGACTTTTGCACTCTGGCTCTGGGGTGATTTCGGCGCCCTTAGCGGAATAGGCTTTTTTGGCGCCCAGACACTTCTGGTTTACTATATTTCAAAAATATCATTCCTTACAATGGTTGAAAATTCAAAAAACCTCAAGCCATACCTTGTGGTAATTAGCACGGTTACCGGGATAGTTTCACTTCTGGCGGTAAATATTTTTCTCTGAAAAGGCAAATCATATAGGAATAATTTATGGAAACACGTATGTTTTTGCGCAATGGCTTGGAGAGCCGCTTGCAATTAAAATTGAAAATTCCGGCATAGCAAAATCGCATTTGAATTATTTCAATTTGCTCTGGAAGAGTGCAAAGCCATAAGTTATAGCATTAGGTGCGCATTTTTGCTTTTTCCAAGTGTGACTTGCCGGCATTGCATTGGAAGTTAAAAAAAAGAAAAAATATACCATAAACTACCGCAAACACAAGTTTTTTTATATGTTTTTTTGTAATTGATAGATATGGAAGCGAAATTTGTTCTTGATGAAAAAGACCGCAAGATACTTTGGCTCCTCTCAATAGACTCTCGACAGAGCTTCTCTAAAATTGCCAGCAAAGTCGGTATCAGCAAAGAAGTGGCAAATTACCGGATACGCAGAATGCAGGAAAACGGCATAATAAAGAAATTTTACGCGTTAATAGACCCTTCCGCGCTCGGGTATATCACAGCAAGAATTTTCCTAAAATTCCAGCATTCGGATGCCAAAATAAGGGATAAATTCATTAATCACTACATTGCAAGCCCGCTGGCAGGCTGGACTGTTGGTGTGGTGGGGGAGTATGACCTTGGGATCCAGTTCTGGGGAAAGACGATTGCAGAACTTTATGAATCGAAAAAAAAGTTCGTGAAAAATGGTAGCAAGTACATCAAGGATTCATCTGTTGGGATTTATCACAAAATTCATTTTTTTGATAGGAAATACCTATCCCCAAAAAAAGCAGGCAGGGACGAAAACATGCATGCCACAATTTGTTCATCTGAAAATGTTCATCTGGACTCAGAGGACATTGTAATTTTGAATGAACTTTTCCATGATGCGCGAACTCCGACAATAGAAATCGCCAAAAAAACCGGGCTTTCAGCGCCCACAGTAGACTACAAAATAAAGAGACTCAAAGGAAATGCGATAAAAGCTTTTACTGTGATGGTTGATCTTGACAGGATTGGCAGGCAATGGTACAAGGCAAGGCTTGCCCTTGATGATTATGGTGCCATTGATAGAATTATTGCATTTGCTGCCGAACACCCACTTATCATTTCGGCATATGAAATGCTTGCAGGCGGAGAGATTGAACTTGAAGTCGAGGTTGAAAGCATGCAAGAGTTCCAGGTTTTTCTTGATGAACTCACAAGCAAGTTCCCTGAAGCAGTGAGGCATTATGATTATGTCAGATTCCTGCAAGAGTACAAGCCCACCAGCATACCGAAAATCACCGCAGGAATAAGAAATACATCAAAAAAAGAAAAATAATCTAAAAAGTTACTATTTGATAAATAAAATATAAAAAAAATTTAACTATCTGGTAACACCTATCTTATCATGGGATATTCACTCAGCCATATGGCTTATGCAGGAAGTTCAGGATATTGGGATGCACGGTATGCCGGAGGCTATATTTATGGCATTTACCCTTCAGAAACTGCGATAAAAACCGCTAAGTTACTCTCAACCAAAAACGAACCACGAATAAGACTCCTTGAAATCGGGGGCGGTTATGGGAGAAACGCAATATACCTGAATCTTCAGGCAAAAGCAGATGCAACCGTTATCGATTTTTCCGGCACCGCAACACGCATAGGCAAAGACCTTGCAAACTCATTGGGAGCGGATGTGAAATTTGTTAACGGAGATGCGTTTGAGGCTGACAAAATTTTCAGGAATGAAGTATTCGGCATTATTTTCCACAATTTCTGCATACATCTTCTGAAAAATGGAAAAAGGATTGAGCTATACTCAAAACTTTGGAATTTACTCAGACCAGGCGGGCTAATAATAGGCTCCTATCTCTCCACAAACGATGATGACTGCCCGAACAAAGGGCAAAATACCCCGTGTGATGCCAAAATTGCAGGAGCCACCAGGCATTTTTTCACAAAAAAAGAGATACTTAGCGAAATTTCAGGATTTTTCAAGGTCCACTCAATTACTGAAAGCTCAGACCCGGAAAAAATAATTGATGTGGCAAGGAATACTGCATATTTTTTTGTGGTGGGTGAAAAAGATGAAAGAATTCGGAAGACTTAATATCCTAAAGCCACAGCTTTTCAGCGAGCAGGAGGAACAGCAGGCCATAACCAACACCATGACACTGGACTATCAGTTCGGGCATATCGCAACCGTGCAAAAATTTGCAGAAAAATTTTCACATTCAAAACCATGGGTCGCAGAACATAACAAAACTCTCGGATTGTTATCAAAACAAGAGCTTCGAGAAGAGGCAGAAAATGCAAAACCCAAAAGCCTACTGATGACTCCCATCATGCTTACAGGGGAGTGCAATGCCAACTGCACAATATGCTACACGGACAGGAAAAAGAAGCCAAATGAACTCACATATGAAGAAATTGAGGAGATAATAGAACAAACCCGTAAGCTTGGCTCAAAAACTATTTACATTGCAGGTGAAGGGGAACCGTCCCTTGACAAAAGCTTTCTTGACATTGTAGACTATTCAAAAAAGAACAAAATGGACATGCTCGTGTTCACAAACGGGACGTTGCTTTCCAACGAAAGGCTGTGCATGCAGCGCACCGGAATGCAGTGCGCCGAACTTGCAGACAGACTTGCAGAGGCACCGGTGTACATATACCACAAGCTATGGAGCACAGAGCCAAAAAAAGTCCGGGAACTGATGGGTCTTACAATTGAAAACGATTACAGCTATACCGATTATTCTCTTCAGAATGGCACACAAATAAAAATCCCGAAAGGCCTGAGCCTTCTTATGTCCACTCTTCCAAAAGAGAGGCTCGGCATCGAGGCAGTTATTGAAAGAAGAACTGGAGACGAGGTTGCCGAAAAAATAATCCCTTTCATTGAGGAAAATGGGCTCAAGAGCTATGTGGAGCCGCTAATACATTCCGGAAAAAACTTTGACAGGCATGAATTCGATCCAACACCCGAACAGATTGAAAAAAACAGGCACTATCTTGTAAGGCAAGGATGCACAAGAATCGCGTATATGTTTGCCGTGCACAACAACGGGTATGCAACACCTGGCATTTCTGTGCTCCCGAACCATCTCAAGTTTGTCGAAGACCCCGAAGGGCTCAATGTCAGAAAAGACGGAGGCGGTCTTAAGAATTTATTTGAAATGAGGCATACTCACCCATTCCTTGTAAACAGCAGATACAATATTTCAGGATGCTTCTGTGAAGAGTTCAACCTCATGATGGCGGAAAGTGGGAAAGTGAGGCTAAAATGGCAAGAGTCCTCCTCATAAGACCACAGCAGGTAAGATGGATTGATGAAGCAAAACGTGTGGCAACACCGGTTGGCCTTTTGAGCATTGCAGCCGTCCTAAGAGAAAAAGGGCACGATGTAAATTTTATTGATGCCACAATTGAAGGTTATCGAAATGAGCGGGAAATCAAAAAAGGGCTGTTTGAATTTGGCCTTGGCTGGGATGAGCTAGAAAAAAGAATGGATGAGATAAAACCGGAAATTGTAGGAATACAGTCCTCACTTACAAGCTATTTCGGGCAGGCGGCAAAAGTTGCCCGCCTCGCAAAAAAATTGAACCAGCAGATAGTGACCGTGGTTGGCGGCCAGCATGCAACAGGAGTTGCCGAAGAAATATTAAAGCTTGAACCGGCAATAGATTACGTGATTAAGGGAGAAAGCGAGGAAAAATTTCTCGAACTTGTAACATCATTAAAATACAGCACAAAGCATTATGAAAAAGTGCTACATGGAAATGCTACGGACATGAATGCGTTGCCAAATCCGGCTTTTGATTTGGTAAACCCGAAAGACTGCGATATACAGATGTCGCAGTTTGGCCTTCCGCGCGGGAAAACATTTGTAACGCACCTTATAACGCGCGGCTGCCCCGGCGGATGCAGTTTCTGCACATCAACAACATTTTTCGGCAAAACCATCCGCCACTACCCTATAAAAAAAATCGATGAACAGTTTAACACTTTAAGAGAGCTTGGCTTTGAAGAGTATGTTTCACAGGATGACCATGTGGTTGCCTGGCCACCGAGTTTTAGAAAAGAGGTTTTTTCACTGCTGAAAAAATCCGGAATGCACTGGAATCTTGACGGAGGACTTTACTATACAATGGTGACGCAGGATTTTGTCGCGGACATGGCAGAGGCAAATTGCTATAGAACCTACCTCCCTGTGGAAAACCCTGACCTTGAATTAATGCACTCTTATGGAAAATACAGGGCAATGCAATCAATCGAACAGCAAAAAAACAAGGTACGCGAAGTAACGGAAATGATAAACCAATCAGGGGTTCAGTTCTATTCTGCCATAATGATTGGCTTTCCCGGTGAAACATGGCAGAGCATTCTGAGTGCAATAGAATATGCAAAGGAACTAAAAGATGTGGGGGCACTGGGAATAGGCTTTCACTGGGTGCACCCTTATCCTTTCACGCAGTTTTATGATTCTACATATAAATTGGTGGAAGAGGAAAACAAATGGCAGAATTGCCCTGAAAAATATACGCTCATCAAGCCGGTTTTCCCAATTGATGGAATCTCCCTTGAAGATGCCGAAAAATATGTCAATGCGCAGGCAAAAAAAATAAACGGGACAGAATATCTCAACAATTCATTCGCTTACAGGCCTTGTGAAATTGCTTAAAAGTCTTCAAAACTTAGGCTAATTATAACATTCCCTTAGCCATTTTTTTACTGCGGCGTAAACAGCGCACATGCCAATACTGCCCTGCCCACTTCTTCTCCGTTCCAATCCCACCACAAACGGAGCAGGCATTGTCGTACTTGCCTTGCGCAGCCGGTTCAACTTTCGGCTTTTCCTCTTCTGACTTTTTGCCAGTAATAGCGTCCAAAATACCCATAAAATCCCTATAAAGTAGCATTTGCGATTAAAGTATTTTAAAGCCTCCGCAACCCGAATTCTTCCATGATAATAGGAGTTGTGGGAAAGCCATCATCCGGAAAGAGCACATTCTTCAATGCCGCAACAATGCAGGATGTTCCAATGGCTGCGTATCCTTTCACAACAATTGAAGCAAACAAAGCAGTAGGGTTTGTGCGCGTTGAGTGCGCGGACAAGGACTTCAATGTCCAGTGCAATCCCCGCACAGGTTTTTGCCACGAACACACCAGATATGTTCCGGTTGAATTAGTTGATGTTGCAGGGCTTGTTCCGGGAGCGCACGAGGGCAAGGGAATGGGAAACCAGTTCCTCTCTGATCTTTCGCGCGCGGATGTATTGGTTCACGTAATTGATGTTAGCGGCTCGACAAATGAAAAGGGCGATGCGGTTCCAACAGGCAGCCATGACCCCGCAAATGACATCAAATTTTTAGAGGAAGAAATAGATTTGTGGTTTTTGGGAATACTGGAAAAGAACTGGGCAAAATTTGCAAGAACCCCGTTTGAATCCAAGGCAAAGATGGTCACTGCAATGGCACAAAATCTCTCAGGCGTTGGGGCAACTGAAGAGCAGATAGATTCATGCCTGTTGGAATTAAACCTCACGGACAAAAAGCTCGCGCTCTGGAGCGAGGATGAGAAAAAATCATTTGCACACAAATTCCGCGAAAAATCAAAGCCCATAGTGATTGCCGCAAACAAGGCGGACATGCCAAACGCTAAGGAAAATCTTGCCAAGCTAAAGGCCCAGTTCCCGCAGCAAATAATCATACCCTGCAGCGGCATTGCTGAACTTACATTAAAGCGCGCGGCAAAAGAGGGCTCAATTGATTATGTCCAGGGCGGCAAAACATTTGAAGTGAAAAAGGAACTGAGCGAGAAGCAAAAACTCGGAATCGAATATATCAAAAAGCATGTGCTTGAGGTTTTTGGCACCACAGGCATTCAGGAAGTTCTTGAAACCTCGGTATTTGGCGTTCTAAAATACATTGCGATTTTTCCCGGCGGGACAAAGGGATTAGCCGATTCAAAAGGAAACGTGATGCCTGATTGTTTTTTGATGCCGCCCAAAACCACGGCACTCGATTTTGCATTCAGGCTCCACACTGATTTTGGCGAGAAATTCATCAAGGCCATTAATGTGAAGACCCGCCAGCTCATCGGAAAGGAACATGAATTGCAGAACCGCGACGTGGTTGAGATTGTGCACGGGAACTAAAAACTAATTTTATTGAATTCAAAAAAAAAGAAAAAGAAAGTTAAGGGCAAAAAAACCCTTAACCCATTGCCGCAAGAATTGCGCCGACTATTAGAAAATGCACGAATTCGTGGCCGTTGTTTAGCAAATAGAGTGAAACAGGCTTTCCTTCCCAGAGCACGGTATTAATGCTAGTTGCCGCAATGAAACCCAGCCATGCCCAGAATCCGACGAGTGCACCATCAACTGGAGTAACTGCGCCTGCGAACTTGATAAACATTGCAAGCACGTATGCCATTACAAGAGCTGCAACAAAACCTCCAGCCATTGAAGGCATCATCTTGCCCATCGCTTTGCTCTTCTCTTCCTTGATGGGCTCCTTAATGCCTGTTAGCCGTGCATCCATTTCTTCCCGAAAAGCGGGCCGTACCAGAGCATTCCTAAAACCATGCTTGCAATGGCGCAAACCACTACCGCGAGAAGGTTTATTTGAAACATCATTGCCATTCAATCAACCCCTATGGATTTCTGAAAATTCGGACTATATTGAAACCACTGATTCTACTTAAAAAGGTTTTCAGAAGACCGAATTTCGCATTAACCTTTTAATGACCTGCACTCAGAAGAAATCTTATGAAATTAAAGGTCGCAATCTTGTCAATTTTCCTTCTTTTGTTTATTGTAGCTGCCGCAAGTGCAGCTGATTACCAGTGCACGTTCAAAAACCAGGGGCAAGTAAACTGCAACGCAGTTGGTTCGGCAAGCAGTTTTTGCACACTTGCCGGCCCTGGCCCTGTTGCAAATAACCCTGCTAAAGTTACTACCTGCACAAATAATGCGCCAGGACAAACAGGGACAATTATTTGCCAGCTATCAAATTATTCCGGCTCGGCAAATTCCATCCGCTGCAGCAATTCAACATATTTGGTATCAGGGCCAACTAAAGTTTCAGCAAATGCAAATAATTCACAGAGCAATTGCAATTACAATGACTGCGAATTGAATCAGCTAAGCTGCGCTAGCGCATATGCCTACCAGCAATGTGTGCCTGATTCACAGAGCCCTGGATGCAATAAGTGGCAGGCAACAAACTGTGTTGCAAATGCACCGTGTAATTCCTCAACAAATGCAAAACTTGCAGTATGCATAGGAATACCTCAAACAAATGTCACAAGCCAGAACGGAGTTTATTTTAGAACTTCATCACAAACCGGATTGCCAAGCGGCAATGGAAATAGCCCAAATCAGGGAAATTCCGGTAATGCAAATGTAACCGCAAAGGCATCGGTTACCATTGGCGGCAAGACATACTATTTGGTGCGCTCAGATGCATCCGCAAACACCGGCACAAAAGTTTGCAACAGTCTTGGCAAAACATGCGTTGGCTACACTGCAACTGATATTAGCGTGTGCTCCTCCTTCTACCCAAGTGCCAAAGTGGTAGCAAGCAGCATACACGGAAGCAGGACGCCTTATTACTGCAACGGCCCGCCACAAGTTGCAGCAGCATGCGAGAACACTTATGATACATGTAAGATATGCCAGCAGTGCAATGTCAATGCGGACTGTGATACTGTAATTGGCGAGCAGTTCCGGGCGATGTTT
>CAZEBH010000048.1:0-10487 GCA_964510425.1 uncultured archaeon | reverse complement strand
CTCACTTCTCAAAAGAATACTTCAAAAATCAGTAGAAACTGGCGAAGTCAGGTTTAAACTCTGCCCCGTTATTTACTGCCATACGCATGTATGCAGAAATTTCTTCAAGATGGCCTTCCCAACCGTCTTCTTTTAACCATCTTGTTTTTTCCAAGAAATTGGCCAACAATTTGCCTCGTGTTGCTGGTTCTGATTCGACGATTTTTTCTTCCAAGCCTTCTCCTTTCCTCGCTTTTTTCAGTTTTTCTTTCAGGTTGTTGGCTCTGTTGGTTTCTCTTTCCGATATACTTCTGAAAAATGTCGCTGCATTTGGCACTTTTGAAAGTTCAGCTGATTTTGCATGAACTTTTGATAATTTCATTACATCATTGATTTGCATCAGTGCCCGTTTTCTTTCTTCACTGTTCCTGAGTTTAAGAAGATGTTCCCTTCGTGCTGCTCTGTTTGGAAATGCCATACTTTACTTTCGCATTTTCTTTATTTAAATGTGGGTTTTCCCTTTAGGGCTTTTTGCATGTTATCCCTGTTGAGTAGCCATCATATTCAACATCAATAAATCCGATTTTTCCCAGATTTGTCATTATCCTTTCACGCAAATTTTCCTTTTTGCCTTTTGCCTTGCCTGGCTCGGGCGTATAATGCCACAGTATTCCGCCTTTCTTCAGCACGCGGAAAATTTCAGCGCAGAAGCTTTTGGTGTAGAGTTCAGGAGCTATCACGTATGTCGGCGGGTCGTGGATAACACAGTCAAAATAGTCTGAACCGAATTCCTTTATTTTTTCCGCAGCATCGCCTTCGGCGATTTTAATTTTGGGGTTTTTGAAAAGCCCGCTGCTTGCCTCATTTATCCTGCAAAGCCCCAAAACCTCCGAATCCTTTTCAATTGTGGTAACTTCTTTTACGCCCCGTATTTTTGCGGACGAGATTGCGGTGTAACCAAGCCCTGTGCAAATATCAAGCACCTTTCCATGCGGGACAGCTGCGGCAATTATTCTTCTGGTGTGCTCTGCGGGGTCTATTTTTGCAAACCTGTGCATGGGCACGGCGTTGATTCGCAGTGCGGGAACGGTTTTTGTGGGCAGAATCTGGTAGAATTTACCTGTTTTTTGTGAAAAGTAGTTCATTTTTGCATCATTTTTTTCCATGCTAAATTGGTGCCAGGAAAGCAATAAAACACCGATTTGCCTTCATTTTCCATTAGCCTTTAAAAAACCATAAACCCCATAATTTTATTGGTGCGCCCTTTGGATTGTTTTGGCCTATTTTCCCCAATTGATTATCGATATCTTGACGGTGAATTGCGCAAGGAATGCGGAAAATTCTTCTCCGAAAATGCCCGTGTGCGCTATCAGGCTCTTGTCGAGGCTGCGCTTGTAGCGGCTCTTGCAAAACAGGGAGTTTGCAGTGAAAAAATCGCGCAGGAAGTTGCAAAGGCGGCGCTAAAAGTTACCGCGCAAGAGGTTTATGCCGAGGAGGCAAAAATCAGGCACGATGTTCGCGGTCTTGTGAACGTGTTGCGCTCAAAGGTTTCCGTGCAGGCAAAGCCGTTCATCCATTTTTCTGCAACTTCATATGATATTGTAGACACCGCTTCGGCGCTTCGATACAAGGAAGCGACGCTTGAACTTGTCGTGCCTGAACTGAAAAAACTCCTTAAGATTTGGATTGAAATCGCGCTGCGTGAAAAAAACACTTTGCAGATTGGCAGAACGCACGGTCAGCACGCCGAACCTATTACATTCGGCTTTGCGATGTGCTCATACATTAACCGTCTTGGCTGCATGATAGATTCGCTTGAATGGTATGCCGGGCATCTCGAAGGAAAGTTCTCCGGCGCTGTTGGCAGTTACAACGCATCTTCGCTTCTTGTAAAAGACCCCCTTAAACTTGAATCTGACATAATGCAGGCGCTTGGGCTGATGCGCGCAATGCACTCAACACAGATAGTCGAGCCGGAATCCCTTACGGATTTGTTGAATTCGGTAATAATGGCATTTACTGTGCTTGCGAATTTTTGCGATGACATGCGTCATCTGCAGCGCTCGGAAATTGCGGAGATTATGGAAGAGTTTGGCACAAAGCAGGTGGGTTCAAGCACCATGCCGCACAAGCGCAACCCGATTTCGTTTGAGAATGTAAAGAGCATGTGGAAGGAGTTCATGCCGCGCATAATAACACTTCACATGGATTCAATTTCTGAGCACCAGCGCGACCTTACCAACAGCGCAAGCTCAAGATTTATTCCGGAGATTTTCATAGGGCTTTTGGTGGCTTCGGATAGGCTTGCAAAGGTTTCTGAAAACCTTGTGGTTGACCGAAAAGCAATGAAGCGCAACTTCGACTCTTCCCGCGAAGCGATTATTGCTGAACCGTTATATATTTTGCTCGCAAAGCACGGCCATCCCGATGCGCATGAAATAGTAAGAGAGCTCACGCTGCTCTCTGCGCAAAAGGGTGTCGGGATTCTTGAAATTGCAAAATCTGAAAAGGGTCTCGCGGGTTATTTTTCAAAGTTTGCAAAAAACGAACTTTCTTATTTGTCAAACCCCGAGTCTTACATCGGGCTTTCAGAGCAGCGTACGCAGGAAATCTGCTCGCACTGGAAAAAGAGGTTTTTCTAAAATGGCAAATTACAGGGACGCGGGCGTTGACACGGATGCCGCAAATGCCTCAGAAGAATTAATCGGCGCCGAGGTAAAGCGCACATACAATTCGCAGGTGGTTTCAGGCGTTGGAGGATTTGGCGCGGTTTACTCGCTTTCAAAAATTAAAAAAATGAAAAACCCGCTGCTTGTTTCAACCGTTGACGGTGTCGGAACAAAAGTGAAGATTGCCGCAAGAATGGGCAAGTGGGACAGCATTGGCGCTGATGTGGTAAATCCCTTCGCAAATGGGTTGCTTGCAATGGGCGGGGAGCGGCTGTTTTTCCTTGATTACCTGGCAGCCTCGAAAATTGAACCGGAAAAAATCAGGCAAATTGTTTCCGGAATGGCTGGGGCGTGCGAAGCGATAAAATGCCCTCTTGTCGGTGGTGAAACCGCGGAGATGCCCGGGGTTTATGGTGATGGGGAAACTGATATTGTCGGCTGCATGGTTGGCGTGGTTGACAAAAAAGATTTGATTGATGGCAGCACAATAAAAAATGGCGATGCCCTGATTGCCCTTCCCTCGAATGGGCTTCATACAAATGGCTACAGCCTTGCGCGAAAGGTGCTTTTAGACAAGGCCGGTTTCTCGCTTCATGATTTTTTGCCGGAGCTTGAATGCAAGCTTGGCGAGGAGCTTTTGAAAGTGCATAAAAACTATTCCAAAACAATTCTTGCCTTGCGCAAAAAAATCAGGGTAAAAGGCATTGCGCACATCACAGGCGGCGGGCTTTATGAAAATGTGCCGCGTATAATTCCCAAGGGGCTTGCTGCAAGCTATGATTATTCTTCTATAGAGGCTCCGCCAATTTTCCGGCTTATCCAGAGAAGCGGCGGGATTCCCACTGATGAGATGTATAAAACTTTTAACATGGGAATCGGCTTAGTTCTGGTGGTTTCAAAATCGGATGCGAAAAAAACCGTTGCGGCTCTTGGAGAATCCGGCGAGAAGGCCTGGGTTCTTGGCCATGTGATTTCCAACAGATAAAAAACGTAACTGCCAACAGATGACTTTTCGGGTTGCGTCAAATTGGCCATTTGAAATGTTTTGGCACGGGTTTTAAAAATGACCGTGAAAAAACACGATTTTTTTTGTAAGACTTTATTTGACAATTTGAACCATTACAGCAACACTTCAATAAAACCCGTTAGCAGTTATGCTGTGTTGCATGATTACAAAAACCAGATAAATCGGCCTTCAATGGCTTGCCTTTTGGGTGGCTCTATAAGGGCTTGACTACTTTGTAACAGTTCAGGATTTTCCCGTGATTTTTTCCTGTTCTGGCTCTATTGGTCAATTGGAAGGCTTTTATTGAGGTTTATATAAAGCAGGGGCAAAAAAATTGGGAACCCGCTTAAACCGGACATAAATGGCAAAACTCACATAGCCAGAGGATAAATTTAAACTGTTACATAATCTGGCTATTTTATATACCGCCAAAACCTAATTAGTTTCATGCCAGATTTTGCAAAGCCGCCACAAAAAGTCACGCAGGTTTCTCCGGGTCAAAATACGTCTTTTCAGAATTCCAAACCTGACAAGGGTAATTGGCTTTTGCCGGAAGGCGATGATTTGCTCTCTGAGGTGGAATCTGCCGAAAATTTGCAGGAAGAAGAGAATGAAAAAATTGGCTGGAAATGGGATGATGAGGGCACCGAAGCAAAGAAGGCAAAGGAGATTCTGGGCAATCGCAAGGAGTTCAAGGACATTCCGCGAAGGAAAGGTGAGAGGTTTGCAATAGATGCCGCGATTTTCTTTCTGATGACGGTTATGCTGGTATTTATATTGCTGTTTTTGAATTATTTTTTACGTGGGTAGAAATGGGCTGCAAATGGCTTATACTTGCCCAAAATAGCAATTGACGGAAAACACGGGAATTCGTGTAAGTCAATTGTCGTTTTTTAGCTTGACATTTAACGGAATCTTTATATATCATATTATCCATTGATTCCTACTCATGAAAGAAATCAGATTGCACGCAAGGGCGGGGCAGGGAATGGTAACGGGCGCAGAGCTAATCGCCCTGGCGGCAAATCACGAGGGCAAATATAGCCAGGCTTTCCCATTCTTCGGTTCTGAAAAGAGGGGCCCTCCGGTTGAGGCATACTGTCGAATTGACGAAAAACCCATAAATATCCACGAGGAAATTTCAGAACCTGATGTTGTAATTGTCGGGGATGCATCTATTATGGATGCCGTAGATGTTTGTTCAGGGCTTAAGCCAAACGGCATTGTATTAGTCAATTCGGTAAAAAAGCCGGAAGAACTTGGCCTTGCGGCAAAAAGGGTTTTTACGGTTGCGGGAACCAAAGTGGCACTCAAGTTTTTTGGAAAGCCGATATATAACACGGTTATGCTTGGCGCGTTCTGCAAGGTTACGGGCATTGTCAAGATTGAATCGATAAAATGGGCAATAAAGGAATCATTTGCCAAAAAATTCCCCCGGCAGGTAATCGATGCGAATGTGTTTGCCGTGCAGGCGGTTTATGATATATTGGCTGTTGCAAAATCGGAAGTTGTGCCGGTATCGGCTAAGAAAGAAGCAGTTCGTATATAGGCATCAAAGGGTAAAGCAGGTGTTTCAAAATGATAATTCCTCATGCAAAACCGGGTTCGAGCACACGAAATCTCACGGGTGAATGGAAGGCTTACATGCCAATAGTTACGGGCGATAAGTGCATCAAGTGCGGAATATGCCAGAATTATTGCCCTGAAGGAATAATGGGCGAAGTTAAAAAGATTCCTGAAATCGATTATGAATATTGCAAGGGCTGCAGCATCTGCGCAAATGAGTGCCCGGTGAAGTGCATTGCAATGGAAAGGGTTGAGGAATCTTAGGACTTTTTGGTGAAAAAATGTTAAAGACAAAAGAAGGCGCAAGGGTACTTGGAGAAATGGCGGCGAACTGCAAACTGCAGGTTGTCGCGTGTTACCCGATAACCCCCACCACCCATCTGACCGAAGAGCTAAACAAGTATTACGCCGACGGCAAAATCCCGGAGTATATCACTGTTGAAGCGGAGTTCTCGGCAATATCCGCCCTTATTGGCGCAAGCGCCACGGGCGCGCGAACATTTACAACCACAGGAGGGCAGGGGCTTTTGTATATGCATGAGCCTCTCTTTAGTGCCGCGGGGATGAGGCTTCCGATTGTAATGCTTGTCGGAAACAGGGCAGTAAGTTCGCCTCTTAATATTTGGAACGATGAGCAGGATTCAATAAGCCAGCGTGACACGGGCTGGATTCAGATTTACTGCAAAAACAACCAGGAAGCAGTGGACACTATTCCTCAGGCATTTTATATTGCAGAAAAAATACTTCTGCCTGTGATGGTCTGCGTTGACGGGCACTATCTCACGCATGCGGTTGAGCAGGTTGATGTTGCGGATGAAAGTGTTGTTGCAAAATTTTTGCCCGATTACAAGTACCCCCTAAAGCTTGACCCGGAAAATCCTGTGAGTTTGGGGGTTTACGCAAACCCCACGCACTACCAGATTTTTCGCGAAGATATTGTAAAGGACATGCTTGCATCAAAAGAGCTTATTTTGGAAGCTGGAATTAAATGGGGCAAGTTAACCGGCAGAACCTATGGGCTTGTAAAGGAGTATATGGTCTCAGACGCCGATCGTGTCATTGTGGGTGTTGGGTCTTTGATTGATAATGTGATTACTGTTGTAAACGAACTTCGCGAAAAGGGCGAGAAAGTGGGGGCCCTGCATCTGCGCGTATTCAGGCCTTTCCCGCGCGAGGAACTGCGAAAAATTCTTGGCGGAAAAAAGGTTGCCGTAATTGATCGCGACATAAGTATCGGCGGGCAGGCACCGATTTATCTTGAAGTTGCGGAAGCGCTAAATGGGACAAAATCAGAAATTTCAAGTTATTTTGGCGGTCTTGGCGGAAGGGGCATTAAGCGCACGCACATCCGAGAAGTTTTCGAGAAGATGAAAAAGGGCGCGGTAAGGGAATGGATTGCAACAGAGCCTCCCAAGGCTGCGATGAACGGGTGAAAACATGAGCAAACAATCTGAACAGCATTTGTATGCGCCGGGCCATTCTGGCTGTCCGGGCTGCGGGCCAAGCAATGTGCTCATACAGGTTCTTGACGCGCTTGGAAGGGATGTAATTGTTGTGAACGCAACAGGCTGCATGGAAATAACCTCCTCGCAATACCCACAAACCGCATGGAGGGTTCCATACATTCACTCACTTTTTCAAAATGCCCCCGCAGTTGCTTCAGGAGTTGCAGCGGCGCTTAAGGCTCAGGGCAATGACCATACAAAAGTTGTTGTGATTGCGGGCGATGGTTCAACTTATGATATTGGTTTTGGCTCATTTAGCGGAATGCTAGAGCGCGGGGATAATGTGCTTTATGTTTGCTACGACAACCAGCTCTACGCAAACACAGGCGTTCAGAAATCCGGTGCAACCCCATACGGGGCAGCTACAACAACAACAGTTGTGGGAAAAGTTCACAAAGGGAAAGAAACCGAGCGCAAGCCGATTATGGAAATTGTTGCGGCGCACGGCGCTGCTTACTGCGCTTCCGCTTCAATTGCATATTATGCGGATTTGCAGATGAAACTAAGGAAAGCAAAGGCAGTGAAAGGCTCGTCGTTTGTTGTAATTGATGCGCCGTGCTGTCTTGGTGCGGGCTTTGATGGGGCGCTTACCATGAAGGTTTCAAAGCTCTCTGTTGCGGCAAGGCTTTGGTTTTTGTACGAAATTGAAAACGGCATCTACAAGCTCAACTTCAATCCGGCAAATCCAAAACCAGTTAAAGAGCCGCTTGAATTGCAGAAGCGCTTCAAGCACCTTGATGCGGGGCAGCTAGAGCACATCCAAAGGCAGGCAAATTTGAATTACGAAATCCTGCTTGAAAAGTCGGGGATGAAAATGCCTCTGCCCCAGCAGCCGGCGCAGCCAGTGCCTCCGGCAACTGGCTCTGTAGGCACAGCGAAAGCCTAATTTAGCCCTTTGCTCTTATTTTTCTTTATGAAAGAGAAGCACGGAGTAACAGCCATAATTTATGATGAGGCAGACCATCAGCGTTTTTTCCTTCTGCTTCATCGGGTATTGAACTGGTCTGGCTGGGAGTTCTGCAAGGGAGGAATTGACGGCGACGAATCTCCAGATCAGGCGGTTACGCGCGAAATAAGCGAAGAGACAGGCCTTGAAAAGATATGGGTGGTTTCAAGGCTCCCGCAGAAAATTTCGTGGGCCTCAAAAGGGCTCAAATATGTCTACACCCCATTTTTGGTGAGAGCGCAGATGCACGAGCCAATTGATTTGGAACAGGAAATAATGGAGCATGATGCGTATAAGTGGGTTCCTGAAAAAAATGTCGAATCAATGCTTGCGCATGAGGACAACAAAAAGGTTTTCAAAGAAGTGCTGCAAATTCTGCTGAACAAATAAACAAAAACCTAAACTGATTCTTTGGTGATTTTTTTTGAATGCACGCTTCGAACTTATAATTTTCGGCAGGGTTCAGGGTGTGGGATTTCGGTTCTTTACTGAGGCTGAGGCAATATTTCACCGCATACATGGTTTTGTGCGAAACTTGCCTGATGGCACTGTTGAAGTTGTTGCGGAAGGGGAGAGAGAAAATCTTGAAAAGTTTCTGCGCGCACTCGAAAAAGGCCCGCCAACTGGACACGTTCAAAATGTTGTGAAAAATTGCTCAGAGGCAAGAGACGAGTTCAAGGGATTTTCAATAAAATATTAATTTTTTTTATTTTCGGATTCATTGCTCCACTGTCAGCACTGCTTCTTTTTCAAAATCTTTTCCATTAATTGTTGTGCGCGCAACCAGTACATAAGTTCCTGGCAATATTTTCCCAACAGGATTTGCCGTGAATGTAACTTCGCGCGCAGTTCCTTTTGAGAGGTTTGGTATTGTGCCATTGAAATTCTGGCTCAAATACGCTATCTGCAATTCGCTTGATTCCTTGGCTCTTAGCGAAACCGGAACATCAAGAGCGTCCTGCGCACTGATGTTGGTTACCGTCACAATCACTTTGGTTGTCTCATCGGTTTTAATCGGGTTTTTCTCGAAGCTGAATCCTAACGCAGATGGTTTAAATCCCGAGAGCAGAAAAAATCCAATTGCGCCAATTGCAAGTATTGCAATTACCAGAAGTATTATCTGTATTATTTTTTTGGATTCTCCAAATTGAAAATCAAACCCAAGAGCTGAGTCGTATATTCCCATCAAATCACTCTAATTATTGCAAAAACTCTATTTAATTGTTGCCTGTGGTGCATTTCTTGCCCTTGGTGCCTCTTTGCGTTTTTACGGAAGCACAAATAGCCTATCATCGCCCTTGCCGTCAAGAAGGCCTAGACGTACCCCGGCATCAATCCATGCGTGGGCGTAGCTGTATGCCGCAAGTGCTGTGAGGGGCTTTGCTGTTTGCTCGAAATACTGTGCGTCTATGTAATAAGATTTTGCCATTTTCAGGAGCTTTTTGCCCATTTCATTTTCCTTTGTGCCTTTTGCAGAGTTGAGTTCCACTTTTTCAAGTGCAAGGCGGGTGAGTTCGTGGTATTTGCCCAATTTTAATTCAAGATTTTCTTCGGAGGCATTTTCGTCCCCTGCTTTTCCATTTTTCATTCAAGCCCTCCGATTACCCTTAGCGCCTCGATTTCCTTCTCGTTCAGCTTGCCGCAAACAACCAGTGCCTGCGGGTATGAAATGAAATTGAAGTTCTTGAGCTGCTCTGCATTTCCGGCTTTTATTTGCCCTTCACTTGAGCCGGCACCCGCAATGCCAACCATTATGCTCTCCGAGAGCGTGCTCTCTTCGCGTTTTTCCTCGATGTGCTCAAGTATTGAAATTGCGTGGCGGGTGTCCATCATCTTGTTCTCTTCGGTTTTGATGTCCAGAAGGCAGAGCGTGTGCAGCCCTATCTGTTTGTTGAGAAGAATTGCATCGTAAAAACTTTCGGGCTCGTATTCCTCTTCCTGGAAAACTATGCTAGTGGTTTTTCCGAACTTATAGCGCTCAAGGCCTGTGAATGCGGCATATTCAAAAATGCTGATTCCGGGAATTACTTTGGTGCGAACCCCAATTTTCGCAGAATCGAGTAATATCTGCACATGTGTTGTTGCATTTAGTGGATTTCCAAAAACCGCGAGGGCGATTTTTTTAGTTTTTGCATCCTCCAAAATTGTGCCAAATCCTTCCTCTACATGTTTTCTTTCAAGTTTTATGAAAGTTTTTCCAATAAGGTTTTCAAGTTCAGCCACGCTGCCTTCGGAGTAGCCTGAAGTGTAGTTTTCAAGATAAATTGTTTCGCATGCCTTTAGTGTCTCAAGGGCTTCAAGGGTTAGGTGTTCTGGGCGCAGGCCAAGTCCTATAAGATAGAGCATGATAAAACTAATTTAAGAGGAATTTATATGGCTATTTTTTTGCGTATTTGAGTTGATGCATCAGTTGGTATATCGTTTTAAGGGCGTTTTCTGCCTCAAATATAATTCTTGGCCCATGTTCAGGTAAAATTTGGGCATTTTTTTCAGCATCGAGCAAAAAATGGCCCATTTTAAAAGTTAACTCGTGTATTTTTTCATCAATTAGCCTATCATGGACATATGATGTTGCATTCAGCAGGGCGTAAAGTTTTTTGGCTTTTAGTTTGAGTTGTTCTGGTTTAAGCCTGCGGATTTCCCCAAGCCTTGCTTTGGGTTCATGGCATTGAAAAAGCCACTTTGGCAAACTTTTGGATGCCCCAGGCCAAGTTGGTCTGCGGGCGTTATTTTTTTCCACAATTAAATATGTTTTTATACTATTTAAAATAGTGCCGAGAGAAATCTCGCGGGCTTATAGAGCCCGCAGTTGAATC
>CAZEBH010000047.1:0-10687 GCA_964510425.1 uncultured archaeon | reverse complement strand
ACGGTTGGCAACGTCAAATGACGCCAGCCGCTTCAGCGGCTGGTAGTTCACGCGTGCCCGTGCAGACACAAGAAAGCGAGGCATGGAAGGGGCGCAGAGGCGAATTTTTGGTGGGCAAAATACTTTGAGGGTAAAGCCGCGGAAATAAGGGCCAAGCCAAAAATCTCGCCTGAAGATGCCGTAAAGCTCCAAAGGTACCGCGAGCACGCATCGACCGCAAGAGAGATCGGGATTCACTTTTCCAAACGCGCGTCGAGGAAATAAAGGCAACGCTCACTTTTAAAAATCCCTGCAATCTTTATTTCCATCATGCCTCATATGGACACGCACCTCTTCAACAAGAAGGGCGTGAAAAGGGAACTTGCCTTGGTCTTCGATGATGGCGATAATATTCTTGAGTGCATTAAACAGGCAATGCAGGGGCACGGCATAACCGAAGTGAATGTCGAAGAGGCTGAAGGCGCCATTAAAGAGGGTGCCATAAATTATTTCGAGCGCAGTTCCTACCGTGATGCGAAGCTGAACAACAACCGCCTCATGCGGGTTTCCGGAAATTTCAAATTAAGCTATGGCGACCTTTTTGGCAAGATGAATATTTTTACATATGACAAGCCCCCTCTGCAGGGGACATTTGTGAAGGGCAAGGCGGCGCAGGGTCTTGTGCTCAAGCTCTCATTTATCGAATTCATTGACCCGAAGTGAAGCTGATGGAGCTTTCAATCGCCACAACAAATAAGCACAAGGTAGAAGAAATATCCAAAATCCTTTCTGAGTATGGCATTGCCCTTGGGCAGAAAAACGTTGCCATGATTGAACCTGATTCCGGCACGCTTGAAGAAATTGCCAAGTCCAAGGCAGAGCAGGCATTTGCGAAACTCAAAAAACCCGTTATCGCAGAGGACACAGGGGTGTATTTTGATGCTTACAATTACTTTCCCGGAGTTCTTGCAAAGCGCGTGTATGAGGGCATAGGTTTTGATGGGCTTTTGGCGCTGATAAAAAAAGTTCCGGATTGGCGCGCGCATTTTGAACCCGCGATATGCTATTTTGATGGCAAGAGAAGCAGGGTTTTTTCCGGTAGGCTAAACGGGTCTCTTCTTATAAAGACAGTTTCAGTGGGCAAGGACAGGCTCCCTTACGAGAAACTTTTTGTCCCGGATGGCTATAAGACGGCTCTTGTCGATTTGCCGCTTGAGGGGAAGAATAAAATATCTCACCGCGCGCAGGCTGCGCGCAAATTGGGTGAGTGGCTCTCGCAGCGCATGAAGAAGTGAATTTGCCTCCAAAAGTCCGGTTTTAAAAACTTCCACAGGCAAAATTCCTATTCTGCGGGGGTCCCATAGCCCGGTTCATTGGGCCAGATTCAGGGTCTGGTGGCTTAGTGCCGTCGGCGGTTCAAATCCGCCCCCCCGCAATCCTGTTTTTCACAGATTCACTTGCTTTGGCTAAGTCATGCACAAAGGCTTAGTATCCTGGAATTTGTGGGTGCCTATTGCAAAAAAACAATAAAAAATAAAAAAGAAATAATTAGAAAAAATGCGATTATGAACTTTCATCCATGTCGCCTTCGGAGTCGCCGTCAGAATCCTCGTCGTCACCGTCGTCGTCCGAATTCCAATCGTCCCCGCCTTCCTCATCGTCCTGTACAAGGTTTATGAGTTCTTCTGTGAGTTTCATTTCAATACCCTCCTTGTTCGTTTCAGGGCGTTAGCATGTTTTAAGCGCCTGAATACTTTACAGGAGAAATGTTGAGTATTCTTTTTTAAAGGTATCTGGACGGGTTCAATTTTTCATTTTCGGCTTAAATCCGCGCATCAGAAGCGAGTTTGAAACAACACTAACCGAGCTAAATGCCATCGCGGCGCCCGCAATCACAGGGCTTAACAAAAAGCCGGTGAAGGGGTAGAGTGTGCCCATTGCGATAGGTATTCCGATTGCATTGTAGCCAAATGCCCAGAAGAGGTTCTGTTTTATCTTTTGAAGCGTGTATTCGCTCAGTTCGATTGCTGTTACAATGTCAGCTAAATTGCTTTTGACAAGAATTATGCTGGCGCTTTCTATTGCAACATCGGTTCCCGCGCCAATTGCTATCCCGACATCGGACTGTGCAAGTGCGGGGGCATCATTTATGCCATCTCCCACAAAGGCGACTTTGCCTTTTTCCTGAAGCTTCTTTACCTCATTTGCCTTGTCCTGCGGAAGGACGTGTGCCAATACTTTTGAAATGCCAGCCTCTTTTGCAATGGCGTTTGCCGTCCTTTCATTGTCACCTGTTATCATTACTGTTTCGTATCCCATTTCCTGCAGGCGCTCTATTGCCTCGCGTGAATTATTTTTGATTGTGTCAGCAATCGCAATCATTCCGGCAAGCTTTCCATTAACTGATGCAACAACAACGCTTTTTCCCTGTTCTTCAAGGGTTCGCATTTGCACAATCTGCTTTTCGCTTATCAGAACCATATGTTTTTTCATTAGTGCGAGATTTCCAATGGCGATTTTTTTCGTCCCGACCACTGACTCAATTCCATGCCCCGGAACTGCAAGGAAATTTTTAGGTTCCAAAATTTTGATTCTCTGCCTGGCCGCTTTTTTCACAACGGCTCTAGCAAGGTGGTGCTCCGAGTTCTTTTCCGCACTTGCGGCAAGTGAGAGCAGTTCTTTTTCCTTAAATCCGAATGTCAGAATGTCGGTAACGCTAGGTTCACCCTTTGTAATGGTTCCGGTTTTGTCAAATACAATTGTTTTGACCTTGTGGAGATGTTCAAGTGCCGCGGCATCCTTTATTAGAACTCCATTTTCGGCGCCCTTGCCCGTGCCAATCATTACCGCTGTTGGCGTTGCAAGTCCCATTGCGCAGGGGCATGCAATTACAAGTGTCGAAACAAGTATTGTCAGGGCGAAAATGAATGTTTGCCCCGCAACAAAATACCAATACCCAAATGCCACAAGCGCTAAAACTATTACCGCCTGCACAAAATAGCCCGCGACAATATCCGCGAGTTTTTGTATGGGTGCCTTGCTGCCCTGTGCGTCCTCGACCAGCCTTATTATCTGCGCGAGCATTGTGTCCTTTCCGACCTTTGTTGCGCGGAATTTGAATGCGCCCGTGCTGTTCATTGTCCCGCCTATAACCGTGTCTCCCTTTTTCTTGTGCGTTGGCAGGCTCTCGCCGGTAATCATGCTTTCATCAATGCTGCTCTGCCCGTCAACTATTACTCCGTCAACCGGTATTTTTTCGCCGGGCTTTACAAGTATAATATCCCCGGTTACGACTTCGCTTATGGGTATTGCAACCTCTTTTTTTCCGCGAACAACTATTGCGGTTTTTGGCTGTAGCCCTATTAGGCGTTTTATTGCTTCTGATGTCTTGCCCTTGGCAATGGCTTCGAGGTATTTTCCAAGCAGGATGAATGTAATTAACAGCGCCGAGGTTTCAAAGTATACTGCCCCGCTGATAATTCCAGCTCCAACTGCCGTGCTGTAAACATAAGCCGTTCCAACTCCAAGCGCTACAAGGCTGTCCATCCCCGGGGTCATGTTAATCAGGCCCCTAAATCCGCGGATGAAAAAATCCCTGTTCAGATACATCACGGGGGTTGTAAGTATAAATTGCAAAAGAATCATGTTTGCAGTGATAATTCGGGGGTAATCAATTGCAATTATCCCGTTGAGCATCTCCGGCAACGCAATGAGCACAACTGGTATTGTGAGGGCGGCGGAAATCACAAGCCTTTGCTTCAGCTTTTTTATTTCATTTTCTCGCTCCTCTTTTTCCGCGTCCCTGCCCTCTTGCTCTATAAGTTCGGCATCATAACCGGCAGCGACCATGGCTTTTTTTATCTGCCCAAATGAAGTGACGGCGCTGTCGTATTCGACATCCGCCTTCTTTGTGCTAAAATTTAACCGGGACTTTTTAACGCCTTCGGCTTTTTTGAGTACGCCTTCGATGATGTTTGCGCAGTGGAGTGAATCCATTCCAATTACCTGAATTTGCACCTTCTTTGTCCCGCTCTCTTTGCCTTGGGCAGTTCCTGCAATTCCATATCCTGCGCTCTCAATGGCTTTGCGAAAATCCTCATTGCCAGCCTTTTGCCCTTCATATTCGACGGTTGCCCTGTTGGTTGCAATGTTGACGCTTACGTTTTTCACGCCATCAACTTTTTTGAGCCTGCGCTCAATTATCGTCGCGCATGAGGCGCAGGTCATGCCGGTTATTGCAATTGTCTGTTTTTCCATGAAGTTCACCAGGTTTATGTAAATGTCAGCGGCCCTTTTGGCCCGTAGAACATTATAATTGCCATTATGATGCTAAAAGCCACGCTCAGGGCAACGAAGTGCTGCATGCTTATCCCAACTTGGTTTTTGTCCCTTGTCCCGATTTCGCGGTGCAGAAGATAGCTCATGCCAAAAAGCATTGCTCCGCAGATTGCAAATGCAATGAAAAGGAATTCCAGTAAGTGGTCCGAAAACATCATAACCGAAGTCATGGCGCCCATTATCCCTGCCATAAAGCCGGCCATTACTCCTTCCATTGCCCCCATTATGCCGCAGCATTTTCCTGCCTTTATCCCAAGCACAATTCCGGCTGTCATCCCAACAATTGAACCTAGAAACATTCCGTTCGTGGCCCCAATTATTGCCCCGGTCATAAATCCCGGAATCATTCCCAAAATCATTCCGGCCATCATGCCATTGGTGCATGAGATATTTTTGCCGTAGCATTTTACGTTGTTGTATGAGTATACACTTGCAACTGAAGAAAAAACGGCGAGTGCAAGCAGCGGGAGGTACGCGGCTGCATTTGCCATTTTTACAAAAAAGAGCATGTAACCGGCCCAGATTGCAATACTTGATGCCAAAAGCCCTGCAATGGAGTAATTTATGAGAACCGATTCCGCGCCTACAATTTCCGAGGCTTTTGCGATTGCATTAAGGTAAGTGAAAACCCTTTCCGGGTCACCGCGCTCTGAACCCTCCTCGCCTTTTTCGTGAAAACCTTTTTGGGCAAGCCTCTCTTTTATTTCGGCTATTTTTTCCGGAACACAACTCAAAACCACAATGCCGGTATTTGCATCAATCGAAACTGCCTTTGCGCCGTTTCTCTCCGCCACCTTTTCAATTATTCTCTCGCATGAGCCGCAGCTCATTCCGGTTAGCTCCAATTTGTGTTCCGTTGTTTCAGACAAGTGTATAACCTTCCTTTTCAATTGCGCCCTTTATTTTCGAAAGCAGGGCTTCATCGCCGTATTTCACGCGCACCTGCCCTTTTTCAAAATCCGCCTTCACGCCCCCGACCCCGTGAATTTCCCCAACAGAGTCCTCTAGAAGCATGTTGCATGATTTGCAGTGCATCCCTTTTACTTTCAGTGTTTTTTCCATTCTTCCCCCCCTTCTGGGTCCCTTTATGCCACAACCGTGAGTGTTCCGCGGAACATTCTCATGCTGCAGCTGTATTCAAAGCTTCCGGTTTCAGTTGGGGTGAATTCTGCAACCTTTTCATCTTCATTGGCAGATAGCAATTGTACCCCGAATTTTTTCATGATAAGCATTTTTCCGCACCCCGCGCCTTTTTCAGCGCTAAAATGCAGCCTTACCGGGATTCCTTTCTTTACAGTAACCTGTTGCTTGTCATAAATCCCGCTGCTAAGCGCTTTGATGTAAACATCCTGCACCCCGCCATTTAGCGCAGCTACATTATCCTTAATTGCCCCGGCCTGATTTGTTTGCTGTCCTGTGTTTGCGGTCCCTGTCTGTGTATAGAAAAAGAGCATCAGCATGAATACTGCAAATGCCCCGCCTATTATCAGGAGAAAATTTCTCTGGGTTTTTATCTCATTTTCCATTTTTCTCATCCTTCAAAAGCCTTTTTTGCAGGCCTTGTACTAGTATCTTGTGCTGAAACAATATATATGAGAACATGAAACAATCATTTTTAACGCTTTTTATGGTTTTAATTCAAGTAATGGTTATTTCATAAAAATGAAACATTGGTGTTGGATTTGGATTCACGCAAAAAAATCGTTTTGAGCCTTGTGGTAATTTCCATTTTCATATTCCTCATAACTGTTCTGGTTTTTGTTTACACGCTTTCATCACAGGGGCAGGCAATCCCTCTTTTTTTGCAGCCCTTTATGGAGTTTCATGTTGAATTCATGGTGCTCATGGGGTTCTTTGGGTTAGGTTCCGGCCTGATTGTTTACAATATCCTAAATTCTGCAATTGAGGGCCGGAGAAAAATCGTGAAGGCAAACATCGGTATTATCATGAAATTTCTCGGGAAAGATGACCGTGAAATGATTTCCCTGCTGCTCTCAAAAGATGGCATGACAACGCAGAGCGAGATTTCGCACCTGCCGGGAATGTCGCGCCTGCGCGCGCACAGGGCGGTAAAAAAGCTCGAGGATCGCGGAATAGTTCATGTTGAAAAGCACGGCAAGATAAACATGGTGCGGCTTGTTGACGAGCTGCGGTCAATCTGAGCACCGCGGGCTAAAGCCCGCGGGGCCTCATAAATAGCCGTCAACGGAAAAAAGGTCCAGAGCAAAACCTCGCCATGGCGAGGGGTCCTTTTTGGGTTGCTGAACAATTTCCAATCATATTTTGCCGCAATTGCATTTATTTTTGCAATATAGCAAACTGTGAAAATATAGCAGACCGGCAAAGTAATTCGGCGATATTTCAAGGCTTGCTATAATCTTTGTCCCCGCCCTATGGTATTACTTCTCCAAAGAATTACCGGCAAAAAACTTTTCAGACTTCATCTGAAAAAAGCGTTTGTTGAGTTCTTCGGACAGATTTCGGAGAGACATCGGAAAATCCTTTTTAATGCAAAAAAGGCAAGTTATTGCGTAAACCCTTTTGGAGGTGGTTTGAAATGGATAAAAAGTTCTTGGCTCTTGGAGCAGCAGGTTTCTTGATTTTGCTCGTAGGCACAGCCTTTGCCGCAAACAGCAACAACACCCGGCCAATGGAAATTGGCGCAATGAACCAGATGCACGCGCAGATGGTGAAAAGCACTGACGATGCTGGGCTTAGGCAGTCCCTGGCGAAGATGCACAAAGGATGCACCTCCCAAATCGGCGAAGAGAACGAAAGTCAAGGAATGACGGGCACTCAAGCGTCCGGAACTGGCCACATGAGAATGCATTAGCATCCCTTTGATTGTGGTTTGCAGGGAACCGACCCGGCTTCGATAAAAGGCTAAACACAAAAGGAGCTGGGCTCTTCCTTGAACAGTTTTAAAATTAATCGCGGCAATAGGTATTTATGCCCGTTTCCAGACAATTAATCTATTGGCTGTTCGTGAGCTCGAAAGGGGGGCTGAACAGGGCAAAAATAATTTTATCATTGAGGGAAAAACCCATGAACCTTCACCGGCTTGCAGAAAAAATGAATTTACATTACACGACCGCCGAGCACCATGTGAAACTGCTTGCCAAGCACGGTTTTCTGGTAACAACCGGCGATGATTATGGGAAGGTATATTTTCTTTCACAGGACTTAGAGGATTCTTATGGCGAATTTGAAAGAATTACCAAAAAAATCAAATGACCGACAATTCGGCACTTACCTGATTTATTCAGGCATAGCCATAGCAATGGTGGTTGTTGTAATTTGGATTATTGCCCAGTTCTTCGGGTTAACCGCGAGCCACCACCAGGCAATGCACGATATTGTTTACCCACAACTTGCAATGTGGCTTTCGACACTAAATATTATCCTTCTTGGCTACCTTCTCGCCAAATACCTTGAAGTTTATTTTGAGGCAAAATCAGAATTCACTCTCGGCCTGATTGCATTAGTTGCGGCTATGATTGCGCATTCCATTACTTCAAACCCGCTTTTCTACTTCAACCTCGGATTCGGGGCAATGAGCGGCCCGTTTGCATTCATACCATCCATTTTCACACTCGCCGCTTCACTTATCCTCATATACTTAGTAAAACAATAGTTCCCACTCCAAGCAAAACCATTTTTTAATCGAATGTAACTAATTCTGTTCAAGGTGATGTCAAAATGGTTCTGGAAATAATCCTTATAATAATTTCAACTCTTTTTTTCCTTGCAGCAGTATACTATTCATTCAAGCTTTCAAAGGAAACAAGTGGCACAAAATACTGGATTTTTTTCCTTATAGCATCTGCAATGTTTGGAATAGCGCACCTAGTTTCAAAAGACTTTTTGGGTTTTTCATCCGAAACCCAATTTGTGATTAAGGAGGCAGTTGAAATCGCAGGCGGATTCTCACTGGCATATGCAACTTACGGGCTCTATTCCTCAATGAAAAAAATCCGCGAAAAAATCGGAAAAGAACTCTAGAGGAATGAACAAAATGGACAAGACAATCCTCTTCTATTGGAGCAAGGGGGCCGAAACAAGGGTCAAAATACTAAACGCGGCACACCAATGCAACAAAAATAAAGAGCCATGCTTTCTCCAGCAAATCGCAGACAAGCTAAAAATCAGCCACGCGGGGGCTAAAAAACATGTCGACCTGCTAATCGAAAACGGTTACCTCAAAGAAACAAACCCGAAAGGAAAACCAATTTACCTCGAAATAACGCCGATAGGGGCTGCAGTTCTAAAAGAATTCAAAAAATAGCCTCAATAATCCTCAGGCTTCATGAAATTGTGACAGGAAGCAAAAATTCCACAACGGAAGCGAACTGCAAGAACGGAACGAAAAAACGGTCCAAGACACAGAACACATAGAACGCATAAACACAAGCTTCTGCTTTTAGCGCACAAAGAAATCTGCAGAGAAAGTAAATTCCACTGGCTGACCAGCCTTTACTGTGATTTCTGTTTTGCCATAAAAGCCCGTGTCCAAAGCCCGAACGCTCAGTTTCTTGGCATTAGGGGTTATTGCTTGGTGCATAGTTTGGTTGTGGCTGTTCGGAATCCAATTGGCTTTGGGCACAGCCAAAAAGCAGCAAAAGAAACATTAATGGCGCAAGAACTTTTATCCTGTTTCATAATCTCCGTTGTCTGTCACTTTTATCATACTCATCATTCCAGAACTCAGGTGCTCGGCGATGTGGCAGTGTATCATCCAGTTGCCCGGGTTTGAGAAATCAACCAGCAAATCAACAGTTTTTCCTGCAGGTATTTGGACAGTATCTTTCCAGACAAGGTTTTCATTTATTTTTCCATCTTCACTTAGAACCAAAAATCTATTCCCGTGCAGATGAATTGGGTGCTGCATCGGGTGGCTGGCGTTCTCTAAGTTTGTAATCCGAATTTTCTTTATATCGCCTTTCTTCACGCTATGATAAAAATTCATGTTCTCTTTTTTTGTTTTGGCGTCGCGGATTATCCAAGTAATTTCATCATTGGTTGTTATTTCGTTTATTGGTCTCATTTCATCCTCCCACTCGATGCCGTCCTCGCTTCCATGAATCTGCATCATCCCACCATGCCCCTGTCCGCTCATCATCTTGTCCATGACAGGCCACCTTATCAGCAATTCGTATTCAAAATCCGGTGCCTTTTCAAAAAACGGCCCGAACTTTTCCAGCTCCTTTTCAAAAATCGCATTCTGAATCAGTTTATTGAAATCCTCTTCACCAGAAAAAACCGCATTAGAACCGCTGGCTTTTACTGAACCGATTTTATCAGTGCCACCCGGAGTCTTGTTAAGCAAAGAGTAATCTCCTGCCTTTCCAGGCAAGAATTCAACCATCATTCTCTCGGACGGCCACAAAGTCACATTGTCAGCCCAGAACTGTTTCTCGAAGAGCCCCGCATCGCCACCAATAACCTTTAATTTCGTGTTTTCAACCGCAAACCTGAACGGCCTGACATTCGACGCGTTCAACAGATAAAACCTGACAGGCTTTCCCGATTGAACTGGCAACACATAATCCGTTTTTCCATTTACAAAGTAAGTATTGCCATAGCGTCCCATTATGGCAAAATTCGTTGCCTTGTCCTCAAAGCGGGGCAGTTTTCCATCTTCTAGCAAAACATCGTCCAACACCAGTATTTCTTCCTGCATTTCAGCAAGCTGCCGCGTATTTGGCTCGACCAGAATTGTACCATACAAACCCATCTCCTGCTGCTTGTCCTCTCTCACATGAGGGTGATACCAGAATAGCCCCGCATCAGGGAAATCAAGCTTATACTCGAACGAGCCTCCGGGCGGAACTTCTTTTTGAGTGATATCAGGAACGCCATCAAACTTGTTTTCCAGTCTCAACCCGTGCCAATGGACAGTAGTTGATTCGGGCAGATTATTTTTGAAGTCTACATAAATACTGGAACCTTGCTTTACTTTCAGTACCGGTCCGGGTGATTGGTCGTTGTATGCATAGGCAAAAACGGTGTTTCCGTTTATTTGCCTCTTCACTGGGTTTGCGGCTAAAGAATATCTTTCCCCTGCTGTCAACTCAACTGCATTAGTAGGCCCTATATTTACAAGCGAATCAAAATTGGCATTCCCATTTTCGGTGTTCTGTATTTTGCTTGTTGTAGCGCATCCTGCAAGAACTATTGCCGCAATTAAGAGCAATGCGAACCCGAATCTTTTTCCTTTCAGCATTTCATGTTTCATATAATCACTAAATCCCGGGAGTTTTTTTATAGTAATCGAAAGTATATGGCCTATCTCAACCCAAGTTGAGATAGCCGTCGTACCCAACAGCCGAAACTGTTGTGCACCGGTAGCTCAGTCTGGTTAGAGCACTCG
>CAZEBH010000046.1:0-10744 GCA_964510425.1 uncultured archaeon | reverse complement strand
ACAACGGTTTTTATCGGGTGAAAGTTGGAAAATAATGCGGAGCCGGAGGATGTGCCCACGGCGCGGGACACGGATAACAGCCCAGAACAGGATACGGATTCGGGACAGGATGATGACGGATGCACTCCTGATTAGTAATGCACCTCATGGGGCACATGGACGGATTGGAGCCTTTGCTCTTCGGACAAGCAGATGAGAACACACACAAGAAAATGCGCGGACAAAAACGCCTGCGGAACAATTGAGGGCAAGCCAAAAACGAGCGAAACAGAAAACAGGGGCTGCGGCAATGCACTGATAGGCAACACAAATAATGATAATGACGGCACAGGCACGTGCACCGAAAACTGGAGCTGCGGGGAATTTGGGAACTGGAGCGCGTGCTTGGGCGGAACCCAAAGCAGAACAAGAACATGCGCCGATGCATATAGCTGCACAACAACTGCATCAAGGCCGGCGCTTTCAGAAAGCCGCTCGTGCGCTGATACTGCAGTTTCCGCCTGCACGGAGAGCTGGAGCTGCATAGGGTGGGCTGCTGGAAGCTGGGGAGTGTGCCAGGAGAGCGGCACACAGACACGCACACTCACAAGAACATGCACTGATGCAGGCAACTGCGGAACAACAACCAGCAGGCCCGCAACAAGCCAGGGCGAAAGCCAGGCATGCGATTATACCCCGACAGAACAGAAGCCGGAGTACACAACGCACTCAAGCACGCTTGGAAGTAATATAAGCGAACTCAGCTACAGCGCAGGGTCGGTGCAATTCAACACCGCAGGCACGGGAGGCCAGTACGGCTATAGGATACTTAACATACCATCGCACGCGACTGTTAAGATATGCGTGCAATTGAGCTCTGGAGGTCTTGGCTACAATGCCTATCCGCAGTATCATTACGGCTATGACTGGTCAACAGAGGTATGGGAATTAGCAAACCCCGGATGCATGACGGCTTACAACAAAAACAACTGGGCAAACGGGATATTATTGCATATTGGCGACCCCACACCTGCAACTGCCTCCGGCAACGTGACAATCACGCAGATTAGCTGAAATGCCAAAATTCCCATTTTTGTTTTTGTTTTCCACAGATAGAGGCCTTTGCCGCAAAAAATAAGTTGACTTTGAAAACGATATAAGATTGCTTTACTTTGCCGCCTCGCAACATTTAAAAATATAGCCCGCTATATATATTGTATGTCTACACTAAGCGCAGATGTCACAACAGAAATGGAAAAATGGGTAGATGGCAGGGTAAAATCCGGCCTCTATAAGAGCAGAAGCGAAGTCATAAGGGAACTTCTCCGCGAAAAAATGGGCCAGAACAAATATTCAAAGGCCGCCATTTCTCAGAAAGTTCTTGAAAAAATATGGGGAAACAATGAAGACGAAATCTGGAAAACATACCTGTGATTTTCGATGAACCAATTAACCATCGCTTTGGCAAGATTCCCTTTCACAAACCAGATTGATTACAAAATAAGGCCGGCGCTGATAATCTCGAATGATGGCTTCAACAAGGTGCACGCATTCTACTGGACTTGCCCACTGACAACCAAGGCAACACTGAAAGAATTCGAACTGGAAATGACAGAAAAGGACTTTTCAGGCGAACTTAAAGCAAAAAGCTTTGTCAGAACAGACACTATAGCCTCGATGGAAAAAGAACTGTTTCTCGGGGAAATCGGGAAAGTAACACCGCAATTCTTCGAAAAAGTGAAAAAGGAATTAATGAAAAACCTGTGATTCGATGCCTGCGTATCCAAACAAACCAATCATGTTTGCGGTTCCTCATGAGAGAGAAGATGTAACCGGGGGAGTTGTTGGTTTTTGTTCAAAAAAACTATGGAGATTTTATGATTCTTGCCAATGAGGCTCATAGAGCAGGCCTGGAAGTCATTCCCTTAGACATGTACGACGGGCATGGCTCTTGTGAAGAAAGAAAAACTTAAAGCATGCCAGAACGCATTTTAAGCACCAAACAAGCCACTTTACAAAAACCGGAAAGTGTCAAATCCTATTGAGGAAATTTGAGGAAAAAAGCAGAACTGGCGAAGTTAAGTATTAAAATAAGTTATAACATGTTATTACTTAAGTGGTGATTTGAATGATTGAAGGCAAAGTTGTTAGGCTCGGCAATTCCGCCGCGATTGCAATAAAGATTAAGGATCTTGGCGAGAACAAGCTAAAATTCAACCAAACCGTAAAAATAAGCGTCATAAGGCCGCAAAAGGCAGCCGCCCTAAACAAAATGTTCGGCATGATGAAAGGCGCAAAGGGGTTCAAGAGGGAAGAAACGGATTAGGGGCTTTTGATGTACCTTGTCGACACTTCTGTATGGGTTGAAATCCTATCAGGCTCTGCCCTCGGCAAAACTGCAAAAGGAGTACTTGAGAAAAATGAATGTTTTGCCATAGACATCTCTTTTGCAGAACTTGGGAAATGGTGTATTTCAAACGGCTTTGACCCCCAAGCTATAGAAGAACTGATAGAAAAGTCATGCAATGGGATACTGAGCACTTCAAAAAAAGGGCTCTTAAGGGCGGGCATTCTTTGGCACACTGCAAACAAATCAGTAGGGAGAGGCAGGCAAGCAGGTCTTGTTGATTGCATCATCGCCGCACTAGCAGAAGAAAATGGCCTTACGGTTTTCACAAAAGACAGGCACTTCATCAAATTTCCTGAAATAAAAAAGGAATTTCTATAGACTCGCCTTGCCCCGCACGGATGGGGGAATGTGAAAAGGCTTTGCACAAAAACCCAAAAAGACCCGCTGACAAATCCGCATGGAAATGGCTGTTGGAAAACGAACACGGCAGCAGGGCCTATAAGTAAAATGCCAAAGGCACGGGTTTACATCTGTTCCGAAAAATCCCAAGAATAAACTTATAAAGCCAATAAACGTTAGATATTATTACAGTTAATCGGTGATTCTTTGGGCATTTTTGACGGTGTGCGGGACTTTTATTTTGGCCTTGAGGAAAAATACTACGATTTTCTCGATGGCCTAAATCAGCATATCCCGGCCTATGAACTGGTTGACCCGATTGACAAGGTTGTCCCGAGTTTTCTTCTTTTTATTGCACTATTTTTCGCGGCCATTGGCCTTGTTCTTGCAGGAACTTTTGGTGTTTTTGGCCCAATAGGGAATGATACGCTCACGATTTCAGTTCAGGACTCTGGAGATAATCCAATTGCAGGCGCGGCGGTAACATTTTCGCGCGATGGAAAAATAGTTTTTGAGGCAAAAACAAATGCGCAGGGGATTGCAGTAATGCCCGGAGTAAAAAAGGACGATAGGCTTGGTGTGGTTGCAGAAAAGGGCAACTACCTCTCCAACACAAAAACGGTAATTGTTTTCCAGTTGCCGGCATCAGAAATAATAAAGCTTGATAGTGAGGCCTTGTCCGTGCAGAGAACCATAAGGCTTCTTGACGAACTTGGCCAGCCGGCTACAGATTCATTTACAGTGCGCTTTAAGTGCTCTAACCCATACGCACCAAGCATTGCAGACATTTCGCTAACACCATCAGAGAGGGGGGTTGCAATTGTTAATGTGCCGGGCAATTGCGAAAGGCTCACTGTTGATGTTCTGAACAACAACTCCCACCGTGAAATTTACGGCCAGTCTGTAAATAGCCCGGATCAGACAATCCGTCTAGAGGCTGCAGATACAGAGAGCGCAACAATTGTTGTGAATGTAACAGATGCCTCCGGAAGGCCGCTTGATGGGATTGAAGTGCAGCTCTTCAAATACTCAGAACTTTTGCAAAACCCGAATATTGGCCCGATTGATGTCTCATACGCCTCAGGCGGGCAGGCGATTTTCACAAAATCCCCGGGAAATTATATTGTAAAAACTTATGATGCGCGCGGCGAATATGGCGATCAGACATCGGGAAAAATCGTGGCAACAGCAAAGGAGAGAGCAACTACTGGCATTACAATGAGGCAGGAAATAAAAGGAAAAGTCCTTCTCAGAGTTGTGGACAAAAAGAGCGGCAACCCGATTGGAAATGCGGGCGTGACACTTCTATATGCCACATCCGGCAGCGCGGATAGCGGGCCCATTACAACAGTTTTAACAATAGCGGACGGGACTGCAGGGATTAATGTTTCAAAGGATGTTGGGTTCCGGGCGGTTGTTGGCGCGGATGGATTCCAGTCAAGAACCATTGGGGGCCTTAGGATTAGTTCAAGTGCAACCACAATTGAACTTGACAGGTGCACGGCAGCAACTTGCGGGCTTATGAAAATTAAGGTGGTTGACCAGGATGGCACGCCGATTGACGGATCAATAGTTACGCTCTATAACGCATCGACAAATTTCCGGGCAAATTATAGCCACAGAACAACTGATATTAATGGTGTTGCAAAGCTCTCAGGAGTTAGCAATGGCAACTATTATGCATTCGCCTTTAAGGAAGGCTTTAGCGGCAGAAGCGATGCGCAATCATTTAATGGTGATGACCAGAACAGGGCGGGCGAGCAATTTCTTACGGTTGTTATGAATGTCGAGGATGGAATCGTGCAGATAAATGTTCATGATACTGAAGGCAGGCCAATTTCCTTTGCAACCATTTCACTTCTTGACGCAAGGGCCAATGCACTGATTGGCAAGGACATTACGGATTCAAACGGGACAAAGGAGTTTACGCTAAAAGCCAACAAAAAAATTTATGCAATTGTAAGCAAGCAGGATGAGCAAATTTTTGCAAATTATACAACCGCAAAAAAAGCCCTGATACCTGCTGGTGTTGTGCAGCTTGGTGTTACTATGGAAAAACCTAGCCTGAAAAATAGCATTGAAATGGAATTCTTGGGGCTCTACTCCGCAGAGGGCAAGAGGGCGCAGAATTTGCGCGCGGGAGACACTTACAGCGCAAAATTCAAGGTAAGAATCCCGGAAGAACAGGATTATGACACTGCAGGTGTTCACATCCGCACTGGCAGCGATGTATTGATGGAGAAGGATGCGCTTTTTATAAAAGAAGTGAATGCACCCAAAACCTCGCAGGTGCGCGCAACGCGCTTTGAACCTGAGCAGGGCAATCTTGATGGGTCAAATTATGAGACAACCGCTGGCGATGCCAAGTGGGTAAATCTTGAATGGGTTAGGCCGGGGGCAGGAATATATGAAATTGAAGCGCAAATTGAAGTGCGGCAGTCCGCCTCAGTTGGCGATAAGCTTTTGTTAAACTACAGGGCATGGGGCGAAGAGGATAATGGCCCGCGCGACAGGTTCCCGGTGGATGATACGGTTGGCAGGGAAATTTACAGCAACACAAAGCAGGAAATATTCCAGATTGGAGTGGTGACCCTTTGTGATGAGGGCTTTTGCTTTACCGCAACAATTACCGACAAGAGAAATGATTTGGTGGAATCGGTGCAGGACACATACAATGCCAAGATGTTCAATCCGTACAGCCTGCAATTTGTGATTACAAACAATTCCGAGGCAAGAATACACAACAACGCCAATCTTCGCATTGATAATGCTGATGAGAGCCTGAAGTTTTTTGATTACACAATGATTGATGCCGAGAGCCAGCCAATTAGCGGAACACTAAATGGTTTTGAATTCCCGCGCCTCAATGTCGGGGATTTGCGCCCGAAGAATTCAATTCGCTTTGTCAGCGAATTCACACCGCAAAAATCGGTGAGCGGCATTTTAAATATAAAACTTGTCTCTGACCAGGAAATTGTCTTTGAAAAAAACCTTAGCGTAATTGTTGCAGCGCCTAAAGAACTTGATGTCCTGATTGAACCGAACGTGTTCCTTTCAGGCATTCAAAATGACATCAGTGTTCTTGTAACAGACAAGGCTGATGGCCTTGAAGTTGAGGGAGCGGTTGTGCGCATTAAAGATGGGCGCAAGAACGTCCTTGATTATGCGGTTACTGGAAAGGATGGCAATGCCGCCCTTACATTGCCCGGGCAAAAACCGGGAAAGAAGCTATACCTGGAAATTGAAAGGCAGGATTATAATGTAAAAATAATTGAGCTTGATGTTTCCGATAAGTTGCTCGAAGTTCTGCCTTCACAACTTGGCGTTGCGCTTAATACAAAAAATAAGCAGCAGGCGGATTCGCAGTTCAGCCTGAATAATATTGCGCCATATCCGCTGACAATTAAGGGCATAAGGCTTAGCGGGACATTTAGAAATCTTCTCGACACCACAAGGATTCGCAACTGGCTTGATAGCTCGTATAAAGGAATGGTAATTGGCGCTGAGGGGAAGCGGGATTTGACACTAAAAACATTTCTCTCACAAGACGCGCTTGCACTCAAAAATCGCATCAATCTTGATGATGCGGAACTGATAATTACTGCATCCAACTTCGGGCAGGAGTGGGTCTTTAAGGTTCCGGTAAAAATTGCAATTGGCCTTGGGGATGAAGTTGATGACCCTACGTGTCTTGTCGTTACAAAAAGCGACTGGACCACGAGTACATCCGGAACGCCAAAAAGAATTGAGTTCCAGATACAGAACAACTGCACTGTGGGAAAAAAACCCGTGGCGCTGCAAAATTTGGAGGCAAAAATCAACTGGAAGACCAACCAGCTGGGCGAATTTAACCTAAATATTGGAGCAGACGATGTCACACTGCGCCCCGGGTATTATAGGATACTTCTAGGAATGCTAAAAGCGGAGCAGAGCCTTACTGCAATACTTAATTTTACCCCGATAGGGGGGATAAGCGGCCTTGGGGAAGCAGATATTGTAATTCAGGCAACAAATCCACTGGAAGATGAGGATCAGATTTTGCAGAACACAATCAAGACAAAAATAACTTCGGTGAATTTGAAGCAGTGCCTTTCATATGACAAGGAAAGATTTGCAATCAACCAGGACGAGACAGGAACGGTTACAATTACCGCAACAGAAGTTTGCGGGGAGCCTGTGGATTTTGAAATCAAATCAGATTTGAGAACCACTCCAAAAAGCGAATTTACTTTGCAGCCGGGGCAGAGCCAGGTTATTCAGGTGTTCTCGGAAAAGAACTATCCCGGCCAGTACGCACTTTATATTTTGCCAAAATTTGCATCTGATAAAAGAGAGCAGCTGCAAAAGAACATCCGTGTTGTGGTGAATGCGCCCGGGTGCTGGCAGCTCTCAAAGTATGAGTTTGATGTCTACGATGGTTTGAGAAATGATTTTGACGGCTTTGATACGGCAAATCTTGCAAACAATTGTGTAGAGCGGCCGGTTAGCGTAAAAGTTAATGCCAAAGACTGGCTTGATGCCGCGCAGGATGGATTATTTTGGGGAATTGCATCAATGGGAATAACAATGCTCACAAACTGGGGCGAAGGGGATTATTCAATCTGGGGCAAGAAAACGGATGCAGGCAAAAAGGCTGAAATAGCAAAGTTAGAGGCGGAAAAGAAGCAGGCACTGGACAACAAGGATTATAAGGCTGCGGCTGAAAAGCAAATGCAAATTAACCAGAGGAGTGCAGGCACAACGCAAACTGGAAAGAAACCAGGGATTGGAGAGGAAGGATATGTAACTCCGCTGCCGCCTGCGGGTTCAGTAATGCCTAAATCTGCAACAGAGCCAAACGCATATGTAGTTGACACATCGGGTGAATATACGCTTTTATCTGATGGCTTTTGGTATGATGGCAGGGGAGATTTGGTTAATGGCATCTCACAAAAGCAAAGTCTCTGGAATTCCATAAACCGCAGCGCATCCGGCACAACTTCTACAACAGCTCTAGGAGATATTGGCCCTGGAGGAATCGCAAGCCCTAACGAACCCGTTTTCAGTTACCCGAATGAAATAGTAACGGCAGATGGCGCGGGATATCCGAACGAAGTAATAGAAGATGGCAAAGTCTACTACATCGATAATCAGAAACAGTGGCGCCAGATGGCGGAAACAACACCAAACGCAAATGACCCAATACTTACAAATGAAAAAGAGCAAACAGTTGCTGGAGGGGATTTGATACTCCAAAAGCTCAACGAAACATATTTTGGAACTGCGGAAACTATGCCAGCAGATATAGGCCCTGGTGGAATTGTTGTGCCGGATACGCCAGTCACATCGACAAATATACAGGACATTGGGCCTGGTGGCACAGTTGCCCCGCCAGAGGCTGTGCAATCAGCCAATACTTATTTATTCAAGTTTACATCTTCAGGCGGCAATCCAATACCGTCTGACATATACAAAGTCTCAACGGCAGGGGATATTTATGACAGCAAAGGAATCAGGAAATATTACCGCAAGGCAGCAACCACGGAATGGTATGATGTCTCAACAAGCAGCCAGCTGAGCACATTGGCAGCCACAACACTTGAAAGCCTTACACAACAGGCAGTAATAAAATCTAATACTCCGACAGGCAATGTAGTCCTGCCAACAACCGGCAGCGCCTTAATTGTAACAGGCCTTGCCAACGAGAACAACCCCCTTGGCGGCCTCTTCGGTGGCGCGGCGCAGGGAGCCGGAAGCTCGCTTGGGACAAATCTTTTGAAGGGCGGCGGTGGACTTGTGCGAAACCTGCTTGGGGCAAATCCGTTTGTTGCGGGCATTATGGGCTTTGCGGTCGGGACAATAATTTCATATTTCGGACAGGAAAAGGAAGTCACATTTACAATTCTCTCACAGGACACGGAAATTAAAAATGTGCGGGTAATCCAGGGCTCGGGGCCTGCAGAAAGGGATGACAGGGATATTGTTGTGAGTGTCAAAGGTCTTGGGGGAAAGGATGAATCGGGCAAGGCGCCGACAAACCCACAGCCGCTTGCCGCTCCAAACCCCAATCTGCTCTCACAGGGAATTGAAACGCTAAAGCTCACATTTGTAAACAAAACAAAATTCACAACAACAGAAGAGCAGCCAAAAACACCCTACCCGCATTTGCTAGTTGAAGGGGTGAGACATGAATACAAGGACAAGACATATGACAAGAAGGATTTCATCAATGAATCCGGAGGATTTATCGGCTTTTTTGATACGCCAACAGTTAATCAGAAAAAAACAAAGCTGGAGGAGGATACGCCCAAGAACTTGGAGCAGCAGTACAGGTTAGAATTCAACAGCATCCCGCCAACACTTGAAACAAATCAGCCAATCGCGCTTCTTAGCTGCCAGGATGGCACAAGAACAGGAAGCACGGGAACAGATGCCCTGCCTAAAGTAAAATTCGCCTGGAGCTGGAGTGAAATTGAACAGGATACCTGCAATGAAAACAATGAAAATGGGTTTTATTGTGACGCAACGCAGCTAAGCATTGCGCTTCTAAAAAAAGTTGATGCAATCAGAAAGTATGTTGCCGATAAAGGCCCGCAGTTCCAGTGCCCCTCGCCCATAGAGGATAAGCCCGCGACAAATGAGATAGGCAGCTTTGATATTGGAGTGGAAAGCCTTAGCACGGTTAAGAAAGGAAATGACATCGAAATTATTGCAATAATAAAAAACACAAACCCAGGGCCAATAAATGGCTCGGCTCTGCTAAAGGTAAAGCCTACGCAGGGAACTGTGGTAATAAATGAAAAGGCATGCCCTGGTGGCGCCAAGGGCTTTAGCGTTGCCGCGGGCGGAGAGGCAACCATTAGCTGCACCTTCGCAGGGCTTGCACAAGGGTTCTACAATGCCACTGCCGCCATTACGCCCGGTGTTTCGTGCCCCAACTGCCAGGACATTTCAGCAACCAATACCCTTTCAAGAAATTTCTTTGCAGGAAAGAGCGGTTTGCAACAATGCGAGCCATACAATACCAGCAGGCTTGCTGACTTTTTGGCTGCATCGGGCGAAGAGAAGGATGATATTCTGGCAATGACAAAGTTCAATGCGCTTTTAATGGCAGATGGGTATAGCTCGGATTTCCAGCATGACTTTGATAGTGCGCAAAAACAGAGCTTCTTCTCAGCACCGGAAATGTACACGAATAAAACAAATGGCCTTGGAAATTATTTCAGGGACACAAAGCTCTGGACATTTGATGCCTACAGCCAGCCCGAGTTCATACTGCCGGGTCCTGGAACTTATAGCATTGGAATTGGTATAGGGTACAATGACAATTCATGGCAGCTCTTTGATTCTAACGGCAACCCGAAGGCAAAAATAGTTATTACAATGGAAAAGCTGCACGGCGCAGAACCGGACAGCCCATTTTACTACGTCCCACTTGACGGGCTTGTGGGGCAGGATAGCGGAAGAATTGGGTACGGAGTGAACTTTGCTGGCGATAGCATACTAATTGACAATAGCCAAACGCCAATCAGAACGGTTGAGATTTCAGGGTCGGCCCCGATTAATGATGGCGTTCTGAATGTTACCAAGAGCAAGAGTTTCAAGTCCATGCAGGTTGATGAAAGAGGGGTGGTGGCAAAGCTCTCAAGGCAGGGCGGGAATCCAAGCCTCTTGTTCGCGCCATCCAATGCAACTCCGGTAATTTTGCAGATCACCAAAAATACCGGTGATGATGCCTATGCAATTTATGAACCTGAAATTGGCGGGAATACTGCCGGCAATGGAGGGGAAGCTGTTGATGTGGGTCCGCAGCTAACGCTCTGGAACGGAATCGGGGCAAGCTGCCGCGGCTTTGATGATACTGTAATGAGCCAGCAGCAGTTCGTTCCGTATACCCACGGCATTAGCACAAGATGCCGGCGTGTTGGGCAGAATTGATGCAGCAAATATGCGATGGACTTTAGCCGAAAACCGGTTAATTACCGCACGGTTTAGTACGAGAGTGGCTTCTAATGTACGCAGGATTCGGACAACTTT
>CAZEBH010000045.1:0-10816 GCA_964510425.1 uncultured archaeon | reverse complement strand
CGTTTCTTACATAGTTTGTTGCTGTGATGTCGTCTGCGATGTTTGCATCAGCCCATGGGTAGCTTGCATTGAATGCGGTTGATGTTACGTATCTTGTTGCAAGATTCGCATCTGCTATCGGGAAGCTTGCGTTGAATATTGTGTTTCTTACGTAGTTTGTTGCGGTTATATCATCAGCAACGTTTGCATCCGCCCATCCGCTGCCTACCGCATTTGAGAGGTTTCCGTCAAAGAATTGGCGGAATTGCGAGTAGGTTACTCCCGTGCCTGATGGTGTTGCACAGCTAATGGTGTCGCCAATTGTTGTTATGAATTGCCCTGCCGAGCATGCACTTGGGTAGTCTTTTAGTGTTGTCCATGTAAGGCCGTTGCCGATGTTTAAATCCAAGGTCACATTTAAATCCCCAATAACCTTTAACTGCGTTGTTGGCGTGATTGTATTTGCATAAATTGTCCCTGATGCATTCAGGTCAATAGTTCTGGTGTTGCCATTCACATCAAGCCTTGATGCTGCTGATGCTGTGCCAAGCCCCACATTTCCTGAAGAGTCAATTCTCATTCTCTCAGTTCCGGTGACGGTATTGTAGGATGCTGCAGTGTAGAGCCTTATGCTGTCCGCGGCATTCATAGAGCTGTCCCCTCCCCCAAGCGAGATGATGTTTTGGGTGGATGTGCTTTCAAATTGCAGAATCATTGACGGTTCCTCGCTGGTCAAATAATTGGGTGAACCTATCCTTGCAATCTTTCCGGTGCCATCCGTTCTTACAGTAAGGCCGGAATTTGCGCCAATTATCATGCTTGCGCCGCCAAATGATACATCAAGCTGCCCGCTGACCCTCTCGTTTCCTGTAACATCCAATTTGAATGCCGGGCCGGTATTTCCGATGCCGACATTACCGTCGGTCACATTGTAATATATGCTGTTTCCGCTTGTGGTCCACTGGCTTGAGACATTGCCTGTTCCGTTCAAATCAGTTAGTGTATAACATCCTGTGCCATCACATGCCCTTCCACCAAAGTTCAAATCCCCGCCAATTCTAGTATTGCCATTAACATCAAGGCGGTATCCAAACCCGCCCACTGTATTGATGCCGATGTTTCCGTCACTTGAGCGCACAATTAGGGACGGAGTTGCGGTTGCCGAGGTAGCCACATTCAAATCCCCGATGAGTGTCAGTTTGTTTTTTGGTGCCGTTGTGTTTATTCCGGTGCTGCCATCTGCCGTGAGCGTGATTCTTGCCGTGTTTTGTGTTTGCAGTGAGAGTGTGTTGTTGTCCAGGCTTCGCAGTGTGTTTGCGTTGAGCCCCCCGTATGCATTCAAATCGCCCCTGAAAATTGCGTTGTTGGCAGTATTGATTGTGAGGTCATTGGTCACATTCACGTCTAAAAGTGGCATCATGGCGTTTAAGTTCCCGTCAAAGAACTGCCTGAATTCCGGATATGTCACAACGCTGCTTCCTGCGCATGGGCTGAATGCAAGCGTTCCGGCTCCGTTTGTTGTGAGGCAATTGCCGCTTGAGCCATCCCCAATTGGCCCTGTGAAATACGTTCCTCCATATGCGTGTTTGCGTGACAAATTCAAATCCCCGGTAATTTGCAGAGTGCTTGTAGGAGTTGCAGTTCCGATGCCGACATTTCCATCAGCCCCACTTATTGTAACTCTTGCGGTGTTACTTGTTTGTATTGAGAGGCTGTTTGAGTCAAGGCTTCGCAGGGTGTTTGTGTTAAATCCGCCGTATGCATTGTTGTCTGCGCGTGTAATCACGGGGTTTGTTGTGTTAATTGTCAGCGCGTCAGTTACATTAACATCCGCCATAGGGACCTGTGCGTTTAGATTTGAATCAAAGTATGTTTTGAATTGTGTGTTTGTCACATATCCTGTTACTGTTATGTTGTCTGCTATGTTTGCATCCTGCCACGGGTAACTTGCATTGAAAACCGCGCTTTTTACAAAAACCGAGTTTGCATCTGATTGTTTGTAGAATGCCAGCGCGAGGTTTGCATCAAGAAGATTGTATGAAGTCTGCCAGTTTGTGTCAGTTACGCTTGCAGGAGAGGCGCATGTCACCGTATCACCGATTGTTGTTACGAATTGCCCTGCCGAGCATGCACTTGGGTAATCTTTTAGTGTTATCCATGTGAGGCCGTTTGAAATGTTCAAATCCCCGACAATGTTTGCGTCCCCTACGACATTGAATATATTTTTCGGGGTGGCTGTCCCCACCCCGACATTTCCATCGGCGGTTATTGTCATCCGCGCAGTGTTGCGGGTTTGGATACTCAGGGCATTGTTATCAAAGCTGCGGATTGTGTTTGCGTTGAGCCCTCCTAGCGCATTCAAATCAGAGCGGAATATCGCCGTGCCAGAAGTGTTTATTGAACCGGTCAGCCTGCCAGACACAAGGCCGTTCCAGTCCGTTGTGAGCGCAACAACATTTAGTGTAATAATGTTTGAGTCATTGTCAACCAAAATCGGCGAGACCCCGGTATATGTTGAGCCGCCACTGCCCCCCGGGAGATTGGCCCACGCAAGGGTGCTTGCGCCATCGGTGCGCAAAAACTGCCCGCTGTTTCCGGCAATTAGCGGGAATGCGAATGCAACCCCGCCGTATGAAATGCCGCCAGTGATATTTACATCGCCCACAACCTTTAGCGTGTTTTGGGGAGATGACGTGCCAATGCCGAGCCTTTTGGCTGAATTGTCCCAGTAGAAATTTCCGTCGCTTGTGAGTATGGTTCCATTTGAAAACGGGATTCTTCCAGTGGCAAATGAACTGCTCCCCGTTCCGCCAGATGAGAGCCCCAGCGCATTTGCAAGGCTTAGGGTTTGCAATGAGGCTGTCCCTGTGGCGTTAAGGTCTTGTGTGTATAAAGTGCGCCATCTGAGAGCGGTTGAGCCAAAATCCCAGGTGTTGTTAATCGAGGGGGTGAAATGCCCGTTGATATCAACGGTGGTTATGGTCACGGCGTTAAGATCGGTTGTTATCACAAGAGATTGGGTGTACACAACACCATTTTGAACAGTTACGCCCCCGCTCCCAAAACCCCCGCCAAATAGGGTCTGGTTGTTGAAGTTCCAGTTGTTTAAAATGTTTTGGTCAACTGATCCGGAGGACTTGCGCGGATATTGCGAATTGAAATCCGTTCCCCAGTTAAAATTGTTCAGGTCCGAACCTGTTTTTGAAATTTTTGCCCAGTCAATTGCCGCGTTCGAACCGATGTCCGCATTTACTATTGTGCCATCATCAATTGAGGACGATTTTATTTTCCCGCGTGAAGCCTCAAACTGCTTGCGGCTGCTGCCATTGAAGTCAAGGTTTGTATTGTTCACCTGAATGTCAAGATAGTAATATGCCCCGTAGTTGAGATCAAGGCTGTTTGAGCCTGAACCGAGCATGACATCAAATATTCCGTTTGATATTGTTCCGTTGAAATCATTTACCGAATCATAAATAAGGTTTCCCCCGCTGGCGGCATCGTAAATAAATGCCCGCAAATCTCCGGAAGTTATTGCCGAGCCGCTGCTATTTGCCTTGCCGTGAAGTGCCATTAGTTGCTGGACTGCATAGGCATCGGCGGATAAAAAAATGAAAAAAATCGCAATTGCAAAAAATGCCGCTTTTTTTGCGCCAGAGATATCAGGGCTGTTCCGTACGCTCCGCTTAAAGCTGATTGGCTGCACTTTGCCCCCCCTTTCAACACACAAACTGTGGTGTTTTAACCCAGTAGATTATGCGTTATGTAAATATATATCTTACTTAATTGCAGGCGGCTTTTTCGCGCTTCTTTTCGGGCTGTTTTTTTGCCGGTTGTTTTCATTGGCAGGCCTATCACCTGTTGCCCATTTAAACCAGAGAAAATAAAACAGTGCAATTGTTGCGAAAAGAAATATTTTGAACAAAATGTCATGGCTGAAATTTCCCACATCCAACCCAAATGAAATTATTATGAGAATGCTTGCAATAATTCGCACGAAATTGAAAGCTGCAATTACAAAAGTTGCCGCTGCAACTCCAAGAAGCCTTTTTCGCAGGGGGATTCCAAAGCTTGAAATTATCGCTGCCCAGATTACTGTAAGCTCTAGCAGGCCGGTGCATAGATAGGTGATTCCAACAGGCAGCAAGAGGGCGTCAAGTTCAAGAATTGCCGGTTCCTGCACAGTAACATAGCCATGAAAACCTATTGTTTGCAGCAATAAAAGGGTGCCCTGTGCATAAAAGAGTTCAACCCACAAAAGTGGTACAAGTGAAAATGCAAAACTGAAGAGCAAAAAAAATGCCAAAATCCCGAGCATGAATTTTCCCGCATCACGCATGTCTTTACCGGAAATTTGTATGCCCATGCAAAGAATTGGTTTTATGTGAATTTATTTGTTGGCTTTGGCGGGGGCTTTGTGTGTAATATTATTCTTGCCAGGTGATTGAATGCCTTGGCTTTCAAGCCAATTGCTTTTTCCCAAATCAAATTTCTCATATGGCCCGCCCTTTGGCGGAGTGGTTGTTATTTGTAACAAATCCGCCAAAACAGGCTTCAAAATCAACAATTGGGGTTTTACCGTGTAACAAGTTCAGTTTAAATATTTTGTCTGGGCATATTATTGCAGTATAGGGGGGAGTTGATTGAATGGGGGATATGTTGAAGTTTAATCTCATTGCCGGGGTTTTTTTGGCATTTTTTTTAAGTGGTTGCGCAACACAGGGCAACAGCGGACTCGTTGCATTGCCAGTGCCCCAGGAAAAAATTCTCTGCAGCGACTCTGATGGCGGCAACAACATTTACAAGTTGGGTTTTGTAAGCGGGCCGTGTGCGGATTGTGAGCAAATTGGCGCAATTGGCGGGAATACGGACACATGCCTTTCAAAAAAATCGCTGATGGAATTCTATTGTGCAGATGAGGGATTCACAAGAAAAACCGTTGAATGCCAGAACGGCTGTTTAGCTGGTGCATGCGTAAAGTAATGCCAGTGTAAAGTAATTTTTGCCAAATTTCAATCCTTCAAAAACAGCTGCACAATTTATTCAGGCGGCATTGTAGAACCCCGGCACCGTGAACACAAATGTCCCGTTCTGGTTTGAAATGATTGTGCACTGTGCGCATGTTGTTCCGTCTTTTTTGATTGTTGGGTTTTGGCGCCTAGAGTTGTTGCAATTATCTGATTTTTTGTGCAAGTTTGATGCTTTCTTCCGGGAACATCAGGAACACCGAGAGGGGCACTTTGTTTTCGGAAAGTGTGTTTTTTGTGAGGTATATTGTGTTGCTTTTCTCTTTTCCGATTGCGCCGAACTTGCTTTCAAGGCGGTATGTTTGCCTGCCAAATTTTACGAGGAAATCGGTTTCACCGCTTTTCTCCTTTTCATAGTGGATGTACCTTCTTGCATCAAAATCGTTTTCTTTGTGTGAATTATCAAGGTGCTGCGCCATTTCTTTGAATGCGCAAAGTTCCGCGATTTTACCCATTGTTGCTGAGTCAATTTCTTGGAGTTTTATGCTGCTAAGTTTTCTTGCCCTGAATTGTGCCACCCAGTAGAGAAATGGGTCAGTGAAATATATTTTCTTGTTTTTTGGCGCCCCTGCCTTTGCTTTTTTTGACTTTTCCAGATAGTTTGCGACAAACATATCCTTGAGGGTTTCAACATATAAGGCGGTGGTGGGGTGGGATGCGGTTCTTGAGAGATTTGTCCAGGAAACTTCATTTGTCATGGATTCCGCCATCCCAGCCATTATGTTTGTGGCTGTTTCTGGCGATTTTTTTACCCTTGCCAGTTCGCCGTCAATCCATGCCGAGTAAATTGCGAAAAGTTCCTCTTCGAGCCCGCCATTTTTGTCAAGGCTGTTGATTGCCTTTATGAAACCGCCATGCATGAAATATTTGAACAGTGTGGCATTCAACTCATCAAGCTTTGCCATTGCGTCTTTTGGGCCAGCTGCATTGATGCCATATACTCTTGCCACTTCAAAAAAGCTAAGCGGATAGAATCGCAACTTGTACTGTCCACCTGCCATTCTTCCAGGTAATTGTTCGGTTTTTTTCATGATGTTAATTGAACTTGAACCTGTGAGTATAACCTGTTTTTCCCTGAATGCATTTCCATCAACCAGTGCCTTGATTGCCTTTTCCCACTCATTTACTGAGTTGATTTCATCAATAAAGATGAGTTTTGGGTTATAGAGGCTATTTAGTGTTTTTATTGTTTCATAAAGTTCAAATCTGTCCTGCATGACCTCGGCATTGAGGTATGCTATGTCTGTTGGTTTGTCAAATGATGGGAGCTTTTTCGAAATCGCCTGTTTTATCCATGTGGTTTTGCCTACCTGCCTTGGGCCGTAGAGCACTATAACTCCTTTTTTTTCAGGAACAAAACCATTCCGTTCATATGTAAATTTGCTTTCCGTTAGTATTGAAAGGTGCCTGTCTGTTTCCTTCCAGTTGGCTCCCCTCCACCACGGGTTCTGCCCCGCAAGCGTTTCCATTTCCATGCTTATCTTAATGCGCAGTTCCTTTTATAACTCTTTCCAAATTGAAAGCCTATTTTCAATAAAAGTCACTTTATTGAAAGCGTATTTACAATTATTTTAATGCCTTTTTGACCCTTAAAATCCCGGAACGGTAAATACAAGCATTCCAGAATTTCTGTCGTAACTTACAATTGTGCATTGCGTGCATATTGCTCCGTCTTTTTGAATGATTGGATTTTGCTCTGTGATGTTGTAGAGTGTTATTGTTGCGGGCCGGTTTTCGCGGGTTTCAGTTTTTTGCCAGCGCCTTTTCAATGTCTTTCAAATCAATGCAGTGGACTTTTTTTCCGTCAAATTCCGTGATTTTTTTTGAAAAGCTTTTTGCAAATATTGCGTATTCTTCCTTTCTTTCGTTATTGTGCCATTCCACGTGTTTTGATTTTTGCGCAAGGTCTTTTGCGACGGCAGCGGCGTTTGTTTTTTCCTGCCATTTGCATTCTGCAAAGAGCATTTCTTTGTTATCCTCATCTGCTGCAAGTATGTCTATTTCATACTCGTTTTTTCCCTCTTCGCCTTTGAACTTGCCCCATTGTTTTCCTATGCGTGAAAAATCGTGTTCCGCAAAGAGCGTTTTGGATGTCATGAGTTCTGTTATTGTTTTCTCGAAAAGGAGCGAGTTGTGTTTTTGGAGGTTGCGCTTCATCATGTTTGCCATTTTGCCTTCCTGCAGGGTTTCGAGCAGTTCGCTGTATTTCCATATGTTGCCAAACCAGAACAGGAACAGGTTGTTCCTTATTGCGTATAACCCTCTTTTTCCGCCTATTAGGGGGGTTTTCCGTTCTATGAGTTCGTAGTCTTCTTTGAGCATTGAGATGTATTTTGTTATTTCAGTATCCTTTTTTCCAAGAAAGCCGGATATCTGGGAGTGTTTTGTGTTTCCCCGGGAAATTGCCGAGAGTATTGAGAAAAATGTTTTGTGCTCTTTGCCGAATTCTTCTTTGAGCATTGTCTTGACTTCTTCGTAGAGCGGCCGTGGGTAGATTACAAAAGAGTGCAGCATAAACTCATCGTAGTCGAAAGGCCGGGTTTTTTCTATAAGCTCATAGTATTTTGGGATTCCGCCAAAAACCGAGTAAATCTTGAAGGCATCCTCTAGCCCAAGAGACATGTCCTTGCATATTGCGTAGGCTGTCCTAAAGTCCAGTTCCCGTAGCTTTATTACGGCGTCGAACCTGCCATAAAGGGGGCTTTTGTATTTCTCCACGAGTTTTTTCATTGCGCTTATTAGCGAACCCGACACCACGAGGTTTGGCTTATGCTTGTCTATGGCCCTTTGGAGGTCAAAGATTGTTGACTTGTTAACTTTGAGGAAATTCTGCAGTTCATCAATGAAAATGACGTTCCCTTTAAGGTACGTGAACACGAAATCAAAGAAATCCTTGAAGGTGCCAACTTTTGGGATTGCATGCTTCTCATGTTCCCTTATCCAGTCCCCTACTATCTCCTTTTCTGCTTTTTCTGCGGAGACAAAGAGCGTTATGCATTTTTTTCCATAAAAGTTCTCTACAAGCGAGGTTTTCCCAATCCTCCTGCGCCCTATTACTGCTATCCTGAAATTGTCCCTGATTTTCCCAAGCGTTGCGAACTCAGGCTCCCTGTCATAAAACCTCATAATATACCTAGTAAGTATTATACTTGTAAAGTATATAAATGCACCTTTTGGCATTTTAAATCTTTCCGAAAAATCAGCAATTTTCAGGCATTTTTTGCTGTTTTGCCGAAAAAACCCATTCAGAACCCGGCACCGTGGAAACCATTGTCCGGTTTTTTTGGCTTGCTGCGGATCTTGATTGGGGTATAAATGGCATACCATTAATTTTGTTGTTTTTCATTGTTTTTCAAGTAGCCATTTCCAGAGGGGGGTGTATTCTATTTTCTTTTTCCGGATTGTTTCTGTTTTTTGGTCGTTTGTGGTGATTATTGTCCCTTTTTGAAGCTTGAGTTTTTCGAGTGCCGAGAGGAGTGCGTCTGTTTCCCTTTGTTTGGTTTTTGCGTCTGAGATGTCATAGCATACCTGTATTGCCTGTGTCACTTTGTTGGTTTGTGTTACCAGGAAGTCGACTTCCCTTTGCTTTTCGTCTTTCCAGTAGTGGACTTTTTTTTTGCTCCTAAGGAGTTCTATTAGCACGGCGTTTTCCATCTGCCTTCCCTTTTCGTGGTGGAATGTCAGGGACATTTTGTTTACCATGCCGGTGTCTATGCAGTAAATTTTTTTGGGCTTTGCTGCCTGCTGCTTGATTGAATAGCTGAATTGGCTGACTTCTATTGCAAGGTATGAGTTTGTGAGGTAGTATACAAAGTTTTTTGCGGTGTTCGGGCTTCCCAAGCCAAAATGCTTTTTGAGGGAGTTGTATGTGAACTCTTTTCCGCTGTTGGCGAGTATGTGCAGCGCCATGTCTTTGAATGCCTTTTCTTCCTTGATTTTGTATCTTGCTATTATGTCTTTTGTAATCACGTCGTTGTATATTTCTTCAAGAACGTCCGTGTTCCCGTAGACTACAACTTCCGGAAAACCCCCGTATTTGAGGTATTCTTCTAGTGCCGAGGTTATTTTCACTTTGGCCTGGGTGCTGTTTGCATTGGTTCCTATGCCTCTGTACTCGAGGTATTCCCTGAATGAGAACGGGAACAGGGCCATGTCAAGGTGCCTTCCGGTAAGGTATGTGGATATTTCCTTGCTGAGGAGTTCCGAGTTTGACCCTGTGATGTAGAACCTGTAGCCGTTTTCATACATCCGGTCAACAAACAGGTTCCACCCTTTTTTCCCCTGTACTTCATCAAAAAAGAATATTTTTCGCTCCCCGAATTTTTTTATGAATATTTCATGCAGCGTCTGGAAATCTTTTATCCCGAAATCGGCAAGGCGCTCATCTGCAAAGCGCAGGTAATAGAACTTGTTTGCGTGGAATTTTGCCATTGCCTGCGCAAGGAATGTGGATTTCCCGCATCTTCTGTGGCCTGTTACGACTATGTTGCTTTTGTGCCCTGCAAGCGGGGCAAGCAGTCCACCCAATGCTTCCCGTGGGAAACCACTTGGCTTTTTCGTAAGCCCTTCCCATTGGTCGCCTACCACATATTCCAAAAGCCCTGTTTCCATGCAAATTAATGGCAAAAAACAATTTATAAGGCTTTTCACTGCCACTGAAAACTAAGTGGCAAAAGTTTTCACTTGAAACGGATGCCAAACACACTGTTCAAAACCCCGGCACCGTGAAAACCATTGTCCCGTTTTGGTTTGTTATTATTGTGCATTGTGTGCAGATTGCCCCGTCGCGTTTGATTACGGGGTTGCGGACGTTGATGTTGTGTGGAGTGAACTCCTTTGTTGGATGCATTTAATTTTTAGTGGGACTTTTGGAAAGATTAATAAACTATTGCACACTATAGTCGGTTATGGCTAATGCAACCACTATTCAGATTAGTGCTGAATTGAAGAAAACTTTGGGAAAGCGAAAACTCGTTGATGCTGAAAGCTATGAAGACGTTATTTGGGACTTACTCGAGGATTCTTTGGGACTTAGTGAGGAAACAAAGAGAAATATAAAACAAGCTGAAGAGGACTATAAGGCCGGAAAATTCAAAACACTTGAACAAGTGAAAAAAGAGCTTGGGTTGTAAAGGGGGTGGGTGTGACGACTTACACCATTATCCTTTCTCCAAATGCGGAGAAGCAACTCTCTAAACTTGAAATAAAAATGCAAGGGCGCATAACCGCAGTCCTTGAAAGAATAAAAATACGCCCCTATTCATTTGTCAAGCGTCTTATGGGGGTTCCTTACTTTGCAGCGCGAGCGGGAAAACACCGTATTATTCTCGATATTAAGGATAATGAACTGCGCATTCTTGTCATTGAAATGGGGTTAAGGGAAAATATTTACAAAAAACTGTAAAGCTTAATTTCTTGTACATATTTTTGGATGATTGCTTTTTTGTGCGTGGAGGATTAGTGCGCTCAGAACCCCGGCACCGTGAATGTGAGTGTCCCGTTCGAATCCGATATTATCGTGCATTGCGTGCATGTTGTTCCGTCGCGTTTGATTACGGGGTTGCGGACATTGATGTTGTAGAGTGTTATTGTTGCTTGTGTGTTTAGCATTGGCAGGTTTTGGGTGTTGATGCTTATTTTTCCGCGTGTGATGTTTATGTCTTGGTCTAGGTTTGCTGGTTGTTGTTTTCCGTTTGTGGTTTTTACGAGGCTTATGTTCTGGTCCGTGTAGGTTATTTTTCCGTATGTGCTGATTCCTAGTTCGAAGTTTTTCATTTCGGTGGTGTCACTTGCGTTGAAATCCGGTTTGATGT
>CAZEBH010000044.1:0-11057 GCA_964510425.1 uncultured archaeon | reverse complement strand
TCGTTGCAATTGTGAGTGTGTTGTTGTCCACGCTTCCGATATAATTCGATGTCAAACCGTTGTAAAAGTTCGCATCGTTGCTTGATTTGATTGTAATGTTGTTCGCAATGTTTGCGTCTGCCCATGGGTAGCTTGCGTTGAACACCGAATTGCTTACAAAACCAGTGAGTGTCCCTAGGAATGTCCCGTAGATGTTCCCGGTTGCGTTGATGTCGCCGATTACGTTGAACTTGTTCTTGGGCGTCGCGGTCCCGATTCCCAGGTTCCCGTCATTCGTGAGCCTGATTTTGAGCGTTCCGGAGGTGTTGAAATCCATAAGGCCTATGCCACTGGTGTTGAACACGAGATCGTTTAGCGATGCAAAAGCAAATGGCAAAAATAAAAGCGCCAAGGCTGCAGCCAAAACCATTTTCCGAAACGCGTTTTCAGTTTCCACTAACCCCACCTTTCCCCATATATACTATTCCCTCTTGTCCTGTTTAAATTCCTTGATTTTTTTACCTGTTGTTTCCCAGTGGCCGCCCCTGTCAAAGCCGACACGCCTGAGGATTCCTTCCTGTTTGAGCTTTTTGATGTTATTTTCAATTGCCGTGGTGCTTATGCCAATTTTTTTGGAAAGTTCAGGAATTGAAACAGCCCTGTTTTTATTGATTAATCCGATAATTTTCATTTTGTTTTCACCCAACTCTTCACCCAATCTTTCCCCCAACCTCCCGGAAACATCTTTTTCATGTAGTTTTTCCCTCCGCAATTTCCCAATAACCGCCCTTGTCTGGGCCGATGCGCTTCAAAACGCCTTTTTGCTTGAGAGCTGCAATGTGTTTCTCCACTGCCCTCTGTGAGATGCCGAGCCCTTGGGCAATTTCTTTTGCGCCAATGGCACGGTTGGCACGCATCAAGGCAGCGATTTTCTCCGAACTTTTCTCCGAACTTTTCTCCGAACCTGTTACCGCTTGGCTTTTTGGTCTTGCAAACCGGACTGTAAACTCGTATTTTGTGGGTTTGAACCGAACCTTCACATTGCCTGCCTTGCATTCTTTAAAAATTTCCTTCAGGCCGGAGCCCCAGTGCTCTATTTCCTTGGATTTGTATAGGATTTCTGCAATCAGCGGGTTGCGGAGCACTGACCTGTGCTTTCCTTTAATAAAATCCTGCGGGGTAAGCCCTTCTGGGAAACTGCCGGGGTTTGAAATTTCTATGCCGTCCTTGTAAATCGCAATGTAGTTGCTTTCCGGAACAGCATAATCCCTGTGGCAGAACGAATTGACAAGCGCTTCCCTTATTGCCCTTATGGGCACTTCAGGTATTTCCTGCCTGCGCAGGCCTGGAATTTTCACCCTCCAGTTCATCTTTTCCTTGAGATACTGCTCGCTTTTCTCAATCAGGTCAAAAATGTTCCCCTCCAACAGTTGGATGTCAAGGAAAGTCAGCTTGTCGTTTCCGGCAAAAACTGCAAGCTGTACCCTGAGAGAATTCTTGTCACAAAACAAAACCTCTGCGGCTCTAAGCAGTTTTCCATTCTTAACTAGCCCGAGCCTCTCCAAAACGCTTTTACTGCTGTCAAACGGAAAGCTTATCCTGCCTGCACCGTTTGCCTTTTGGATGTATCCCTTCAGGATGCCCTCGTTAACGTCGCCCAGAGTATGGTCAGATTGTTCCGAATCCCACCTGAGCCTGCCCTTGTTCTTGGCCAGAATCATGCCCTCAAGCACTTTCGCAGAAAGCTTCTTGTCCTCATCGCCAACCCGCATGAATGCCCGGCCAAAAGCAAAGTAAGGCAAGTCATTGCCAGAAAAATTTACCTGAACGCATTTCTTGCCTTCTAGTTCGACCTCTTTTATTTCCGGGTAAATTTTGGGCTCAATATTGTCAGAAATTGCTTTTGAAATTCCCCTAATAGTGTTTTCAGTGACCTGTTGGCCAACAGCCTCGCCGTCATTCTTCACACCGAAATATACGCTCCCATTCCCGTGCTTGTTCAGAATCGCGGCTATCGAAATGATTGCCTCTTTGAGCTCTGAAGTTGATTTCTTCAGCTCAATCGTTTCGGATTCCCTGAAAACCATTTTCTGCAGCGCGTTTTCAGTTTCCACTAACCCCACCTTTCCCCATATATACTATTCCCTCTTGTCCTGTTTAAATTCCTTGATTTTTTTACCTGTTGTTTCCCAGTAGCCGCCTTTGTCCGGGCCTATGCGCCTCAAAAGGCCTTTTGACTTGAGTTTGGAGAGATTAACCTCGATATTTTTTTCAGCGATTTTTATTTTTTCTGAAAGGTCTTTTATGGAAATATTCTTGTTCGCTTTTATGCTTTGGATTATAAGGGCTTGGTTTTCAGTCAATTTTTCTCCCACCTTTTCTCCCACCTTTTCTCCCACCTTTTCTTCAGAACCTTCCACATCCTTACTTTTTTTAATTTTGAATTCAGCTATAAAGTACCCCGCACTTTCAATACTAAAATCCACATTACCTACTTTTTCACATTCTTCTTTTATTCTTTTAATTCCGCTCCCAATTTTTTCTACTAAATGTATTCTATGAAATAGTTCTGCTATTAAGGGGTTTCTTCTTACAGCAATTTGGCCTAGTTTTTCTTTTGTCAAAGGCTTAATCAAAGAGCCTATGTTTGTTACCACTAAACGGTCATCAAAAATATCTATTTGTACGTTTGCCCCTCTTTCAAAGTAATCCCTGTGCATTACTGCGTTTAGGATTGCTTCCCTTACTGCTTCAGTTGGGTACTCTGGAATGTCTTTACGGTAAAGCCCTTTTATCTCGTAGGATAATTTAGTGTTCCTTTTTACAAACTCAATAGAATTCTCCACTTGTGATACTAAATCCCCTTCAAAGTCTTTTCTGTCAATTACATTAACTTTTTCTGTTCCTTTGTACCTGACGCAGGTAACATAAGCATTAATCAGATACTTTTTTGGGCTTGAAGTAAAGAATAAAACGCCGGTATTGTTAAGTTGTCCTTTTTCATCTGCAACCCCTAAATTGAATAATGACTGGGTATTTGCCGGAAAACTAATCCCTGCTTTTTTGAAGTACTCTTCCACTATCTTCTTATCATACTCCAAAACATTGGTTTGGAGTGCATCAAACTTATTGTTCCCCAAATTAAGAACCATTTCAACAATATCCTTTTGCCCCATTTTTTGAGAGTTCGGCCCGGTTCTGACAAAAAAGCCTTCACTGCATTTGTGCGGTTTGTTATTTCCTTCCTTTATTTCAATAATCAAAACATTATCAATTTTATCTAAATTAATTCTTATGCTTGGGTCGCAATTATTTGCAATGTCCTGTATTTGGGATTTGAGTTTGTTAGTAATTTCGATGCCTTTAATTTTCCCGTCATCTTTTACTCCTAAAAATATTTTTCCGCCTTCAGCATTGGCAAACGCAGTCATTTCTTTAGCCAAGCCCTTGGAATCAAGCTTTTCTTTAAACCCAATAAACTGCCCTTCCCCTTCCTGCAAAACGAAATCCAGCCCCTCTTTGTTCACACAATCACCTCCCTTTGCCCGCAAAAACCCAACACTTCAAACAAATTTTCAGCATATGCGCTTTTTTCTTCCAAGCCGAGAAATTCCAAAACATAGGGGTCTTTCACAAGATCCGACGCCGCCTCTATTTTTCGGCCCTTTTTGGCAAGCTCCAGAACGCCTTTTTTGTCCCTGCTTAGGGCAATTCTGTGGAAAAGCATCGAGTTGACCTGTCTTTTGAGTTCGCGCACGCTCCAATTTTCCTTAAGGCATTGTTTTTCGTAAAACCCATATGCAAGGTCATCTTCAATGCCCAATAATTCGGAATAATGGCTCCAACTCAATTTTCCAGACACTGTCTGCAAATTCCTGAAAGTCCTGCCAGCACTGTTCATTTTCTCACCTCTGCAACTTCCCAGTGGCCTGCACTGGTCTTGCCTTTTCTCACGAGCATTTTCTTCTTTTTGAGGTTTTGGAGGTAGTCCTGCACGGTGTCAGCCCTTATGCCAAGCTTGTTAGCCACTTTAGCCCTTGAAATCCCGGGGTTTGCTTTCAGCTCCAAAAGTATTTTGTACTCCAGCCCCGTCAGCTCAACTTGGGGGGTAACTTGGGGGGTAACTTGGGGGGTAACGGTTTTCCTCTTGAATACTGTTATAAAGTGCCTTCCAACTTCCTTGAATGCTGTCTTGGGTTCCTTCGAGAGGATCAGCCTTATGCCGCGCCCCCATTTTTCTATGTAATGGATTCTGTGAAGCATTTCCGCTATAACCTCGTTTCTCCTCTCGGACACCATTTCTTTTTTTATTTTTTCGATTGTGAGGTCGCCATAAAGCAAACCAGGGCTCCTTATTTCTACCCGCCCCTTGAAAACAGCTATGTTAACGGAATCATACTCGCGGTAATCCCTGTGGCAGAACGCATTGATAACAGCTTCCCTGAATGCTTCCCTATTTATTTCCGGCACGTCTATTCTTGTAAGCCCTTCAACCCTCATTCCCATGTGAATGTTTTTCAGGATGTAGTCTTCCGCTTTCCCAATAAGATAAATTATGTCACCTTCATACTCCTGCCTGTCAAGAATCGTTGCACTGTTTTCTGACGGGAAGAACGCGCACCTAAGCTTTGCGTTCGGAAAAAATTTTTGCGGTTTGCTTGCAAAAAGCATTATTGCCGCATTAATTGGCTTGCCGTGCCTTAGCAATCCAAGTTTTTTCAAGGCATCTTCTGGCTTAGTGTATTCTAACCTCGCTTCCCTGAGAAACCACCTTAATTTTTTAGTGCTAACATCATCTAGGGAAGCGCCTTCGCATGCTCCTCTGTCCCACGATACTCCTTGCTGGATTTTCATGGCTATCAGATGTTCCAACTCTTTTGCGGAAACCGGCCTGTTCTCCGTCCCGACTCTGGAATATGCCCTTCCAAACGCGAAATAAGGCGCGTCATTGCCTGAAAACACAACATGCACGCACTCTCTACCTTCAAATTCGACTTCTTTTATCCGTGGATAAATTTTTGGCTCAACGTTCTCAGAAATTGCCCTGGAAATATTCCTTAACGTGCTGTCTGAAACCTCTTGCCCAATAATAGACCCTTCATTATTTATTCCAAAGTAAACCTCGCCTTTGCCATGCTTGTTGAGCATTGCCGCTATTGAAACAACTGCCTCTTTGAGTTCTGAAGTCGATTTCTTCAGCTCAACCGTTTCGGATTCACTGAAAACCATTTTTCCAAGCGCGTTTCCAGTTTCCACTATATAACCCCACCTTTCTCCGGTACTATTATACCTTTTCTGTTTAAAACTCCCTGATTTTCTCGGTCGATTATTTCCCAGTGGCCGCCCCTGTCCGGGCCGATTCTTTTTATCAATCCTAACTCTTGTAATTTAGAGAGGTTTTTCTCAACATTTCTTTTATTTATTCCTATGCCATCAGATAAATTTTCAGCAGTGACATACGGTTTTTTTTTTATTTTTTCAAATATTTTTTCCTGGTTTATAGTTAATTTTACACCGTCTTTTACACCGTCTTTTACACCGTCTTTTATGTGGGTGTCGCGTTTTATTTTTGCAAAAAACCAGTCAGAATCTGTGTTGAAAATAATTTTGTCTTTCATGAGTTCTTTTATTCTTAGTATCCCTGAACCTATTCTTTCCACTAATCTTAGTCTGTGTACTAAATCGACAAGCAATGGGTTTCTGGATAAGCTTATTTTTCCCAAATCACTTTTTTTGAATAATAATTTTCCCGGGTTTGATATTTCAAAGCGATCAGAGTATATTTCAATTAGTATTCTTCCTTCGGAAAAGTAATCTCGGTGTATCATTGCATTAATTATTAGTTCGCGTAAAACACTCTCAGGAATTTCTGGTTTTTCTTCTCTTTCAATTTTTTCAATGATGTATTCTGTTTTTAGTGTTTTTAGCGCGAAAATTACTGCGTTGTTAAAGTTTGAGATGAAATCTTCGCCAAAATCTTTTTTGTCCAATATTTTTAATTTTGTTTTTCCTTCGTATAAAACACAGGTAATTATGGAGTTTAGAAAGAATCTTGATGGGTTGTGTGCAAAGAATAATACTCCTGCATTATTTAATTTGTTTTCTGATGTTAATCCTAAGTTATTTAGGACATGTTCTTTTGGAAGAGATTTGTCTATTCCTGCTTTTGAGGTGAATAGTTTAAATTTTTCATTATCAAAGTCTTTTTCTATATTAAAATCAGGGGTTGCTTTTCTATCAAAATGAATTAGGTTTTCGTTTTGAAACAAACCTCTTATTTCGTCTCGTTTTAACTGTTGGGAATTAGCGCCGTGTCTTAGATAAAAATGTCCGTTTACTGTGTAAGGCTTTTCTTTGCCTTCAGGAACATGAATTATTGCTAAATTTGACACTTTTTCAATTATAATGTGAATAGAAGGATCCGTGTTTCTTGCAATATCTTGTATTTGGGATTTGTCTTTGTTTGTGAGGTTATAGCCATTAATTGTTCCATCATCTTTTACTCCTAAAATAATTTTTCCCCCAGCGGCATTTGCAAAAGCACAGAATTCTTTGCCAATGGAGTTGTTTAAAGATTCTTTAAACTCAATAGTATACCCTTCGCCTAATAAAATTAAATCATTTAGTTCTTTAAGATTCATGTTTTCCCTCTTTTATTTCCCAGTGCCCGCCCTTGTCCGGGCCTATGCGTTTTATGATTTTTTTCTTTTTTAGCGTGGTTATGTTCTTGTCAATTGCGGTTGTGCTTATTCCAAGTTTTTTTGCCAGCTCTCTTTTGCTGATTCTTTGGTTTTGTATAATCAGCAAAACTATTTTCTTCTGGTTTTCTGCCAACCCCTTTGGATGTGTTGGTGCAGTTCTGTCAAATTTCACAATGAACTCATGCTTTTCCGGCCTGAATTTGACTTTTACTTTACTTGCCCTGCATTCAGCAAGCATCATTCTTTCGCCCCCCCACTTATTTCCCAGTGCCCGCCCTTGTCCGGGCCGACGCGCCTCAAAAGGCCTTTTTTCTTTAGCTTTTCAATATCCCTTTTTATTGTCTTTTCAGTCACTTTTAATTGCATGGCAAGCCCCGGTATCGGCATTTGATTATTTTTTGCCATTATCCCCAATACGCGTTCCAACCGCCTTTCAGGGACATTTTCAGGGACATTTTCAGGGACATTTTCAGGATAATTCTTTCTTTTGAATGTGGTTATAAATTGCCTCCCAACTTCCCTGAAATCCACAGTAGGCTCTTTGGACAAAATAAGGCCTATTCCCCTCCCCCATTTTTCTATGAAGTGCACCTTGTGGAACATTTCCGCTATAATTTCATTTCTCCTTTCAGAAACCTCTTCCCTTTTTATTTGCTCTATTGTAAGGCCGCCATAAAGCAAACCCGGGCTCCTGATTTCAACCCTGTCCCTAAATATTGCAATGTTCACCGAATCATACATATGATAATCCCTGTGGCAGAATGCATTTATGATTGCTTCCCTGAAAGCGCTTTTATCGATTTCCGGCACATCAACGCGGTAAAGGCCCTCAAGCCTCATTCCAATATGTATGTTCCCAAGAATGTATTTTTCCGATTTTTCGATTAGCCCAAACAAATCCCCGTAATGCTCCTGCATGTCCAACGGCGTTTCAGTCGTGGCTGTTGCGAACACCGCACACCTAAGCTTCGCGTTTTGAAAGAAACTTTCCGGTTTTTTTGCAAACAATATTACTGCCGCATTCAGAAGCCTGCCATTTGAAAAAAGCTTTAGCTTCCTGAGCGCATTCTCTACAGAATCAAAGGAAAGCCCCGCCTTTTCTAGGAAAGCCCCGACCTTTTTCCGGCCAATATCGGAAAGCTTTGCATCCCCGCAGATTTCCATGTCCCACTGCAATTTTTCCATGTTTCTGCCTACAATGATTTTTTCCAGTTCTTTCGCACTCAGCTGCCTATTCTCGGTGCCCACCCTTGTGTAAGCCCTGCCAAATGCAAAGTATGGCTTTTCACTGCCTTCAAATTCCACTTTAAGGCACCCCTTTCCGCTTATAATGGCATTTTCTATTTTAGGAAATATTTTGGGCTCTATGTTATCCGAAATTGCCTTGGAAACTTCCCTCATTGTGCCGTCTGAAACGCCTTGGCCGATGATGGTTCCGTCATTTCTTACCCCGAAATAAACCTTTCCCCTTCCATGCTTGTTGAGCATTGCCGCAATCGCAATGATTGCTTCTTTCAGCCCGGAAGTGCTCTTTTTGAGCTCAACGATTTCAGACTCAGCAAGTCTCATTCTTTCGCCCCACTTATTTCCCAGTAGCCGCCCTTGTCAGGGCCGATTCTTTTGAGTAATTTTTTTTGTTTTAGTTTTGAGATATTTGAAAGTGTGCTTTTTCTTGAAATGCCCGTTTCTTTTGCCAGTTCTATAACTGTAATCTGCCTATTAGTTGAGATGAGTTCCAGAATTTTTTCCTGGTTTTCAGTCACCTTTTCAGTCACCTTTTCAGTCACCCCTTTTGTGCGTGCAGGGGTTTCGGGGGCTGTTTTTCTTTTAAGACTGACTATGAAGTGGGATCCTATTTCCTCAAATTTTGTTTTTGGTTCTTTGGAAAGGATGAGTTTTATTCCCCTGCCCCACTTTTCAATGTATCTGATTCTGTGGAATAGGTCGGCAATTAATTTGTTTCTTCTCTCGGAAACCATTTTGGTTTTGATTTGCTGGATTGTAAGTCCGCCGTACAGTAAGCCCGGGTTTCTTATTTCAACCCTGTCTTTGAAAACCGCAATGTCAATCGAATCATCGTCGCGGTAATCCCTGTGGCAGAATGCGTTGATTATTGCCTCCCTGAACGCTTTTCTGTCAATTTCTGGCACATCAGTGCGGGAAAGGCCGTCAATTCTCATGCCTATGTGAATGTTTTTGAGTATGTATTCCTCTGCTTTTTCAATCAAGTAAATTAAATCCCCTTCGTGTTCTTGCCGGTCAAGGATTGTGGTTGTGCTTTTGGTCGGAAAATTTGCACATCGCAGTTTTGCATTCCGGAAAAACTTTTGAGGGTTATTTGCAAAGAAAAGGATTGCCGCATTAAGCAATTTTCCATTTTTCAGCAATTCAAGGTTTTTCAATGTGTTTTCAACTGTGGTAAATTTTAAGCCGGCTTTTTTCAGGAACGCTTTGGCTTTTTCCGAGTTGATGTCTTTGATGGCGGCGTTTTCGCATATGCTTTTATCCCATTTTGATGTTTCGCTGTTTTTTTCTAAAATAATGCGCTCTAGTTCTTTTGCAGAAAGTTGTCTGTTCTCATCCCCAACCCGCATATATGTTCTTCCATAAGCAAAGTATGGTGTATCATTTCCAGAAAACTCTACATGGATGCATTTTTTTCCCCCAATCATTGTTTCTTTTATTTTTGGATAGATTTTTGGTTCAATCCATTCACCAATCGCCCTTGAAACATCTCTTAGGGTCTTGTCAGAACTTTCTTGCCCGACAACAACCCCGTTGTTTTTAACTCCAAAATAAATTTCGCCTTTGCAATGCTTGTTCAACATTGCCGCCATTGAAACAACAGCTTCTTTTAGTTCGGAAGTGCTCTTTTTGAGTTCAATGGTTTCAGATTCAGCAAGCATTATTCTTTCGCCCCACTTATTTCCCAGTAGCCGCCCCTGTCCGGGCCGACGCGCCTGATAGCCCCTTTTTCCCTGAGTTTGGCAAGATTCCACTCTACGCCCTTTATTGACAATCCTGCTTTTTCCGCCAGCTCATTTTGTGTTAGCCTAGGGTTTTCCTTAATCAGGCGCATTATTTTCTCCCTAGTTTTCTCCCTAGTTTTCTCCCTAGTTTTCTCTGGGCTATTCTCCGCTGTTTTCTGAAGAGTTTTGGCATTTATGCTTTTCGCGAAAATCGTGAAACTGCTTGAATCAACGTGGAATTCCAGTGGCGCATTCCCGTTTTCCATAAACGCTTTGGTAACCCTTTTCAAGCCAGACGAATATTCCTCCATGATGCTCGCATCCTTGAAGACCCTTGCAATAAGCTTGTTCCTCAAATAGGATGCTCTTTTTCCTTTTATGAACTCTTCAATTGAATAGCCATAAGGGAGGCCGCCATAATTTGAAAAAATTATTTTGTCCGGGTAAATGCGTATGCTTGCCGTCTGCCTGTAGTCCCTGTGCACCACCATGTTTGTTATTAGCTCCCTCAAGGCCTCTAAAGGATACTCCCACTTCTGCACGTTTTCTGGTTGGGGAAGGATAAAAGTCATTTTTGATATGTGTTTTTTGACGAACTCGAGCAGTTCATCAACCTGTTTTGCAAGAAAATTCTCGCAAACAAGCTCGTCCTTTATGACCATGTCCGACTGGAAAACCCCCGCCTGCACGACCCTCTCATGGCCATAGTTTTTGCCGAAAAGGAGAAGCGCCGCGAGCGTCAGCTTGTTCCCTTCCACGAGATTATATTTGGCAAGGAACTCTTTTGGGTTTTTCCGGAGCTTCAGTCCATCCTCCTTTCGCAGGTTAATCCTGCTTATTACCCTGTTGACCTCCCTGAAGTCCAGGTCATCGGCTGAAAATTTTTCCATAATGGCAGAATCAAGGCTCGTGCTCTTGAGCCTGTTCACCTCTTCAGCTATTTCGTGTGCGCCCATCGCGTGGTTGCTGTTATGCCTGCGCACGAAAAATTTTCCCTTGAATGAAACAGGCTTTATTGGGTGTTCGAGCACTTCCAGTACAACGATACTCCTCCCGTCAATAGAGTGCACTTCAGCCGAAGGGGACAATTCGCGGAAAGTCTTGGTTTTCACCTCATTCACCCATTTCTGGATGCTCTCAGCAAAAATTCCCGCCCCCACAATTTCCTTGTTCCGGTTCACTCCAACAATAACCTTGCCACCTTTGGCATTGGCAAAGGAGACAAGCGAGATTATCGCCTCATCACCAAAGCTTTCCTTGAACTCAACGCATTCGTTTTCCCCATTTTCAATAATGCTTTTCATTTCATTGCGGTTCGTGCTTCCCGCAGCCTGCTTTTTTTGTGCCGGTGCCGCACTGGCCGGCATTAGAACGGCACTGGAAACTGCCCGCTGTTTGCCCCCGGGAA
>CAZEBH010000043.1:0-11061 GCA_964510425.1 uncultured archaeon | reverse complement strand
TTTGCTATCTAGTGAACCGCAATGAAATATTCAAAAATTAAAGCGGTTCACTATACCTTAAAATTGGAATGCCAGGTTTGCCAAAAATTGTTTTTGCTATATATTCAAGGCTTAATTGCTGGCAAGCCCTTTAATTTCCGCTTCAGTAAGTCCCCTGTTAAAAATTGCCACATTGTCAACTAATCCGTCCATGTAGCTTCCCCAGCAGGTATCCTGTCCAATTCTGTAGGTTGCATCCCCATAACCGGTATATCCTGCAACGGGCACAAGGCCATCAATTGTTTTCTTGTCCTGTAAAACCCCATTGATATAGAGTGAAACTGTTGTGTTCACATTATTACCATTTGGGTTGTCGTGCACAAGTGCTACATTATACCATTTTGCTAGGTCAATATTTGTGCCGCTGGTTTGTGTTGTGTCAAAAACGGTTCCGCTGATTGAGTTCGGTGATTTTGTTATTGTCCATCTCTTTGTTTCAGATGGCCTTGGGCATGTGCCAAAAACACTGTATCCTTTTGTATCGGTAAAATAAGCATCAAGTACTAATGTGCTTGGCCCGCTTGGGGTTTCGAAGTTGAACTTGTTTGTTTCAATTCTAAGTCCGTTGCCTTTTGATAAAGAGACGCAGCTTCCGCTCTTGCATTTCTCAGTGACAATTGCAGGTGACCCAATAAGTGAAACCTTGTTCTTGTTTGCAGACAAATCCTCAAATTTTCCTGATTCAAAATTCATTAAAAAGTTTGCCTTCGAGTAGAGTGATTCCTTTTTCATTGTCACGTTGGTTGAGATGGCATCCCCGATTTTGAGGGTAAAACTAACACGTGCATCCAAGTAGCCACTGGAGGAAAAAGTGAAAGTATATTCGCCCGGTAAGCCTGGAGCGTCTTTGAGTTGAGTAGGGCTATCCAAAGAATATTCGTTCGTGAAACAAGGGTTACCATTTTCAGGGCAATATTGGATATAATATTTTGTCGGGTTTGCACCTAAATCAAAATTATTTCCTGCCTCATCTAAGAGATTTATAGTTATTGTTCCGGTGGTGGGGGCAAGTTTTTTCATTATCACTGCAATTTGCTTGTCGTCTCCTGCCAATATTAAGAACTTCACATTTGTGATTTCGTATCCTGGTGCGCTGAAATTGTAATCATAAGTTCCGGGATTGGCTTCAGCTGAGTAGGGGTTTTTTGTTATTTCTCCAGAGTGTTGGCCACAATTGTTATTATTTATTGATCCGCAGAATGTTCCTTGCAGTGAAACTGGAGTGGTTTGAACGTCGAATTGTGTGCCATCCTCGTTCGATATTTTAAGGGTGTAAATGCCTGTCACAATTCCCGTGTCTTCAATTAATACATCCGCAGTCATATCGAAGAGATCCAAATTGCCTTTAATGCACGCCCCTCCATTAATTGCTGTCAGCGTAAACTGCTTGTAGTTTCCAATTGAAACCGGTTCGCCCAATTGCGAAATTTTTCTTGTATAATTGAAGCCAAATATTGTAAAATTAAGTTCAATATCGCTCAGATTAATTTGTCCGTTAATGCACGAACCACCATCTACTGAGTCAAAAGTAACCCTGACGCCGGAATCAGTGGTGCCTGTTTCTCCTATGTTAAGATTTAGTGTCTCGCCTGTTTTTGTTTTGGCAAGTCTAATGTCAACACGGTTCTGCCCTGGAGTTATCTGCTGTTCAACCCCATTTGTTTCGTAGTCGTTCTTGCTTGCCTGGAATGCGTATTTTGAGGGCAGGAGCTGGAGTGTTGCTATTCCCTGCGCGTTTGTTGTTACACTTGAAGTTATTGTGCCAGTTATGCCCTGCCACCTATCACCAACGCTGCCACTAAAATTGTAATTGGTATAAGCATTTACCGTTGCGCCCTCAACCGCTTTTCCGGTTTCATCGGTAACATAAACAGTTACATCGCCGCCATTTGTTGGGATGTTTGTGCATCCTGCTAGGATAAAAATTGCTGCGAATAATACCGTTGCTGCTGTAAAGTTTTTCATTTGTGACTACCCGTGTATAAACAACCTATAATATAATTCACCAAAAGTAATTTTAATTGCTGCCTCCTCCTCCGCCACCGGAACTGCTGCCGCCAGAGCCGCCGCTACCGCCACAATCCGCGGGGCAGGTTAATTTTGTCTCGCCGAGTTCACAAACATTATTGGGGCAAACCGGAGCCGGAGGGATGTTGCAGCCGCTGAATGCGATTAGTGCAGCGAGCGCGAGAAGAACAAGAATAATTTTTGAATTCATTGCAGTTAGAATGGTGTTTGCAGTTATATAAAAAGCTTCGCATGCTTCTTATGTTATACAATCCGAATTTTTAGGCGTGAACCCTCTTGGCGTTCTGCATGGCTTCGTTAACAAATCCAATGCGCACTTTTTTTTCCGTGAATTCTTCAGGCGTATAGCAGAACACGTCAAGTGCCTGTGGTTCATTCCAGTAGCCATTTCCAGAGCGGTACGAATTTTATTTTTTCCCCGCCCGTGTTTTCAGTGGCTTCATGCTCTTCAGTTATTATCAGAAAGTTATTGCACCTGAGTTCTTTGCCGGCCTTTAGCAATGCAGTTATTTCTCTTTTTTTGACAATCGGGTCTGTTAGTTTGAAGCTCACCTGTATCAATTGCGTTATTTTTTTGCCTTTTTTAATTGCAAAGTCCACTTCCTGGTGTATGGCATTTTTCCAGTAGTATGTTTCCAGGTTTTGCCTCTTTAGCTGCAGGGCAACGATGTTTTCATATGTCCTGCCTAAGTCTTGGCTGAATGTGAATCCTATTGCATTTCTTAATGCCGGGTCTATGGAATAAACCTTGAATGGGTTGGCGGTTTGTTTTTTTATCGAATAACTGAAGAACGGAACCCTGAATACAAGGTACGCGTTCTCCAGATATGACACATAATTTATGGCGGTGTTTGCGCTTTTGCTTTCGGTTATTGTTTTGAGTTGGTTGTAGGTGGTAAGATTTCCGGAGTTTGTTATAAGGTGCCGTGCCAGATTTTTGAGAATTTGCACGTTTTTGACCCCGTATCTTTCAACCACGTCCCTTTGTATTATGCTGTTGAAATACTCTTGAAGAATTTCCACTTCCTGGTTCCTGACGAATTCCGGGAAACCCCCGGTTTTCATATAACTAAAGAACGCCTTCACTATTACGGCCCTTTTTTCTGTAAGGTAAACATCATTTTTTCCATGTTCAATGCCTTTAGATAAGAGGAACTCTGTAAAGCTGAACGGGTATAAATTTATCTGCAAATGCCTTCCAGTAAGTAACGTGCCAAGCTCTTTACCTAGTAGCCTTGCATTAGAGCCTGTAATAAAGAACTTGAATCCGTCATCATACATTCTCCTGACCCATTTCTCCCAGCCTTCGACATTTTGCACTTCATCCAAAAAGAAAGTCCTGCCAGGGCCGAAGAGTTCAAGGCACACCTCATAAAGCAAATTAAAGTCTGCAACCCCAAAACCATTCAGTCTTTCATCCTCGAAGTTGGTGTAATAAAAACTGCCAAAAAATTCCATTATTTGCGAGAGCAAAACTGATTTCCCGCACCGCCTGACCCCGGTTATAATAAGGGCTTGCTTTAGCGGAATAAATCTCTTAATCTCATTAAATGCCTCCCTCTTGACCCAGTTGGCACTCATGCCCCCCTTTAGGTTCTTTGACTGTTCAAGCAGAACTTCGCGGAGCAGGTTCCTTGAAATCATATGATAAATAGTGCAAAAGCCATTATTTAAATATATCTTTCACTATACAAAAACTCTAAAAGTTGTATAATAAATTATACAATTTATTCAGTTACTGTGTTTAACTGCTGCCCCCTCCACCGGAAATGGGTTCATTAATTCTTTTAAGCACTATTTGTGGTGCTCCTGTAAGTTTTGCTGATTTAAGCTTGTATTGCTCGCCGAAGAGTATTATTGTGAGGTCATCATCTGAATTTGCAATAAAATCGGTTGTGCCAAGGTCTAGCCCATCTGCTCCTAACCTAACTTCGTAATAGAACTCCCCGCCCTCAATGTATGCAACCAAATCTTTTATGTCTGCTGAAGTGTCCATTTTGGCATCTACATTAATGCCCATGCGCTCTTGTATTGTCAGCGCGGAGGCGTTGCCGTTTACTTTTTCTGTTACTGATTTGTCGAATAAATTTGGTAATTGCGAGTCCGTTAAAGCATTCACGTCATTTGCGTTGGGGGCCTCTATGTTTGCCGAGCCTGCTCCTGAACTGAGGTTGGCTAAGTATTGTTTTGAGTTTGCACCATACGAAACGCTTTTTACTACTGTAAAGTTTGCTTTGTCTGTGCAGGTTCCGCATTCGGTGCCTGCTTCTATCCTTGTTCCCCATTCTGTTACTGCTGTAAGCCCATCCCATATATTGAGCGTCTGTGAATATGTTCCTTCAGAAATTTCAGTCATTATGTATGGTTTTGAATACCCGGCAAATGTTATGTAGCGATTCACTGTGTTGTTTTTCCTATCCTTATCCTGCCCCTGACCACAAGAAAGAAGTTTCCTTTGTCCATCTCGCGAATTTTTGGGAATCCAGTTCCATGTTAGGTTTATATACAAAAAACCCGCTATTTTGTCTGTGCCTAAAATTGTCTGCTCGTGCGAGAACATTTCAAAATCCTTCGGGAATTTCAAGGCAATCGATGACGTTTCCATTGAACTCTATGAGGGCGAAATTTATGGCCTTTTGGGGAGCAATGGTGCCGGCAAGAGCACGCTTACAAAAATAATGTCAGGGCTTGTCAGCCAGGACGAGGGCAGGGTATTGTATTATGGTTACGAACTTGAAAAGAATTATGGCAATTTAAAGAAATTTTTTTCTGTGGTGCCGCAGGAAATCAGCTGCTATTCAGGTTTTACCGTCAAAGAGAACGTGGACTTTTTCGGGAAAATGCACGGGAAACGGGGAGAGGAACTTCGCAAGAAAACAAAAGAAATACTGGATTGGCTTATGCTTAGCGAGTTTTCTAAAAGGCCGGCAAATGAACTGAGTGGAGGCTATAAGAGGCTCTTAAATATCGCATGTTCGGTTGTGGGCGACCCTTCAATAATATTTATGGATGAACCCACTGTCGGGCTTGACCCGAATATGAGGCATATGCTCTGGGAAAAAATCTTCGAACTTCAGGAACAGAACAAAACAATCTGCCTTACAACCCACTACTTAGAAGAGGCGCAGGAGCTGTGCGACCATGTGGGCCTTCTAATGAACGGCAGGCTGATTATCAAGGGTGCACCACCCGATCTTATAAAAAAATACGGCGGGCAGACCGTGCTCATAACAAAAACCGACAGGCAGGTTTCAGATGAGCACGCAGAAAAAATAAAAAAAATATTCGAGGTCTCGCAGACAGTAATAATCGGCAACTCAATAGTGATTTCGTTCCCGCAGGAGCAGTCCCTTGAGCAAATATCGATTCTTTCAGATTGGCTAAAACAGAACGGCTACAAGGTCACAAGTTCAGTTGTAAAAGAGCCCGATCTTGAGGATGTTTTCCTCAATATTACCGGGGAAAAGCTCAAGGTGGACTGAAATGTTTGAACCAATAAAAGATTTATTAGAAAAAATTCCCGGCTATGGGATTTTTGCAATTGCGGCAAAGGAAATAAACCTCATTAAAACGCAAAAAATCGCGCTCGCGCTCATCCTTCTCTACCCTCTTATTGTAATAGCAACCCTCGGCGCAGCGTTTAGCGGCAACTACGGGATTACCAATGCGGATGCGGCTTTTTTCGCGCCGCAGAATCTTAGCGGCTTTGACACAAATTCCTTTGTCTCAAGGCTTACGCAATCAAACAACATAAGGCTACTTGTGCAGCCAAGCGAACAGGGGGTATACGAATCCATAAAAAAAAGGCGGGCAAAAATAGGCATAATAATTCACGAGCCGGAACCAACAAGCGGAAGATTTGTTCTGGATATTATTACCGACAACTCAAGCTTTGTTAGTTCCGAATTTTTCTTTCAGGTCGCAAACAATTCCGTGAGGCGAATCGGCTTTGACACTTCAAGAGAACTGCTCTCGCAGATATGGCAGAGCCTCTCGGCAATTAATACAAATCTGGGGGGTGAGAGCAAGCGGATAGATTATCTTATTGCAGAGCTCGATTCAACCGAAGAGCAAATACTTGACCTTAACACAAGCCTGAATGCAATTGATGTAAATGAAATGCGCTTCAAACTTCAGAGCCAGCAATTGCTCCTTGCAGAAATTGACCCGAAGATTGGCGCCTTTAGCGGGTCAATTGACGCCTTCACACAAAGCAACAACAACAATCTCCAAAAAATCGAGGAGTCAAAAGAAAAGCTCAGTTCTTACAAAACACAGGTTTTGGACATGCGGGACAAAATTGCAAAGTTAAAATCACAGCTCGATTCGCAAACAGAACTGATAAACAGCAACCCAAACCTCAAGGCGGCATATGCCGGGCTTCTTTCTGCAGATGACAAATTCTCTTCGGCGCAAAGCGAAATTGATGATTCCATAGCCGAGCTAAACAATATACAGGGCCAGATAAAGGGTGCAAACAATACCCTAAAGGACTCCTCAAAAAACCTCGCCCAAATTAAGCAGAGTTTTGCATCCGCGAACAGGGATTTGAATTATTTCAATGTGCAGCTCTCGGTGCTGGGCCAGACAATTGACAAGGTCGGATCACTGGTAAATGATTCCGTTTCAACAAAAAAGAAGGTTCACAGTGACCTGGAATCAAGTAAGCAAATGCTTGAAAGTTTTAGGCAAAACCTCACAACACTGCAGGCCCTTAGCCCTGATTTTTTATCAAATCCCGTTATAATAAACAGGATAAATGTCTATAACGCGAGCAACCTCCAGATAATTACCCCAATGGCGCTTGTCCTGCTGCTGCTTCTTACAACAATTCTTCTAACAAGCGTCTCATTTGTAGTTGAGCGAAATGAAGGGGCATACTCGCGCCTTTTGCTTTCAATGGAAGGAAAACTGGGCATATTTGGCGGAAAAGTTCTCGGCCAGCTGATTTTTGCGCTTGTGGAATCTGCAATAATACTCGCAATCGCAATTGCCGCATTCAATGTGAAAATTGCCGCCCCTTTGCCGGATCTTATAATTTCACTTTCAGTAATCTCCGTTTCATTCATTGCAATGGGGCTGTTCGTTTCCAATTACACAAAAATACAATCAACAACAATACTCTCCGGATTGATTTTGGTAATCCCGATGATGTTTCTTAGCGGAATAATAATTCCGGTTGAACTGATGAGCCCTGTAGTACAGGAAATTAGCAGTCTAACTCCTCTAAGCATTGGAATGCTTGTAATGACTGAAACCGTTGTGAAAGGTACGGCAACAACAGCCCAATTTACTGAACTTGCAAAGCTGCTTGGTTCAGCCCTTGTGTTCTTTGTTTTTACATTGTTAAACAGGAATCTGTAAACCCTGCGCCAAATAAATTCCGGCCATAAGCGCGATTGAAAAAATAATATATGCAACAAGCAGAGCCAGGCTTTTGAGCGAACTTACCCTGAATAGCTTCTCAATAATTCCCAGCACGAAATAGAGATAAATCCCAAGCCCGAACGGGAAAAGTATTAGCCCTGCAAATTCTGCGAACGGGACTGTGATTATTAGCATGAAAAGGCAGGTTGAAGAGAGCATGAAAAAATTCAGCGAAACCATTTTTAAAAAATCCCCGTTCTTCGAAACAAATCTTGAAAGTGCAAAAACTACGGCCGAGGAGAGCGGCACCTGGACAAGAACAAAAGCAAGTGCGAAAGCCATTGGGGCAATTTTTTTGGGAATAATCTCCCCGGGCGAACCGGAATAAACGGCAAGGCCAAGAAGGGATGAGAGAAGCGCGAAAAATGCGAACACGCCAAGCAGGGAAAGAACCGATTCGTGCAGCGGTTTTCCTTCCTCCACAAGAATCGGCACCGGCTTGTAAAAAGTTATGAGGTCAATCATTTCGCGCAGAATCGGAATCAAATCAGCACCAAGGGAAAAAGGGCTCTTCCAAAATAAAAGGGTTTGCAATTGGCAGTGCAAACTATTGTGCATTGGTAATGCAAGGAATTATTGCCCCTGCAATCAGTCCATGAAATAGCTTGCGGGCTTGACGTCCTCATCCATGCCCTTGCGTTTTCGCACGGACTTTATTGTCAGTGCCTGCAGCTCGCGAGGCAAAAGTTCGTAGCCCGCATACTCTGCCGTCCAGAGTGCGCGCCCCTGTGTTGCCCCGCGGATGTTGCTCGAAAAACCAATAAGTTCCTTTACCGGCGCCTTGCCGATAATTATTGAGGAGTCCCCTTCCTGCCTCATCTCCGTAATCTGCGTTCTTCTCGCCCCGAGTTCCTTGCTCACCGCTCCCATGTAAGATTCCGGGACGGTAATTGTGAGCAATTGCTTTGGCTCATAGAGCACCGGATCTGCCGAGAGCATGCACGCATAGCAGCCCCTTACAACAGTTGGTATCATCTGCGCCGGCCCCCTGTGAATCGCATCCTCGTGCAGTGTGGCATCATCGAGAATTATCATTGTCGCAAAACATTTCTCCTTTGCAAGCGGTCCTTCGTCCATTGCATCATTAAATCCCTGTATCACAAGCTCGCGGATTTCGTGCAGCGCATCAATTCCCTTTGTGCCATCAACAAGTACGCACTGGTTGTGCACTGCCCAGATTTTTTTTGAAAGTTCATGCTCAAAGCCCATTTCCTGAAACATTGCAATTTTTTCCTTGTCCTTGGGCTTGACCTTGCCTTCAAAGTGGCTTTTGATAAGTTTATCCAAAACTTCCGGGGGAATCGGCTCGGCATTCATTTTGAGCCGGTTGTGCTTGTTCGGGCTTTTTGCCTCAACCACCGGGGATTTCCTGTTGATTGTCTCGTGGTAGACAACAATCGGTGACGAAACCGTAATTGCAACATTGTGCCCCTTTTCTATCCTGTACTGGTTAATTTCCAAATGCAATTCGCCCATTCCGGAAAGCAGATGTTCGCCGGTTTCCTGGTTAATTGTTGCGCGAAGGTTAGGGTCCTCTTTGGTGAGCTGCCTTATCACTTCAATTAGTTTTGGCAAATCCTTTGTGCTCTTTGCCTCAATTGAAACAGTCATTACGGGTTCAACTTCTGTCATGAAACTCTCAAACGGCTTGATTTCCTTGTCTGAAATAGTTTCCCCGGCGTAAACTTCCTTAAGCCCCACAAGCGCCACAATATTTCCCGCAGGAACTGTGGTTGCCTCTACAAAATCCGGCCCCATGAACAGGCCGATTTTTTGCGTGAAAACTTCCTTGTGGCTTCCCACCAGCTGCACTTTTGTGCCCCTTGTCACTTTTCCGGAATATACCCTTCCGGTTGCAATATCCCCCGAGTGCCTGTCAACTGAGACATCGGTAACCATCATGGTAAAAGGGCCCTTCTCATCGCAGGAAGCCATTGCCCTTCCCTCGTCTGTGTCAATTTCGCCTTTCCATATAACCGGCATTCTGTAACGCTGTGCGGTCATTGGATTTGGCAGGTGGGTGATAATCATGTCAAAAATGGCTTCAGATAATCTGCTTTTTTTGGCGAGTTCCTTTTGGTTGTCGGTTTTGAGGTACTCGTAAACCTGTTTGAATGAAATTCCGGTTTGAGTCATTCTGGGGACCGAGATTGCCCACTTGTTGTACGCGCTTCCAAACATTACCGAGCCGTCCTGTACATTTACAAGCCACTTTTCCTCAAATTCCTTTGGCGCATTTTTTGAAATGAGGCTGTTGACCTGCGAGATGACCTTCAAAAAGCGCTCCTGCATCTGCTGTTCTGTCAGTTGCAATTCATTTATGAGCCTGTCAACCTTGTTGATAAAAAGAACCGGGCGGACGTATTCGCGAAGGGCCTGCCTCACAACAGTTTCGGTCTGCGGCATCACGCCCTCAACCGCATCAACAACAAGAATAACCCCGTCAACCGCCCTCATTGCCCGAATGACCTCCCCGCCAAAGTCGACATGTCCCGGGGTATCAATGAGATTGACAAGATAGTCAGTGCCCATATGATTGTATAACAGAGAAATGTTTGCCGCGTTAATTGTTATTCCGCGCTCCTGCTCCTGGTCCTCAAAATCCATTACCCGCTGCTGGCCTGCAAGCTCCTCACTCATAAGACCGGACGCCGCAATAAGGCTGTCTGCCAATGTGCTTTTTCCGTGATCAATGTGCGCGACAATTCCCATGTTGCGGATGTTCTCGCGCGTGTTCATCAATTTTTCAGCAAGCTTTACTACGTCTTCCTTCTTCATGCAGACCAAATCCCAAAAATAAAAATATTTAATTTACCTTGAGGCCTTTGCAATGCGCTCGACTTCGTCGCGCCTCTTTACGCTAAAGCTCGTGTTATCCTCGGCGCCTGCTGCAATAAGTTCTTTTGCAAGGGCTTCGGATGCGCTTGTCTTGACATTGAACGAGCCTGAAAATGCGGCAAGTGCCAGGTTCTTAAGCGATTCATCAACCTTTTTCAAAGGCGCCACATCAACTGAAACAGTGTAGGATACCCCGCCCCTTGAAATTCTTGTGACATCCTCCCTTGGCCCCGCGTTCTGTATCGCATCAACGAGAACCTGCAGGGGGTTTTTGCCGGTTTTTTTCTCAACAATCGTAAATGCCTCTTCGACAATATGCATTGCCATGACTTTTTTCCCGCAGCCGTTCCTTCCGCGGATGTACTTGCCGGAAAGTTTTCTTTTTCCCTGCCCGCTTCTCATAATCTTGTTAATGAGCCTCTCAACAATACTAAGCGAGCCCTTCTCAAACCTGTGCCTTGTGCCCTTGCCGAAAGTGTGCGGAATCTTCTTGCTCTTAAGGCTCACATACCTTCCAAGGCTCGGGTCCCTAATGGCAACTTCGGACGGGTCGTATTTTCCGAAAACCAGAAACATTTCCGGTTTTTCCACTGCCGCCTTTTCCTGCACATGCTTTGGGGCATTGGCTTTTGGGTGTTCTGGCTGTGCATCCATCACAGGCTTTGCAGGCGCATGAACCGCAGCCGGCTCCTTTGCCGCGCCTTCAACTGCCTTTACAATCGCCGCATC
>CAZEBH010000042.1:0-11218 GCA_964510425.1 uncultured archaeon | reverse complement strand
TTCTGGCTGTCCAGAAGCTATTTTACGAAGGACATTAATTCGGGATAAGACACTAGAAAAATTTCGTTGACAAGTTTATGTTTTAGAAAAATACTGTTTATTTCGGCTCCTCCGCAAAGACACACCTTTTTGATGCCTTTTTTCTCAAGGAACCTCAGAACATCTTTTGGATAACCGGATGCAAAAAATAAATTACTTGTTTTCTTTTTCATTTTCTTTCTTGTAAAAACAATATAGAGGCAATTGCTTACAAATTCGCTCTTTGGCATGAGACGATAGGTTTTCCCGCCAACTATTGCACAACCACAATTTTTGACTGTCTTTTGATAACTAGCCCAAGATTTTTTAGAAACAAAATCGACTGAGTTATCCTTCTTTGCAATAATTCCGTTAAGGGTGCTTGCCATGTACAGTATAATTTTCATAATTAGAATGATACCTTTTACTTTTTAGTAGTTCGGGTAACCTGAGTATAAACCCCAAGCGCTGTTTTTCTATAAGTGAAAGTTCTGGTTCCTACAACTAAATCAAAAGTTTTCCCAACGGCAACACTGTCCGGAAACAGCGCATCGTGAACTTAGCAAAATTAGAGGCACGATATATCCTTGCGGGCCCGCCCATGGCAATTACCATTTTTTCTTAACAGGCTTTTCAACCAGTTTTGGCTCTTCGCTTTCGGGGGCTGCTTCGCCAAGACCTAAGAGGACCTCAAGCTTTTTTCCCTTGGTTTCCGCCTCATTAAATTCAGCTATGTCCTCAGCATCGAGCCCGAGTTTTTTTAGCATCAAATCGTGGTCCGCTAGCTTCATATCCTTGAACTCCTCGCGCCACGTTTTCATGTCCGCGGTTTCAGGCAGAGGCCTTCCTTCCTTTTTCTTGCGCCCTAGCATAAATTAGCTATGCACATGTACTGTTTAAAAGCATTTTCTGGGCGGCGGATTTGAGCCAGAAAATTGCCCGTAACAGCTAATCCCCGCGGCGAATGATTTTATATTGTAAAATGCAAATAATAGACATATGGACGAATCCCTAAAGCAGTGGGTAGAAAAGTTCCGTCAGGAGCTTGTAATTGCAGGTTATAGCCCGCGCACGGTTGAGATGTATGTGCCATACGTGCAGGGTCTTCTTGAGACCGTGAATAAGGAGCCCGGAAAAATCGAGCGTTCAGATATTGTCTCATTTCTTGCAAAAAAGAAGGAAAAAGGCTCTTCGAACGCAACCATTGGATTGGTGCACGCCGCGCTTGTTTATTTTTTCAAAACGTTTCTTAAGCTCCCGGTTATGGAAGATATCAAAATCCCAAAAAAAGCCAAATCCCTGCCAGTGGTGCTAACAAAAGACGAGGTTCGGGATTTGCTCAAGGCTGCAAAAATTGGCAGAAACCGGTTGATTTTGCAGTTTATATACTCTTCCGGAGTGCGTGTCAGTGAAGCCGTGAACATGTTGGCCGAGGATATCAATCTCAAGGAGAGAATGGGCAAGGTAAAGAGCGGAAAAGGAAACAAGGACAGAATAATTATCCTTTCAAAAAACTGGTGCAGGCTTGCAAAAAAATACCTTAACCGCAAAAAAACCAAAAGCCCCTTTCTCTTTTCAAAAAAGAATGGAAAGCAACTCTCACCAGATACTATCCAAAGACTTGTGAGGGTGTGCGCTAAACGGGCGGGAATTCAAAAGGAAGTTACACCTCACACACTAAGGCATTGTTATGCGACCCACCTTTTGGAAGCCGGGGTTAACATCCGAAACATCCAGGAACTGCTTGGCCATAGCAACCTTAACACCACGCAAATTTACACACATGTTTCAACTGAACAATTAAAAAAAGTTGAAAACCCGCTTGATAACTTGTAGTGGGGGGCGACCCTGCACTTCCGCTACTTTGACTAATATTTGATTTTTGGCAGCTGCAAACCTATTATGTAGAAGGCTTAGTTTCTTCTATTCTGATTAGATATGCAACACCGTGGCGTAGAAATTAGTATTGTATGTTATGTATAGAAGCAATTGTTTGCGCCTTGTTTGTGGTTTTTCTCCCTCTTGGACAGAACATTTATATATCTGGTCACATTTATTATTTCAGAATAATTTATTCGGAGGAATACAGATGACAACAAGACTTTCAAAACTGTTTGGTATGGATATCGTTACAGTCAATGGTGAGCATAAAGGCAAGGTTTTTGACCTTGTAATAAATTTAGAAAAGGGGAGAATAGAAACAATAACAACCGAGCCTCTCAAGGCGAGAACAAAACAGGAAGCCAAAAAAATAATCAGTGAAAAAAGCATACCCTACAATAGGGTAATTGCCGCTAAGGATTTTTTGGTTGTTGGAAATTCGCCAAGAACGGTCGAGGAAGAGTCAGAAGAAAAAACTTCCATTCCAAGACACACAATAAGAAGATATTAAATAATTCTTCTTTTTCAACTGTTTTGTAGCGATAAGCATATTATGTTTTAAATTTATACATAAACAAAACCAATATATAGAATAGACATATTAACGGAAGTGTGGGGCGTCGGTTGTGTACAAGGGGCATTTTATCCAATACAAATTCATAATTCCTGAAAATACAAAACACTCCTCTTATACGTACCAAAAACTTTTTCGTGCACTCTATGGTTACACTCAAAACGTAACCAAATCAAACGGCAAAACCTACAAGTACCATCGCCGGGGGGTTCTTTCAGATATTCCATATATCCGTCCGGGTAAGAATTGTGTTATAATTCCGCCAAAATCCTTTGGTCCACTTGACATTTTTTTCAAAACCGGCAAGAACCCAACACATTTCTGGAAATCAAAAGGCAACTGGAAGGCGGTCTTTTATATGGATGAAAAAATCCTAGAAGAATCACAGATCATCGCCGCGCTTAAGGGAATGATTGAGCGCTGCTTCCAGCAGGGGTATGAAAATGTTCCTGTTCCAGATATTAATGCTCTTGCGGAGCGTTCTGCTAGCGGGGTGCAAGTTTCACAGGAAAAAATAAAGCTTGCAGTTGCCGAAGCCGAGAAGGTTGTTTCACAGCAGTGGTTTAAGGATCTTTATTCAAAGGATGCCGAGCTCAAGAAGTTCTATGAAAGCTACAAGGCGCTCAAAGGTTAAATTATATTATCCAAATATCTCACTTATTAGATGGCTAAGAAATTAAGGCAAAACGAAATTGCTTCTATTTCGTCCGCTGCAAAATTTTTTTATCCTGACCTAAGTTGGCTCAAGATAGCGGCTAACAATTTTGGAACATTAACTCGTTACTGGAAGCTTTGCCGGATTCCATTAATCACCCAAGTTGTTTATGGGTAAAAGAGTATTGAATTGCAGGAAGTGGCAAAGCGTCTAAAACGTGCGAATGTTGTAATCCCCGGATTACTTATTGAAAACAATATTGTTTATAGCTTAACTTCGCCACTTTGTGAATTTGTGCCCTAAAGCAATTTGCCATTTTGGTCATTGGTTTGGCGTAAAACTGCTGTTTTTTTGCGTTTTTTTCGTTGTTGGTCGTGGTTTTTCCACGTTTTCTAGTGCTTTTCCCCTGAACTGTCAAATTTCTCTGGTATTTCGTGAGGGCAAAAAATGTGTCAAATTATCTGGAGAATTTGTGAGGAAAGAAAAACTTAAAGCATGCCAGGCCGCATTTTAAGTACAAAACCAAACCACTTTACAAAACCGGAAAGTGTCAAATCATATCGAGGAAACTTTGAGAAAAAAAGCAGAACTGGCGAAGTTAAGTATCTATACAATAAGTGATTCAAGGCGGATTTAAGTTAGTGGCTTGCTTGCACCGAGGCTTGCTCCGTTTCCTCTTCCACAATAATTTTTTTGGTCCTGAGTTTAATTAGAATATCCCTCTTTCTCCACTTTTTCTTCCCGCCAACGCTTGATGTTTCAACAAGACCAACATCTACAAGTGTTTTGATGTAAGGGTAGAGGCTGCGGTCATTCTTGTAGTCCATGCCAAAAATCTCCCTTATTCTTCTTAGGATTTCATCCATAGAGATCCATTCGTCAAACCCGAGAACTGAAGCTATATGTGCAGCCTGGGTGTGCTCATTCATTTTGATATAATCCCAAATACTATGTATTTCTTCTGGCTCCTCTTTTTGGCTGTAAATACTAACCTCAGACTGTTTACTCTGCTCCGTTTTTTGTTCTGTAACGGAGCTTCCAAATATTTTTTTGAGAAAATCAAGCAAAAACATGATAGTAATTACCCTAAAGTAGTTTAAATAATTATCGTGATGGTTGTATTTACCATTTATTGTTGTAGTAATGCAGGAAATTGATAGTAATTACTAATATATTTACGTCATTTAACTATATTTTACTATAAATATGCTATTTTTATATGATTTTAAACAATTTGAGAATCAATTGTGAGTTCTTTTAAACGCTTATTTTGCCAAAATGCTGCCTTATAAATTTTAATTGTTTACGGTGAGTGTATTTTAGTCGACTATTCTGTTACCATAGTTTATTGTGAGTCCGTTTTAGCTGACGTTAAAAGGCTGGTTTTTCTGGTCGGCGTTTGGTAAGTTGATTTTACCTGGTTTTTCATGACCTAGGCTTATTTATGTGTGCCTTTAAACGGGCTTTGAATTAGTTCAACAAAAATAGAGTTGTTTTATTCTGGGTATTACAAATTAACATTACTTAGTGAGTTAAGTTTAATTTGGGAAAAATAAGGGAAATAGCGAGGGAAGGATTTGAACCTTCGACCTCCGGGTTATGAGCCCGGCGGGCACTCCTGGCTGCCCTACCTCGCTGTTTTGATGACTTAATGCTCGTGCAAAATCTTTAATAAAAGAATTACTTGCCTTTTTCAGCCTTTTAATTACTTATTTTAAAATTTCAAGCTTAAAAAAAGCGTTTTTTACCCTTATATTCCTTCTTTAGCCTCCGTTGGTCGTTTTCCTTGTTAAAATAAATTTCGGTGTGTTGTCCAAGAATTTGTGTTTTTAGAGCATTTTGCGAAGCTCGTCCATCTCCGTTTTCAGATTTTCAATCTTCTTTGCAAGATCCTTTACCCTTCTCTTATTATCCACTGAAATAAGGGGCTTACCTGATTCCGGATCCTTGAAGTTGTACTCTGCGGCTATTTCAAAGGGGTATTCGGCTAAATCCTTTCCCGCACTGAAAAATGCGTGGCTTTCCTCAAATTCCATGCCCTTTTCAAGCTTGGTTATGTCTTCGGCATGTACCTCTATTAAGATTTCAGCAATGCGTGAATTCTTTATCTCCCAGGTATACAAGTACCATCCGGTCTTCGGGTTTTTGGTTTTCTGGTAGCAGGCAATCCCGCGGTAATGAAGCCTGTTTAGAATTGTCCTAATCTCGGTAACTTTAAGCGGCATTTTCTTGCCTATTTCTTCATCAGTTACGGGTCTTTTCTTACTTTCACAGATTTTCATGAGTTCAATTGCATGCTCCCCTCCAGTGGATTTGAGAAAATCCTGAACTATCTGCAACTCGTAAATTTTCTTGACAGGGGTTTTTGCCATGTTATATCACTTATTCCAGTGGGGTTTTAAAGCACTAGTCATCCAAAACTTTGCGAACCTTCTTTCCCTTGTTCACTGGTTCAATTGCAATTTTTGCTTTCGGAAATTTTTTTGAAAGCTCTTTTCCTTCAAAAAGCCTATCAAGGAAAACCGCGAGGGCGGCAATTTCCGAGTGCGGTTGCAGAGTTACTGAAACATTATAATCTGATTTTTCATAAACCCCGCGTTCGACTTTCTGCGAGCCAATAATCACAAGGAGTTTCTCTTTTTTTCGCAGCTCCTTTTCCACGCTTTGAAGGGGAAGCCCGTACATTGTAAGGTGCACACTGGTGTACCCTTTCTTGGAGTAATATTCAAGCCTCTTTTTCCAACTGTCAATGAATTCTATTTCAGCTCCCCTGCCCCACCTCTCGTTTATGCTTTCAAGGGTTTTAGGAATGTTTCTGTCTTCCTCTCCCTCTATCTCTATTCTTTCAGCTCCAAAAGCCCTTGCAACAAGGCTGCAGTGGCTAGTGACCCTATAATCGCGAACATGCCTGTGGCCATAACGTAGCACTACAACTTCTCTAGCCATTGAGAATTCTTTCTTTGCACCATTTTTTATTCCTTGTTCAGCTAACTTACTACACATGTTAGACATCAATTTTGTGCGAGCAAGCCCTGATGCGATTAAGGCTGACCTCAAGAAGCGCGGCGACATAGAAAAGTTTAAGTGGGTTGATGAAATTGCACACATGGACAAAGAGTACCGTTCAATGCTTCAGGAGACAGAATCCATTCGCAGCAAGCGTAATCAAATTACGGATGAAATAAATAAACTAATGGCGCAGAAGAAGGATTTCAAAGGAAAGATTGCCGAGGCAAAAAAACTGCCTGATCAAATTAAAAAGATTGAAAAGGGTTCGGCTCCGTTAAAGGAGAAAATTGATTGGCATTTAATGCGATTGCCAAATATCCTGCATGAATCAGTTCCTGCGGGCAAGGACGATTCTGAGAATGTTATTGTGCGCGAAGTTGGCAAAAAAATTGCAAACCCAAAAATGGCGCCACACGGCGAGATTTTGGAAAAGAACGGCTGGGCGGACTTTTCACGCGCGGCAAAAGTTTCCGGCGCGGGGTTTTATTTCCTTAAAGGCGAGTTTGTGCTGCTTGAAATGGCGCTGCTCCGTTTCGCAGTTGATAGGCTGGTTACAAAAGGCTACACGCCAATAACCCCGCCTCTTATGATGAATCGCGCGGCGTATGAGGGCGTAACCGACCTTTCGGATTTTGAGAGTGTGATGTACAAGGTAGATTCAGAGGATATCTATATGATTGCAACTTCAGAGCATCCGATGGCTGCAATGTATAAGGATGAAATATTTGCCGAAAAAGATTTGCCAATTAAGCTTGCGGGGATAAGCCCATGTTTTAGAAAAGAGATTGGCAAGCACGGAATTGATACGCGCGGTCTGTTTCGCGTCCATCAATTCAACAAGGTTGAGCAGTTCATTTTCTGCAGGCCTGAAGATTCGTGGGATTTGCACGAGGAATTGCTCGCAAACGCCGAAGGCATTTTCAAGGATCTTGGCCTATCATACAGAGTGGTAAACATCTGCACGGGTGATATCGGAACAGTTGCAGCAAAGAAGTATGATTTGGAAGTGTGGATGCCGCGCGAGGAAAAATACCGTGAGGTCGTTTCAAACAGCAACTGCACCTCATACCAATCCGTTCGTTCAAATATAAAGTTCAGAAATAAGGACGGCTCAAAGGAATATGTGCACACGTTAAACAGCACCGCGGTTGCAACTTCAAGGGCGCTGAGGGCAATTGTTGAAACGTATTATGACGGTGAAGTTTTGAAAATTCCGAAAGTTCTGCAGTCTTATATGAACGGAGCCAAAGAAATAAAGGCGGAAAAATAGGTTTAAAGTGCAACTATTAGAAGTGTTGCAACTTATTTATTCTCTAATTCCTTTCACAACCAATTCTTTGCCAACCCAGCTGTAAACATATTTTTTCAGCCCCGGCCTAGTTTTGCTCCACTCAACTATCCCGCCCTTTATGTTTGCTGCCTTATAGCCCTGCTTTGAAAGAAAGTCAGTTGCAGTTGCGCTACGCGAACCAGTCCTGCAGATGCATATTATTTCTTTCTCTTTTGGCAGTTCCGTAAACCTTTGAGGGAGTTCTGAAAGTTCAATCCATATATGCGGTTCAATTGCAGTGAATTCAACCTCTTCTCTGTGCCGCACATCAAGCAGCACCGTTTTTCCCTCCTCAAGCATTTTTTGCGCCTGCAGAGGGCTAATCTCAGGAACCATATTATGTATTAGTTCGAAAGTAACGTTAAAAAACGTCTTCTAGGGCAATTATTTGTTGTTTTGCGGGCCCATAGCTCAGCCTGGTAGAGCAGCGGCCTTTTAAGCCGTGTGCCGTGGGTTCAAATCCCACTGGGCTCGCTTCACCTTTTCTTTCTCTTTAACAAGAGAAAGAAAAGTTGAACCAAAAGAAAGAGTGTAGCGCGAAAACGCGACCGAAAAAGAAAGAGAATAAAAGCATTGACGAAAAATAAAAGAATAAAAACGTGTCCAAAAAGAAAGGTGTAAGAAAAACTCGCACTAAAAAGAAAGAGAACGAAAACGTTGTGGCAAAAGCCATAAATTGTTGAAAGTTCCATATTGGTGTTCTCATGTCTGTTGGAATTGACGAATTGGTAAAGAGCAGGAAAGACAATTTAGAATACATAAGAAAAAAAGGCATCGAGCCATATCCGTATTCCTTTCGTCCAACCCATTTCTCCGCTGATCTCAAGCAGAAATTTGATTCAAAGCTTGCCGCGGGCGATCACACAAAAGAGAAAGCCACAGTTGCCGGGCGCGTTATGGCAAAAAGAAATTTCGGAAAGCTCTACTTTGTTTCCTTGCAGGATTATCAGGGGCGAATTCAGGCAGTTGTTTCAGATTCGGATGCAGGTGCAGACGGCGTTGATCTAATTGACCACATTGATGTTGGGGATTTTTTAGGAATCGATGGAACAATAATGAAAACAAAAAAAGGCGAGCTCTCAGTGCTTGCAAAAAAAATCACTTTCCTCTCAAAAGCGCTAAGCCCATACCCGGAGAAGTGGCACGGTTTAACAGATATAGAAACGCGCTACCGCAAAAGGCCGCTTGATTTGATAATGAACCCGCAGGTAAAGGATGTTTTCAAAGTCCGCGCAAAAATAATTTCTCTTATTAGAAGATATCTCGAGCAGCAGGGTTTTCTTGAAGTTGAAATCCCGCTTCTTCAGCCAAATTACGGCGGCGCTAACGCACGGCCATTTATCACAAAGTCTCATGCGTGGAAATCAGATTTTTATCTTTCAATTTCCCCAGAGCTCTACTTAAAGCGCCTAATCATTGGGGGGTTTGATAAGGTCTACACCATCTGCAAAAATTTCAGAAACGAGGATGTTGACAAGACGCACAACCCAGAGTTTACAATGATGGAGTGCTATGCCGCGTATTGGGATTATAATGATGTGATGGTGCTTACTGAAAATCTCTTTGAATTTGTTGTAAAAGAAATTTATGGCACAACAAAAGTGAACTACGAAGGCAAGGGACTAGATTTCAAAACCCCCTGGAAGAGGGTTACAATGTATCAATCAATTAAAGAGCACGCAAAGCTTGATGTTGAAAAGCTAACTGATGAGCAGCTAAAAAAGCTTCTAAAGGAAAACAATCTTGAAGTGGATCCTTTCAAGCGCGGTCTTGCAATCGCTGAACTTTTTGCGCACTTCTGCGAAGACAAATTTATCCAGCCGACTTTTGTAATAGACCATCCAAAAGAGACAACGCCTCTTTGCAAGCCAAAGCGCGGGAACAAGGACCTCATTGAGCGCTTCGAGGTTTTCGTCAACGGCTGGGAACTTTCAAATGCATATTCCGAGCTAAATGATGCCGAGCTTCAGGATTTTTTTTTCAAAGAGCAGTCAGACCAAGGCAGGGGCAAGGGCGAGACGCATCCGCCCGATGATGATTTTGTTGATTCAATGCGCTATGGAATGCCGCCAACCGGCGGCCTTGGAATAGGCATTGACCGGCTCGTCATGCTCTTTACGGGTGAATCCACAATTAAGGATGTGATTTTATTCCCGCAGATGAGACCTGAGCGCGAAAGCGGCGCAGGTCCTGCAAAGTCTCGCGAGGCGAAGTTTGCGGTTGCAATAATTAACAAGGGCGCATTGCTCGAGCCTTGGCAGGAGCTAAATACAATTGCGCATCTTAATGCGGCTTTTGGCGCGCATGTTGGCAAATCTCTTTTCATGCAGGATAAAATCGAGACAAAGGATGTCAAGAGCATAAACCTCAACATCCAGCACGCGATAATGATCAAAGAGACGGATTCATCCGCTTCACTTGCACAACTCTCTATCGAGGCAAAAAAACTCGGCCTCGAAGTTTCCGAATTTATCAGGGAAATGATACTCACAACAAGCGATAGCAAGGTCATTGAATTGACAAAACAGAAAAATTTGAAGGACATCGAATATCTTGGACTTCTTATCTTCGGCGGCAAGGCATTAGTTGAAGAACTCACAGGAAAACTAAGCCTCTATGGAAGCGCCCGCTCATCAGGCAAACCCGAGGATGAAAAAACAAAAACCTTGCAAAGCATTAAGCCAAATAAAACAAAGCTTCTATTCCAGACTGATCCTTACTTAAAAGAGTCAAATGCGGTTGTTCGAAAAGTTGAAGGCAATGAAGTCTACCTTGATCAGACAATATTTTTCGCGTTCAGTGGCGGACAGAAATCAGATAAAGGAAAAATAAATGAAGTTGCGTTAAAAGATGTAGTTCTAAAAGATGACGACATAGCCCATGTTTTCGATTCGGTTCCGAAATTAAAAGTTGGAGACAAGGTTAAACTAAAACTTGACTGGGAAAATCGTTTCAAGACAATGAGGCTTCATTCAGCTTCCCATATAGTCGATCATTTCCTAAAAAAAGAAGCAAAAATTACAGGAATGTCAGGTTCGCTTGTAGATTCTGAAAAAGATCGCAGCACTTATTTGGTTAAGGAAAAAATCTCACCTGAAAATCTAAAAAAAGTCGAAGAAGAAACAAACAAGTTCCTTGCGGCAAACCACAAAATTTTGCGCTATTCGGATAAGCAAAATCCAAATGTCTGGGTTTGGGGATGTGAAGAAATTAAGCAGCTCTGCTCAGGAACCCATGTTGTTAACACAAAAGAAATCGGAAAAATTAAGCTCAAGCGTGAAGGCAAAGGTGCAGGAAAAGAACTAATTGAAACTTATCTTGCGTGAAGCAAATGCCCGGGTGCATCACATTCAACCCCATGGAAGATTACCCAAACTGTCCCTCCTGCGGAGCGCAAATGCACAAGCAGCACGCAAAATGGGCGTGTACAAAGTGCAACTATAAGTGCGGGTGCTGCGATTTGCTATGAATGAGCGCACCGGCACTGAACTCTCCCCTTGCAAAGTTTAATGCGTTCTATTTCCATTTTTTATCATGGAATTGACGCCCGAACTTGCTGAGATTACAGGTACGTTGATTGGAGATGGCCGTTTTTCAAAGTACTTTGCTAATTTTGATAAACGCTGGAGATATATATTACAGACCAAGACGAGATTTCAAAATTTTTGGAAATAATCGGTTTTCGCAATTCTCACCATTTAAAATAGTGCCGAGAGAAATCTCGCGGGCTTATAGAGCCCGCAGTTGAATC
>CAZEBH010000041.1:0-11354 GCA_964510425.1 uncultured archaeon | reverse complement strand
GAATCACTGCCAGTAGAAGGTCCCACAACCGGTTGCGGGGAAGGAGTTTCTGTCACCTGCCCGGTTTGTTGTGGAGTTGTGATAACCCCCAAATTTTCTTGTGGCTGCTGGCTATTTTGCTGGCTCCTGCAGGCCCACCCGCCATTTTCGCACGCCGGATACGAGCCTTCACCACAGCTTGGCGGCTGGCCCTGACAAAAATTTCCTTGTTGTGGAGGTTGATACTTCAGATTGTCGCAAACCCAGCTGCCGGTTGTACAGGAAGAACGCGCTCCGTTCGGGCACTGCGGTGGCGGAGAATTGCACCCATTGCCATTTGGCTGTCCCTGTGAGAACCCTTGCTGACCCTGTGTTTGTTGCTGGTTATTGAATGAGGGGAATTGGAAGTCGAAGACCCGGTTTTCAGCCTGTTCTCTTTGCTTTGTGAATTCTTCACACTTTGTTCTGAATTCAGAAATCTTTGATTTTATTTTTTCCCTCTGTTCCTCAAATTTTTTCTTCTGCTTGTCTATTTCAGAGCTGAACTGCAATCCGCACACTTTCTCTATCACCTGCGAGTCAATTGTTTCAAGTGAAAGTTGTGCCGGGTCATACCCCGCCTTCTCGAATTGCTGCTTAATTCCCGGGGGGAAAGGAATTTTGCCTTTCTCAAATGAAGGGCAATAAGAATCCGCACTGCATTCGCCTGCCTCGCTTTTTAATTGTGCGCAAACTGTCGAGGTTTCGCCGGACTGTTTTATGACTGTGGTTATCTGTGAAACCAGCGCCACCCTATCTCCCCTGCAGCCCTCGATGAATGCCGAGCTGTTGGTGCTAATCCAATTGTAGGCGCTTGTCATTGATTCTGAAAGTTTTTGGGAAGAAACATATTCCTGATCCGCAAAACTCGGGCTTTGAAAACCAAGGTCGAACTCGCCTTCAAAACCAAATTCATCTTTATCGGCACCAATCTCACCCAAGGCAAAAACAGGGGCGGATATTGCCATGAGCAAAACCATGAACAGGGAAAAAAAGCCAATTTTCATACTCAAAATATGGCTAAACTTATATTTATACCTGTTTTTGCGGTTATTTTTAGCAAGAAACACTTTACTTCGGACCAGAAGTACGCACTTTCAAATAAAGCCTTTCAGTTTCTTTTGCAATTTTTTGTGCAGAATACTTTTGCGCGGTGTTGATTGCATTTGCTCCTAGCCTTTTGCGCAGTGCCGCCGAGCCTGCAAACTTCTCCACTTTCTGTGCAAGATCTTGCGCATCGAAAGGTCTGAAGAGCAATCCATTTTTGCCATCCCGTATCGTATCCGAAATTGCCATGAAATCTGTGCCGATGCACGGAATTCCAGCCGCCATTGCCTCAAGAATTGTAAGCCCCTGCGTTTCGATAGTTGAAGCGCTAACAAGGGCGTCATGCGCCGCAACTTCCTGCACAAGCTTATTTCCGGTCAGTTTTCCTGTGAATTCAACGCTGCCTGCAATTCCAGATTCATTTGCCATTTTTTTAAGAAAAGCAAGGGCAGGTCCGTCCCCGGTTATTGTCAGGGAAACATCCATTTTCTTTGCAAGAAGCAGCCTAAGCGCAGATAATATTACCTCAATATTTTTCTCAAAGCTAACTCTTCCGAAATAAATTAATTTTATTTTCCTGTGCTGACCGGAAAACTTTTTCTTTTTCGCTGCTGAATTGAAATTTTCAAAATCAATCGCATTTGAGAGTACTGTCACATTTTTGATTCCGTTTTTTTCCAGCTCCTCTTTCATTTTTTTTGTGGGTGTTGTGGCCAAATCGCAGGAATTGTAGAACAGTGCCGTATACTTCCATGTGAGCATTTTTGCAATGCCACTTTTTTTGAGAAAGGGAATGGGAAGATACATAAGAAATTCAGGCAGAAGCGTATGATAAGTTCCAATCACGGGTACGTTGAGTTTTTTCCCATACCGCAATCCCTGCCAGCCTATGCTAAATGGGGTTTGGTTATGCACTACATCCGGTTCAAAATCTTTAAGCGCTTTTAGAACTCTCCCTGAATGTATGGTCGCGATGCGATAAGCCTTGTATGTCGGAAGAGCAATTGAAGGCAACAGCAACTCCTTGAGATTATTATTCTCGCGTTCGACCCATTTTTGCGAATGCGCAGGGGCAACAATAAGCACCCTGTGCCCTGCAGCTAAAAATTCGCGTTTAATGTTATTTATCTGTGTAACTACCCCGTCTAGCGAAGGGTTATAACTATCCGAAAAAATTGCAATGTTCAACCAAGCCACCTAAAATATGACAATTCCTAAAGTCCTATATTCAAAGCCCCCATGGCCCAAAAACACATTAATTGTGGTCAAAAAGCCTTTTTATACTTTAGCAAGCGATTATGTTTGCGATAAGTGAATTAGCAGGAGTAGCGAAGCGGTCAAACGCACAAGACTCAAGCGACCTTTTTTCTTTTCTTGGGAAGAAAAGAAACCTTGCACCCACAAGGGTGCGAGGCATAGTAAAACCTTTTGGTTTTACCATGAAACCTCGACGAAAAAAGAAAAGAATTGTCCGGTCGGAGAGATCTTGCGGCTTAGTGCCTTCGGAGGTTCGAATCCTCCCTCCTGCAATTGCAGAAAATAGTATACGCGAAATAGCCCGAATTGCCGGAACTCCTTCCGCGGGCAAAACATTAAAATAAGTGTTAGGGGATGTATTAATTATGGAAACTATAACAATCCCAAAAGAAGAGTATGCCGAGCTCAAGAGTAAAGCTAAACTACTCAAGAACATGGACATATACCAAAGGCTCTTGGAGTTCGAGAACAACATTGCCTCTGGCAAAAAATTTGATAGAAAAGATTTAGGGTTTTAATTTCCACTTTAATCTCTGGATTGTCTTGCCCTGTTTCTCTCGGCTTGTTTTCATTTCATATTCAAAGACATACGCTTCCTTTGCCGCGTCCACAATCTTGTAGTAAAGCCTTATCGGCGGCCGCATTGCCTTCACTTCAAAAAGATTCAGCTGCGAATCCAGCAGTTTGCCGGCTAAAGGCCCTAACTTTTCAATCTTATCCAGCATTTTTGATAAAATTTGTTTGGTTGCATTATCCTTTGCAACCTTTTTGAGCTGCTTCAAAATAACGTCATCGAAAACGAGCTTGTAATTTTCGGCCATGCTACCGAACATACAACCCATCATAGGAAATATAAAACGTCTTTAGGTGCTTTTTTGCTAAACATAATAAATTATATGTAACATCTTGCAATACTTTTGTATGTCAGCATCAACTCCTGCAGGAAAAAGGAGAAGGGCTCCGTGGGCAGCACAACCAAAAAAAGAGCAGCGTGCACTTGCCACAAAATATACCGTGAATCCTAGCCCGAAAATGGTTTCGCTATCAAAAATCTCAATGGCTAGTACGGGACATACTCCAAGAGTGGCAGTAGAACAATTTGCTGCTGCAAATCCAAAAGAGTTTATTGAAAATTACGCAAGGATGCTTCAAACCGGAGATGCAAAATTCCAAAAAAGGCCAATGAGTTTTTGGCGCAAACATGCACAAAATGCACTCAACGAAGTGAAGGCAATGAACGAAGTCTTGCTCCGCGAAGCTGCTGCAAAAACTTTTGATGATGTGGCAAAGCACAGACCGGCGGCGATTGCAGAACTGCAGAAAAAAATGCGCAAATACCTGGAACAGAGAAAAATTCCATTCAGAAAAGACACATTTGAAGCCGCAACATCCCTTCTTCTTCTGGGTACAAATGCAATGGCTGCCCCTGCAAGTATAATGTCCCCTAAAACCTTCGAAGCGGTTTATCTGAAAAGAATGAAAGATGAACGCAGAGATGCGCTGGCAAAATTAACAAACATCAATGCAATGATACAAAGAATTTTGCCCGGAAAAAAGCTCATGAAAAAACACAAGGATGCAATAAGAGAGATTGCGCTGCGCCTGGGTTCTGGTTTTGCAAAAGAACGTGATAGAGTTATTCAAGCCACTGCCCAACTAAATCAGAATCCTGCAAATCTGTTCCCAGAAATAAATGCTGCAATCAGAGAACTGCACAAAAAATACGACGATATGGTGCTGGCGGAATTTCAGAAGAGATTCTCCGCGCAGCAAACCAAAACCTCCGGTGCTGTCAGGCAGCAGACCACCCAGAAAAAACTCGGCTCGCGCGAAGAGCGCATGTCACAGTACAAACCAACCGAGCGCGAAATAAGGGTTCAAAACCTTGCAGAAGGAGAGACAATCGCAAAAGCAATGAAAACGCCGTTTGACCCGGTTACATACTCGCTCGCCGAAATTGCAAAAGAGAGCGCTTCTACCGCATCACGCCTTAGCAATCTTATGCGGCAAAGACAACTTAGCGCAGAAAACATCAAAAGCCTCTACACCAGCGGATCACTTTCGCAACGGGTATTTCTAAGGGCACTTGATTCGGGATTTGCAACAAGGTTTGGTGAGGAAAACATAAATTCGCTTGCACGTGTAATCACCTACATTGGCTCAAAAGGGCGAAGAATTGACAGGGCAACACGGGAGTTTCATTCCGCCCAGTCAGATGCAATGTTAAAGTTTCTGGAACATATTGGGCTGTTCGATACCGGCCACGGCGGTGGAGAAGTAGTATACCTTAAAAGAATCTAATAGTTAAACAACCCTTAAAAATTCTTTGAAGTCCCTATAATAATAGCCATAAAGATGGTGGTCATCGGCAGGAGTGCATCAAACTTTTGGCTTATGTCGCCCTCCTGCATTTTCAATTCTTGTTTTGGATGCACTCAGGATGAGGCTTCAATAGTTGAATCAATTTTATTCAAAACCGTATAGGCTGCCGCAAGCTTTTCCTTATCGCACTCAGCGCCAATTTGGTAAATGCTTGCCTCTTTGTTATCAATAGAAATTGCAAGGCTTTTGGTTGGAAGGTCTGCAATGCATGTTCTTGCATCCTCTTCAGTAATCCCAAAAACATTACTTGCAAGAATGAAATTTTTGAGTGCTGTTAGTTTTGCATTGCTAATTTGCAGAGTTTGCGAAGTTGAATTTCCATCGCGCAACGCGGTTGTTGTAATTGTGACTTTTCCGCCAGCGTAAATGGTTGTTGTCTTTTCCACAGGGTTCATTACAAAGCCCGGGACATCGACTTTTCTTATTATAAAATCCGGTGCGGGGCATGCTGTAAATTCGCAGAAAGGTGCCTGCCGTCCGACACCCGAACCGTCAGGGCAAAGCCTTGCCTCTTCAGTGCAGGCTATATTTCCCATTGCCGCCCACCCGATTGCCTTCATTTTTGCGGCATCCTTTGAATCAACAAGCACCGCAACCTGATCTCCGCGTGGGCAACTGCAGGCCATGCAAACTATTTCACTAACTTGCTTTGAAGCATAATCAATTGCTGTAATGCCATATTTTTGTTTTAGCCAAATGCCTATAATTTCCTTTTCGGTAAGTGGTTCTCCATCAACTGCAAGATTTTCTCCCTGCCACTGCTGCCATTCATTTCCTCCACACTGAATCGGTTCAATTGAAAACCATTGTGGCTGCTTCTCATTTGTCTCAGGACATGCTGCGAACTCACAGAATGGCCCTTCTCTTCCCACGGCCGATCCATCAGGACAGATTTTTGCATCCATGGGGCATGCAATCACATTCTTATTTCCTATAATCTTCCAGCCAAGCGACTTCATTTTGGCAGAGTCCTTTGAATTCACAAGCACTGCAATCTCATCTCCGCGCGGGCAGGAGCATGAGAGGCAGACGATGTCACTCACTTTTTTCGAGGCGTAACCACTCACTTCAATGTCATTGGCCACTTTAAACCATGCTTCGACTAGATACTCTTCATTCCGGTAATCCTGAATTTTCGCCAAGTCCCACGTTTCCCAAGGGTTTGTCCCGCACTGCTTCGGGTCATAGGAGAACCACTGCTTTTCGCCAGTAGGAGGCTGCGCTGCAACCGAAACGCGGATTTGCGCCTCTTTCTTTTCAAAGTCGATTGAAACAAGCTCTATCTCATATCCAAATGCAGTATCTTTCCTTTTGGTTGTTTCCCCAAGGTACATTTCTTTTATTTTGGGACCATTGAACGTTTTTGGGTCGGAAGTTTTTTCAAACACTATGACTTGGAGGTTGAGCCCGACTTCCCCTGCCCAAACACATTGAACTCCATTAGGGCAACGGGAGTCTGTAAATGAAAGAACCTTGAGTCGAATCGGCGAAGAAAAGTTGTTATTATATTGATAACCGGGGTAATTTCCTTCTTTTACGGTGAATACATTTCCAAGCTGAAAATCTGCCTCTATAGGCCTGCCTTCATCAACAACAAGTGGTTGTTGCGTGCATCCAAGCACCATCATGAGCAGTGCTCCAATTGCGAGCATCTTTGCGTACATGCTAACCTTGTGCACTTTGCCTTTAAAATGCCTTTCGAAGTCGTAAGGCTTATGCCTAAAAGTCTGATAATGCAAAGTAAATCGCAGGTTAATCAAACCCCTCTATAATACGAATCAGTTTGCAACTGGTTTTACTGCTGTTTGTGGCTGCCCGGATTTTTGCGGATGCTCTTTTGAGAGGAAAATCTTTCCGATTTCCATTAGAATGAATCCAAAGCTTGAAACCGCTAGGATTTTTGCCCAATCCCAAATGCCAAGCGGAACTGTTCCAAATACTGCCTGCAGCGGGGCCCAGTATAAAATTAGTAGCTGTATAAGCACTGAGGATGCTATTCCGCCAGCAAGCCATTTGTTTGAGAGAATGTTCAAATTCCTGAATGGATATATTGATCTGCTTCCAACTGCGGCAAACATCTGGAACATCACAAGTGTTGTGAATGCAACGCTCTGTGCCTTTTGGAGGCCCTCAGGGAGGTATGAAACAAAAAGTGCAAAGCTTCCTATTCCCATCAGAAGCCCGAATGCAACAATGCTTGCAATGAGCCTGTTTGAGAGCGGCTTTTCCGATGGGTGCCTTGGGGCCCTTTGCATTACTTCATGCGTAGATTTTTCAAATCCAAGCCCGAGGGCTGGAAGGCCATCTGTTAAAAGGTTCATCAAAAGTATCTGCAGCGGGATTAGCGGCAGCGGCATCCCAAAAATTATTGATAGCAGCACAATTGTGATTTCCCCCGCATTGCATGAGAGCAGATAGCGCGTGGAATTTATTATCTTGTCATAGACATTCCTGCCCTCCATTATCCCCGCAATTATCGTCGCAAAATTATCATCAACAATTGTTGCTTTCGAAACCTCCTTTGCAACATCAGTCCCTGTAATTCCCATTGATATTCCCATATCTGCTTTTTTTAGAGCGGGGGCGTCATTTACTCCGTCGCCTGTCATGCAAACTATGTGGCCATTTTTTCTTAGTGCCTCAACTATTCTGCTCTTTTGTATCGGCATTGTCCTTGCAACCACGCTAACTTTTGTCATGTCACGCTCAAGCTGCGCTGCGCTCATTTTCTCAATCTGCTCGCCTGTTAAAACAATGTCTCCGTCCTTGAAGAGCCCGATTTTTTTTGCAACAGCAGTTGCAGTGCCGGCTGCATCCCCTGTTATTAGCACGACCTTAATCCCCGCTGCTTTTGCATTTTTTATTGCGTCAAAAATCTCATCGCGCGGCGGGTCTATCATTGCGGCAAGACCTGCAAACACCAAATCTTTTTCAGTGCTCTGCGCTGTTGCCTCTTTTGGAATTTTTTCAGTGTAGGCAAAAGCAATTACCCTCAGGGCATTTTCAGAAAAATTGGAATTTGCACCAAGAATCTTTTTCCTATCCAGGCTTGTTATTGCCCTGACTTTCCCATTAACAGTTATCCTGTTGCATGCCCTCAAAAGTATATCAGGCGCGCCTTTAACATAGGCATATTTTTTTCCGGAAGACTGTTCTTGGACAATTCTTGTCATCATTTTCCTCTCAGAATCAAAAGGAAGCTCAAAAATGGCTTCAAATTTCTTATTTTCAGCATGCTCCTCAAGCCCTGCCTTTGATGCAAGCACAACAAGCGCCCCTTCGGTTGGGTCACCAATCACCTTCCATTTCCCGTTCTCGAATGCCACTTTTGAGTTATTGCACAAAAGCCCAATCCTTGAGAGCAAAGCAAATTTTTTTGCATCCGCCGCTTTTCCATTAAGTCCTGAAAATTTTCCAACCGGATAATATCCCGAGCCCGATATATCGAATTCCTCCAAGTCCGCAAAAACTTTTGTCACGGTCATCTCGTTTTTTGTTATTGTGCCGGTCTTATCAGTGCAGATTACAGTAATTGCGCCAAGGCTCTCTGTTGCCGAGAGCTTTCGTATTATCATTTTTCTGCGCGCCATCTCCTGTGCCCCGATTGCAAGGCTAATTGTAACTATTGCAGGAAGCGAATTTGGCACGGCGGCAACCGCAAGGCTTATGGCAAATAGCATCATTTTCTGCATGGAAAGACTGCCATTTGCAATGCCCGCAAAAAACACTACGGCAACAAGTGCAAGTACCACAAGCCCCAGCTGCTGCGCTATTTTTTCGAATTTTTTCTGAAGGGGTGTTTTTGTTTCAGGCTCTTTTTGTATAAACTCCACAATTTTTCCAAATTCGGTTTTGCCTGCTATTGTTGTTGCAACTGCGCTTCCCCTCCCATATGTTACCACAGTTCCTGCAAAAACCATGTTTTCCTGGTCGGCAACAGATGTGTGTTCCGGATATGAAACCGCATTTTTCTTCGAAGGCACTGATTCGCCGGTCAGGCTTGCCTCATCAACCTCAAGGCTTATATGCGTTATAACCCTGCAATCTGCAGGAACAATGTTTCCTGCCTCAAGAAGGATAATATCCCCCAGAACAATTTCGTGCGCCGGGATATTCTTGGCAGTTCCATTCCTTATAACTGTTGTGACCGGGGCTGAGAGCTTTTGCAGCATCTCTATCGCTTTTTCTGCGCGAAATTCCTGCACAAAACCAAATATTGTTGAAAGGCTCACTATTGCAAGCATCGCTCCTGCATCCAAAAGCTCGCCAAGCAATGCTGCAAGTATTGCGGCAGCAATTAGCATCAGTATTAGGACATTATTGAACTGCGCGAGAAAAATTTCAGCAGCACTTTTTTTCTTAGGGTGAATTACTTGATTGTACCCATGCTCTAAGAGTCTTTGCCTCACCTGCTGTTCAGATAGGCCAGTATCCTTGTTTGTGCCAAGCTTTTCTAATGCCTCATTTGCGCCAAGAGCATGCCACTTTTCCACAAAAAAACCGCCGATTTCTCCCTAGAATAGAACCCAACTTTATAATATATCTTTACTAAAGAATTCCACTGGCCTGTGGCTGGTGGTTTGAGTCTGTAATTTCTTTTTCTCTTCTTTTTTGCATATTTTTTCCAGAAGGTTGGGCGGCAACTTGTTTTTGTCTTGGGTTGCAGTGTAAAACCCGAACCTTCCGGAGGTTTTTCGTATGGGTGCTAAAGACTTGTATAGGTGTATCTCTGCAATTTTATCCTCCACATTTATAATTTGTTTTGCACTATTTTGCGCATCTGGAAAACGCATTTTTCTTTCGTGCCCGGCTTGGGTTTGCACTATACCTTTTCTTAACTGTCCTGCCTGAACCAATTCAGCATCACTCTTTCTCCAAAGCCCCCCCGTAGCCTGCCTGCGCCTAGAGCCCTCAAAAAGTGATAAAGCCGTTTCATAAAACCAATAACCATTACCCGGTTTTAAATCGTTTGTTTTTTTAAAAACTAATTTAAAACGCTTTGCTGCACTAGTTTTTCCATGGCAATTAGCATTCATCGCTCTTCCGAGCGCGGCAAAAGCGAACTAGGGTGGCTGCATTCAAACTTTAGCTTCAGTTTTGGCAACTACCACAACCCGCAGAGAATGGGCTTTGGCGCCTTGCGTGTTCTAAATGACGACATAGTTGAACCCGGTTATGGCTTTGATATGCACCCACACTCAAATTTTGAAATTGTAACCCTCGTACTCGAAGGCTCTCTTGAGCACCGTGACAGCATGGGAAACCATGGAATAATAAAGGCTGGTGAAATACAGCGCATTTCAGCAGGTTCCGGTATAGAGCACTCCGAACATAACCCTTCCAAAAAAGAGGTTGCAAAACTTCTGCAGATTTGGGTTGCGCCAAAGGAACGCGGAATTACGCCAAGTTATGAGCAAAAAAAGTTTTCTGCGGCGAAAATGAAAAACAGATTAACTGAAGTTGTCAGCGGCAAAAAAACAAAAGGAAAAATTTACATCCGCCAGAATGCAAAATTTTTGCTCTCAGGCCTTGCAAAGGGCAAAACCGTTTCACACAAACTTCCTTTGGATATGGGCGCATTTGTTTTCATAATTGAAGGCTCCGCAAGAATAGGTGAATTGCAGCTTGGCAGAAGGGACTGTGCGGAAATTTCAAAAGAGGGCAAATTCCAAATCACCGCGCTTGAAAAGGCGCACATACTTGTAATTGAAGTGCCGCTGGATTAACGCCCTAGCCAATTTTAGCCAAGCGTTTCTCGAAATGTTTATATTTATATGAAACGCTCCTTTTAGCATGAAGCATCCTTCAAATAAACTTCAAAGAAGGCAAATTGACCTTCGGAGATCAGCCAGCCGAGGTTTGTCAAGGCTCGTTTCGGATAAAGGTTCTCTTACTACATCTTTAAAGCCGCGTATATTCACGAGTTCTGCGAAAACGACAATGCATGAGATTAGAAGCGCCACTACACCATCAACCACCATTCAACCAGCTGCTCTTGAAATTGTGCCCAACCTACAACGTATTGAACGTTTAGAGAAAATGCGTGCCCGTCACCGACTTAAATTTGACAGCCGCCCAGATCTTGTTGCTGCTTTGAAAACTGAAAGGCAGAAATTGGCTAATTTACAGGCTGATGAGCTTTTGCGTCTAAAAGAGGCTGTTAATTCCCGCAGAAAAATTCCTTACAAGGGTAAAAAATGGGAACACATGAAAAATGAAAATAGAAAACGGAGGGCAAATAACATAATTAATGCGCACTTAAAAGAAATTGAAAAAGACCCAAGGTTATCTGCCAACAAAAATGCAATAGCATCTATTTTGGCTTTTGAACGTATCAAAATTAAACCAGGTGAAAAATTATTTGATGCTTTAATAGATAAGTTTGAGACAGAAGGCAACAAAGATGCAGTCAATGCTCTGTGCAGTGCCCACAAACTTGTTTTTGAGGAAATCTCCGGAAAATGGGCTGACTCAGCAAGAGTGAAAGCTGACAGAAGAATACAGGAATTAAAAAACAATGAAACTAGCTCCCACTGTCTTATCCCGAATTAATGTCCTTCGTAAAATAGCTTCTGGGCAGCCAGAAGTTATGAAGAAACCTGACTTCGCCAGTTTCTACTGATTTTTGAAGTATTCTTTTGAGAAGTGAG
>CAZEBH010000040.1:0-11431 GCA_964510425.1 uncultured archaeon | reverse complement strand
AAAAGACAAATCAGGTTAGAGCCATCAGGCCGCCAAAAGTGGCGAAGTTAAGTTATATACCAAAGCGGTAAAATTAATCATGAAATATATAATTATAGGATTAATACTCTCCATGTTGATTTTAGGGGGCTGCACTCAAAAAGAGTCCCAAAAATACTTTGAGATTGTTTCTGAAAAACAAGGAAGCTTTCACGAAATAATTATTCTTGATTCCGGAGAATTCTTCGAAAAAAAAGGAAGTGAAAACCTTTCATTTGATAATCAAGTAATTGCCGGTAGCATGAAAAAAGAAACCGCACAATCACTCACAGCACGTGCTTTTGAACTGGTAAAAAATCAAAATCCATGTATTGCCGGAAAAGATGTTTATGTAAATGATATAATTTACTTTGATGGGGCAAACATTGCCAGAAAATGCTTTTATGGAAGCGCCGAATTTAATGATTTATTTTCTCAATCAATTATCGCACTCACAGGCACAGAATCAAACAATAATTTCTTTATCCACCTCATTCAAAATACGGGCACAAATAGCCTTGATTACCATCTTCACTCAGACGGACTGGTAATTATTACAACATACGGCAAAACAAATGCAATTTCATCAGCCACCATAAAATCAATTTCCGCGGGTGCTTTAAATTCACTAAAAACAACAACGACCCAAGAAATTCTAGCAAAAGATGCGAATTGCTCACTTTCGGATTCAGGATATGATTACCTTGAAGTGCAAAAAGATTCAACTTACGCATATTACGCAAACTGCCACAAAGCTTCAAAAGAAAAACGGGATTTTTACGCTAGTGCATTAAAAATTTTGGGTGAAGCAAAATGAATAAAAAATTCTTTATTTTCGTTGCGCTTCTTTTCTTCATTACATATGCCCATGCAATTGCTATTATCGCTCCCGTAGTATATGTAGCCACCATATCCATTATTGCATTTATTTCAAACATCCTCATTTCTGTTGCAGCCTATTCGGCGGCAAAAGGATTCTTTGGAAGAAAGTCATTTGGAACAAAATTCTCTTCAAAACTAAACCTGACACTTGAAATAATTGGAAAAGCAATTTTACTAATAATAACAACAACCATCGCAGTTTTTTTACTAAATCCGCTCACACTTCAAGAAGCAATTATTTCAGGGGCGGTTGCAGCAATTATTAGTTTAACAATACTCTTGTTAAGCTCATATAAAAAAATAGCTCTAATTTCAAAAGAAGAAAAAAGAAGAGCATTTATTGAAATAGGTTTATTCTGCACATTTATTTTTTTCTCCTGCGCCATAATTTCATTTATTTCTATTGAAATACAGAATGTTGACCCAAATTCTTCTCTAGAAAAACAATCGGCGTTTCAAATTGAATTACCCTCTTTTGACATTACAAGCAATAAAGCATCAAGCATTATTCAAGAAGGTAAAGCGCGCACTGATTCATCAAAAGGAATAAGCGCCCCTTCACAAACTGCCACAATTTCTGATTCCACTAAAGAGCCTTTAAGTGGCCAAAATCAAGCTCAAAAGGAAGAAATTCAAAAACAAGTGCAAAATCTAATCTTTTACCCGACAAGCCAAGAAAAATGCATCATTTCCTCAGAAACAAAAACACTTTCATTTACTCCTGCCAATAACTGCCTTATTATCTCAAACGGGTCACGTGCAAGAATCTACTGCCCAATTATTGTAAGTTCAAAAGAATTTGGCACTGATACAAGCATTGCAGGAAGCGGCTCCTGCACCCAAACATATATCCTTTTGAAGTGACTAAAATGAATGCAACTGACACACTTAAAATACAAGAAAAGGAACTTGCTGAATTTATTTTTGAAAATAAATTTTCTGGCAAAGAAGTTATTGTGCTTGAAAAAAACGAAAACTCCTTTCTTGTTCCGATATGCACAAAATCAACCCAAGAATTTTTTGAAAAAATATTTTCGCCAAAAGGAAGCTTTTGGCGCGCATACAAAGAACTTATGCTTGCTGAGCTCCCAATAGGCAAAAAATATGTTTTTATTCTAGGAAATCAACTTTATTTTTGTAAAAACATTGAAGTTAAGTATATTTATACTGCAGGAGCAACAAAATATTGGAGATTAAAAAATAATGTTGTTGTTTTGAAAAAACACATTAATCTTGATTGGCTCCTTCGTACCCTATCCCTGCCATTTGATGGCATAACACACACAAAAAACGTGGTGGTTGATGCATTCAAAATCAATGAACTCTTTTTATCATTTGCAGAAGAAATAAAGGATTCAAAAAAATCGCTTATGTTGGCGAATGAAAACACCATTTCCTCAAAACAAGCTGAAATGTTTCTAAATAAAGCAGCAAACGTTATGTTTTATTCATTTCTCGCTTCTTTGGGGCAGCACCTAAAACTCGCTCCAAGCGAAAAACTTACTCCAATAATTGATGAAACTAAAAAATTCTTCGAAAAAATAAATTTCACTCAAAAAATTGTGGAAAAAGAATTTTTTGGAGAAAATCTATATGATATTTCACTTCCCAGGCTGGGAGAAGGACAAACAAAATTCTCGCCTCTTATTTTGCCACAAGATGATTGGATGATTTTACGTGAAGCTGCACGTTTAGCATGTGCACGCCACCTATACGCTGAAAGAAAAGCATATCTTGCCGCAAGAAAAGAGTTGGGAATAGGTGAAAAAGTGTTTCATTTACAAGCAAATGAGCTGCGAACAAAAGAAATATCAAATTTAAAGCGAATTGCTGAAGAAAGGAACATAGCATTTACAAATAACAAAAATTTACTTCCAAAAAGACTATTTTATGCCTGGCGCTGGTTCTTTGAAGAAGAAAACACGCCAATATCACTGAAAAACAAAGTTTTGCAAGAGTTTGAGGGGCTTAATGCGGGCGCAAAAATAACTGTGAAAGGCCCTGTAGGATGGGTGCACAACGAAACTGATTTAAAAAAGAACTTTAATGGAAAAATAATTATAACAGATTATTTTTCTCCCAATTTAGTAGTTACATATGCTGGCGCGCTTGGCGTAATAAGTTCTGTTGGCGGAATACTATCCCACCCCGCTATTGTGGCTCGGGAAAAAAACATGCCGTGTATATTACAAGTACAAGGACTTTCTTTGATTAAAGAAAATGAAATTATTGAACTTGACGGAAACAAAGGAAAAGCATGCAGAATCCAAAACTAAAATTATCGCCCAAACCGGTTCCAGCAAAAACCTGACGCTTCCAGAGTTCCACCGTGTTCATCATTGTAAGGTCGTTATGGGTCTTGATTGCAGTATATAAAAATAGTTTCCTTTTTTTGCCCATTCGATGTCTACAGGGAATCCATAGTGTTTTTCTATTTTAATTATCAGTTTTGAAAGCTCAAGTACTTCATTGTCGTTGAGTACGGATTGTTTTCCATTTTTTTCGCCTATTTTTTGCCAAATACTTTTCCCGTTTTTCCCCCTCACCATCTTTTTCGTTTGAGGGGCTATTTTCTTATCTATTATTTTCAGGCAATTTTTTTCTACAATGTAACTATTTGGGGTAACTGAACCTGAAACTATGCCTTCCCCGAGGCCGTATATTGCTTCTATGATTAGTTGATTTCTGTCTTGCATGACCGGATGCACAGAGAAGGCTACTCCAGATTTTTCACTTTCGACCATTTTTTGAACAACAACAGCGACAGATATTTTTTGGCTGCGGAGATTTTTCATGAATCTGTAGGCTATTGCTCTAGGCGTGAAAAGTGATGCCCAGCATTTCTTGGTTTTATCCAATAGTTCTTTTTCATTCGTATTCAGATAGGTTTCAAGTTGTCCAGCCCAGGCCGCGGAAATGCTGTCTTCGGAAGTTGCGCTTGAACGTACCGCAACGAATTTGGATTTGAGCTTCTTGAACCTTTTTTTTATTTCTGATTTAATGTCTTTTGGCATTTCTTCATCCATAATCATTGCCTCAATTTTTTGTGAAGCTTTTTCGACAGTATGCACTTCTTCAGCATTCACCGCATCAAGTGCGGCGTCTATTTTTGCAATCAAATCTTTTTCCTGTAAAAATTTTTCAAATGCGTTTGAGAGTATAACAAACCCTTTTGGAACTGGTATTTTTACCTGTGTCATTTCTCCTAAAGAAGCGCCCTTGCCGCCTGCCAATGCAATGTCTTTTTTATTAAGCTTGTAAAACTCCAAAGTATATTGTTGAGTCATTTTTACACCTTTCTAACTGTTACATGACCGCGCTTATGGTTCCGTTTTTTTTGTTTGTCCCTGAACATTTGATTGGGTGTTTTGTATTTTAAGTTTCGAGTGTGGCGTGCGGCTGTACTCAACCCCGCTACTACGTAAATATTAGATTCGCTTAGTTGGTTGCCTATTGGATAAATTACCGTTTGGGTTTTTTGCAACGAATTAAGTTGTTGCCAATCTAAACTTCAAATTCCTTGAGCGCCTTTTTTATTTCCTCAATTGTTGCGGTGGTTATGAGAAGCGGGATTTTTTCCGACTCGGCAATTTTCTGTGCAATCGGGTCAACCTTGTCAATTCCATGCAGCACAACAATTGACGGGCGCATCTCTGTTGAAAATCTTCCCACTTTTACTGCAATCATCGGGCTTCTTCCGGAACCCACCTGCAAAAATATCAGTGCGCGCTCAGGTGTTTTGCCATACATTTTGATGTATTCATGAACCGGCACATCAAGTATGACCTTTAGCGAATCAATAAGGCTGTATCCATAAATTTGCGTGTCCTTTAGTTTTCCAGGGTTTGCAACGCACTCAGCCTTTATGAGTTCGGCAAATTTTTTCCCGTCAATTGCCTTTGAAAATTCAAAGATGTCAAATATTTCGCTCTTGGGCGAGAAGTTTTTCTCAAGCTGCTTTTTTATTTTTCCCCCGCGGTTTTTGTCAATATCAAGCAGGCTCTCAACAAGCCTTGCAACTACGCCAATTCCGGGGCTTTTTCTTCTTCCGCCCTCATAATCTGAAATTGTTGATGAGGAAATTTTGAGGACTTCCGCGAGTTCTGTTTGGTTTATACCGAAGATTTCACGCCACTTTTTCATGCTGGAGCCGGGGTCTTTTGAGAGTGCAATTTCGCCGGCGATGGTTGTTGCGAGTTGATCCATGCTAACTTAAACGCTTAAATACATTAAAAAGGTTTCGTCAATTAACAGTTGCCGGCGTGGTTGAATGACGAAGTGGGGTTTTATTAAGTTAAATGGCTATTTTGTATCTGATGTTTTCAGTTGACAAGTTCGCGCTTGGAATGCTTTTCTTAGGGGCGGGTCTTGGAGGGCTTGTAAAAACCGTTCCGGCACCGCTTGACGTAATAAATCCATTTCTTCAGAGCCCGTATCTTAGCATAGTGCTTCTGATTATCGGGATTTTTCTGATAATTTCAAGGCAGAATTAGCTTTTTTTTATTTGTTCTAAAGCCTTAATATATATTTCAACTAATTTTTTCCTCTGATTGGAATCAAGCTTTAGGTCATCTGCCCTATCAGGTATTATTTTTCTGAATTCCGTTACTAAATCGGGGCTTAGTTTGCCTTTTTGCCGCAGTATTGTTTCAACAGAAGAAACAAGTGTCTGGGGTTTTGCATTCAAAAACACAATGCGAAGGTCGGCATCAAATCGCTTTTTAATTTCTTCTATTTGTTTTTGTGTTCTTGTGCGCTGTTCTCTCAGGCTCTGCCTTCTTTTTGCAGAATTTCTTTTTTTGGGTTCCCTGTGCCCATTCATGATATAAATAAACTTCCGGACAATTTAAACGGAACGGTTGGGCTGAAAAAAGAGAGTTTTGAAAAAATAGGAAATCGGAAGGTCCTTTTGAACCTTCCAAAAAAACTCGTGGTGCTTAAAGATACTTCAGCCCAAAGTCCCTGTCTTTCAACTGGGTTCTTTGTGTCTGGCCAAGATTCTTCTTGCTGCCTGTGATGTAGGGCGAATTCACTCCTGTAAAGATTGCGATTACTTCAATCTTATTCTCGAATGTGTTATCGACCCTAGCCCCCCATATGACCTGCGCCTTCGGGTCTATGCGTTCGGTTAGCATTTCGCCGATTGCGTTAGCTTCTCCGAGTGTTAGCTCCGGGCCGCCTGTGATGTGTATGAGGCACCCCTGTGCTCCTGCAATGTCGACATCAAGCAAGGTGTTGTTTAGCGTGTCCGCGACAGCTTCCTCGACCTTGTTTACAGACTTGCTCTCTCCAACAGCTATTAATGAAAGACCCCTGCCTGCCATTACGCTTCGAATGTCCGCAAAATCAAGGTTGATTAGCGAAGGCTGGGTAATTGTTTCTGTAATTCCCCTAACTGTTCTTGCTATCACCTCATCTGCGACCTTGAATGCATCGCCAATCGGAAGGTTTGGTACCAGTTCAACCAGCCTGTTGTTGTCAATTACAACGACCGTGTCTGAAACTTCCGAGAGCTTTTGTATTCCGGCTTCGGCATTTATCATTCTTGCCCTTTCAAGCGAGAATGGGTATGTGACAATTGAAACCACAATTGCGCCCTGATCCTTTGCGATTCCCGCAACTATCGGGGCTGAACCAGTTCCTGTTCCCCCGCCCATTCCTGCGGAGACAAATAGCATGTCAACGCCATCTAGCAACTGCACAAGCTCATTTTTTGAAACTTCTGCAGCTTTTGCGCCGATTTCAGGGTATCCTCCAGCACCTAAGCCTCTTGTAACCGATTTTCCTATCAGAACCTTGGTGACATCATCGCCAACCATTGCAAGGTGCTGCTTATCCGTGTTTATTGCTGCGAGTGTTGCGCCCTCAATGTTCATCTTGCTGAGCCTGTTGATTGCATTACATCCCGCTCCTCCGCATCCTATCACCATTATTTTAGGCGTTGCGAATTCCTCGCCGCCTTTTGCTTCAGCCGACTGGCTGGAGCTGTCCTTAACTGTAGCTGAACTTACTAAAGACTTCACATTTTCACCCCTTTTTTAAAAAATCCACTCAATTTCTGGTAAACGAAAATCAGAATGTGGACCTAGTCTATATATGGTGCAAAGGTTGTTAATAAATTGATTTGCTGGGAATTTTTTTGGGAAAATCCATTGCTTTTGCCATCAGATTATTGATGCCGTTCAATAGAATTATATTTTTAAGTGTCCAAAGCAATTAACATGAAAAAAAGGCCAAAAAGGAAAAATGACACGCCGTTTTTACCAGCTGCATCTGATGCTATCCGCAAATATGGCAAAGAACATGTCAAAGGCAAGGCAACTTTGATAATAGGTGACATGGTTCGCCGGCATCTTTGGGCCGTGGGCTTAAGAGGGCGAAATTTCCGGCTCGCCGAACAGATAGAAATGGCCCGTGGGGATGTAAGGCCGGGAAAACTATTAACTGAGCCTCTCCATTCGCACGTAAATGTAGGCGATTGGCGGAAAATTTTCCAGCTTTTTTTGCGTATGGTGCCAAAATTCACGGGCAAGAACCGTAATCTTCCTGCCGAGAAAAAAACCATGATAATAAAAATTAAAGCCGTGGCAAAGGCACAACTTGATATCCACTGGAAAGGCCGGCGAGAAGAAGAATCCACTGTCCGCCATCCAAAGTTTATGCTTGAGGTTTTTGATGAAGTTTTCACTGATATGCTAAAAGAAATGCCGGGGCAAAGATTTGAAGAATATGAAGCCGGCTGGCATAAAGAGATTTCCCATTCTGAAAACCAGTATTTTTATTTTGAAGCGGGCACGGTGGGATTCGAACCCACGACCTTCTGCTTAGGAGTCAGCTGCTCTATCCAGGCTGAGCTACGCGCCCACTAATCTAATCTGCGTTAGCCAATTTTTAAAAACACGCGTTTTCGTTTTTTTAAGCAAGAACTGCAAGGGCAGCTGCGGCAGCCAGTGGCACTGCGTAATTGTCATTAGCCGGCAAATACTCGGCAAGCATTCCAATCACTGCCGAAAAAATTGCAATCTGCAGAGGGAAAATGAATGCGAGCACAATTGCAGAGGCAATTATGCCTCCAATTGTTCCTTCAAGCGTTCTGTTTTGCAAAATTTTGGTTTTTCCGAAAACTTTTCCGATTAAAGTGGATGTTCCGTCCCCAATTCCAAGGACCAGTATTGCCCCGGCAATTATTTTGCTATCAAAACCAAAAAATATTATTGCGGTCAAGAGCACTCCAAGAGTGAATGCAAGAGCGCCTTTTCCCGGAATGCCATTTTCATCTTCCCTTTGTGCCAGAGCGATTATTGATTTGACATACGGCATTTTCTCGCCACTCCTATGTGAAAGTGAAACCAGAATGCCTATAAAAAAAATTCCTGTGGCTGCTGCAAGTGCCAATTCCTTGCTTGCTGCAAGAAAAAGCGCCGCATAAAAAATCCCGCCCGCAATATGGATTGCCTGCCTTGTAAATTCGCGTTTCATTTTAATGCCCCCTGCCTGATTATTTTTTCCATTTTTTTCAGTGATTTTGAATTATCGGATTTTGATTTGCGGATGAGAAATTTTGCAGGTTTGCCCCTGAATTTTTGCACAGTTGCTCTGAGTAGCGGCAGCGCCCTTGTGATATTGTCGACAATTGTATTATTTGCCTTGCGCGCTGTTCTGCTAAGCGGATTTAGGTCAATTGCAATCACATATTTGCCCATTTTCCGCAAATACTCTGTTCTGTCCCCATCCTCTAGCATTACAAGCACAACATCCGCATTGTAAATGCCAGTTTCCCGGGTCATGCTCCGTTTTGATTTCAGGCCGGAGATTTTCCTGTCAGGATTTGCGCCAAGCACACGCATTCCGAATTTTCCGAATTCATTTTCAATGAGTGCAACCCTTTTCGGAGTCCTGTAAAACAGGTTGATTTCAATTTTTGCAGGTATTGCCCTTGAGAGCTCAGCAGTTTCTTTTGCGCAAAGCGCTGTCGTGTTGCCATTTACAGAAATCACCGGGTTTTTTGCAAGCACGAGCTTTGCTGCTGCGGCTTCAATCTGCCTTTTAGCTTCTGCGTGTGTTTTTTCCCCGAGCAGATAATCAAGTGCTTCTCCCCTTCCATGGGCAATCATCCCGGCGCTAGCAACAATTCCTGCACGGAAGCCTTCCCCGATTTTTTCCCTTTCCAGCAGGGATTTTCTGCGCGGGTGATTTGCCGGTATCATATGATTCCGGCCCCTTTATTGGTGATTTTTGCAATCATTGTGCGTTTGCAGAACCTGGCAAGCTTTTCTTGGATTTGCATTGGCTTATTTGTGGGGATAAAAATGGTTTCGCCAAGCATTGACATGCTTGCCCCATCAATTTCTTCCATCACTCTTCTGATTTTTTGTGTTGCAAGGGAGGATTCAATTGTAAATGCCCTTGAGAGCCCAACAAAATTTTCCATTGTTTTGTCACTGCGTATTTTTTCCATGCACCAGAGGCCCGCGCGGTTGATTTTCTTTTTCCACTGTTCGCTTCGGATGATTTTTTTGGTTTTTATCGGGTTAAAAAAGCCCAGGGCCACAAATTTTTCTTTGCATTTTATCTGCTCCGCGTTTTTTGAAGGATATGGTTTTTTTCCAATAAGCAAGCCAGAATAATTTTCGGCAATCACATCCCCAAGCCCTGTTCCGCATGCAATTTCGGCGCGCTTTGCAATCTGTGTGGTTTCATTTCCTGAAAGTTTTGTTTTGAAGAGCGTGTTTAGGGCAATTGCAAGGCTTAGTGCGCCTGCTCCTGATATTCCAAGGCCGTATCCTACCGGGAATTTTGTGCTGTGCAAAACCCCGACTTTGCCTGCCTCTTTGGTTTTTTGCCTGAAGAGTGCGAGGACTTTTTCAGACACTATAAGTTTTGTTTTTTTGCCGTTGAGCAAGAATGAGTCTTTGTTCGCTCTACTTACTGTGGTTTTCATTCCATCTGCTATGTTTATTCCTGCGCCTGTTGAGCCATTTTTGTAAATTACAAAAAAGCCGGTAATGTGTCCGGGGCTTTGCGCGCTGATATTCACGACAAATTTGGCGACAAAAAGTAATTAAATAGGGGGTGGGTGAATCTATTCCATTATGGCGCAAGAATTGGTTTATGATTTGCTGGTGCACCCGTTTTACAGTTTTGGAGATCTGTTCTGGGATGCAAGCCTGGAATATCAGCAATTCATTAAGCGTTATCAAAAAACACTGGAAAATGCAAGGCACATGAAACAGGTCTGGCTAACTCACGTCAAAGAGATTGCTAAAAATCCGGACAGGGGCTTGATTTTGATCAGGCCTGATTTTGAGCATTTTGTATCTGAATCAAAAAGGGATTTTGCAGCATTTCCGCCTTATTACCATGCACCAAATTCTCTCAAGACACTAATTGTCAAAGTCGGGATTGGATTATTTAATGAACTTGAAGGCGAGGCGCTTAATAGGCTAGGGCAGGAGAGGACAGTCGTTTTACAAAGCAAAGGAAGGACAAGTGACCCAAAAGCGTTTATCGAACAACTGCTCGCATCTTCATTAAAGAATATAAATGTAAAAAATGGGAGAGGCACTGGCATGGGTGAGTATTACCCTGTTTGTGTCAAGGATTATTCGGAAACTTTCTCCCGCCTTACTGGGCAGTTTGTCAGGCGCTCGAGGTCAAAAAGCCTTTCCTATTATAGTTCGAATCATTATTCGGCCAATTACTCAGACATTGCAAATCGCCACAAAGAACTTCGTGCGCGTGCCAAAAATGGTTCGCCTACAGGAAAAAATAGTTATTTCCTTCGATGTTTTTTTAACAAAACTGGTTCCAAAAACAATTAAAACATCCTTTTCCATACTATTTGCATGGATAAACCTCTTACTTGGGATTTGCTGGTGCACCCGTTTTTCAGTTTATGTCTCAAAGACAAAAATATTCATGCCCCTATATCCCCTCAAAACGCAAAAAGGATGCTCAAGAATGCAAGAGTTCTAAATGACATCTGGCAAAGAAGAATAAATTTCCTGTCTGCCCAGCCAAACAGGGGCCTAATTATTCTCAAGCCGGGATTTAATATGCAGATTTTATTTTTGGAGGCACAGAATCGTAAAAGCGAACTTGAACTGGTCCTCAAAGGCTCCAGTCTTTGTGATGCCATAGTATCCTCCGCTGTAAAAAAACTCGGGCATCCAAGATGTATAATAGCCCCAAGTGGCATTGCCATTGAGGATTCTTTGAAACATGTAATTGAGAAAAGGAAATTGGCGATTGGCAGTTCAACCGGTGTTGCCATGGGTGAATATACTGATTTGTGCGTAAAGGTCGCAGCAGATTCTTTTGCCAAACTCACCGGGCAGAAAGTCCGGATTGCCGCACAAAAAGGGATTTTCAGTTTGGGTGGCGGAGCCAGAAGTTCACTTTCCAATCTCGGCAGGAAACATGGGGCTGTGATTTTGCGTGCGAAAAAAATAGCCAATATCAGGGCAAAAAAATGATGTATAGCAAATGGCTTAAATAATTGAACAATTCACAAGCCATTTGCTATCTAGTG
>CAZEBH010000039.1:0-11480 GCA_964510425.1 uncultured archaeon | reverse complement strand
TAAGAAAAACAAAAAGGGTGCTTGAAGTGAATGACAGCAAAATATATCCGGTTGGGATGAGTTATGGCTTCAAGCTGCTCCTGGATGAATTAAAGGCGCTTGGGGTTTACCCGAAATTGATTTTGACGGACAAGGTTTAAGGTTGTGGAAAAATGATGTTGAAGCGAATCAAGGCTGTCGAATTCAGAATTCTCTCCCCTGAACAAATCAGGAAAATGTCCGCAATAGAAATAAAGAGCCCTGAAACTTACGACAAGGACGGCTTTCCAATGGAAGGCGGCCTTATGGATAACCACCTTGGAGTAATAAATCCGGGTCTTCGCTGCAAAACATGCGGCAACACAATGAAAAAGTGCCCGGGCCATTTTGGGACCATTGAAATGGTAAGGCCTGTGTGCCACAGCGAATTTGGGAAAAAGCTTGAAATACTCATGCAGGCGACCTGCCAGGGCTGCGGAAGAATTGTAATGCCGGATGACAAATTAGAGCAGCTCAAAATCTACATTGGCGATGACAGCCTTGATATTGCAAAGAAAATTTTGACAAGGGGAAGGAAGGTCAAGAAGTGCCCGCACTGTGCGCACGAGAGAAGGCTGGTAACTCTTGACAAGCCAACAAACTTTTACATTGACAAGGACAGGATTTACCCGACGCAGATACGCGAGTGGGTGGAAAAAATCCCCGACCAGGACCTTGAGTTCTTCGGGTATGAGAAAGGCAGGCTGCGCCCGGAGTGGTTTATTATGACCGTGCTGCAGGTTCCGCCGATTAACCTTCGGCCGAGCATTACACTTGAATCAGGGATAAAAAGCGAAGATGATTTGACACACAAGCTTGTGGACATTATCAGGATTAACATGAGGCTAAAGGACAACATTGATGCGGGAGCGCCGCAGCTGATCATTGAGGATTTGTGGGATTTGCTCCAGTACCATCTGACGACTTATTTTAACAACAACACGGCGGGGGTTCCGCCCGCAAAGCACCGCAGCGGCAGGGCACTGCGCACGCTTGTGCAGAGGCTGCAGGGAAAGAAGGGAAGGTTCAGATACAATCTCACAGGAAAGCGCGTCAACTTTGCAGCGCGCTCGATAATTACGCCAGACCCGATGATTTCAATTAATGAACTTGGAGTGCCGCAGGAAATTGCCGATAACATGACGGTTCCTGAAATGGTCACAACAAATAATCTCGAAGGCTGCAAGGAACTCATAACGGATGGCAGGGTCGTTTATGTCATAAGGACGGATGGAATGAGGAAAAAACTCGGGGATGTGAACAAGGAAGATATCCTAAAAGAACTTGCACCGGGCTACAAGATTGAAAGAAAATTGCGCAACGGGGATATTGTACTCTTCAACAGGCAGCCCTCTTTGCACAGGTTATCCATGATGGCGCACTATGCAAAAATAATGCCGGGAAAAACATTCAGGCTCAATCCGATTACATGCAAACCTTATAACGCCGACTTTGATGGGGACGAAATGAACATGCATGTCCCGCAAACCCCAGAAGGCATTGCGGAGGCATCGGAACTTATGCTGGTTGAAAAGCAGTTCATCTCGCCACGATACGGGGCGCCCGTTATAATTCTTGACGAGGACGGAGTGTCAGGGTGCTTCATACTAACACTCAAAAACACGGTGCTCACTAAAGAACAGGCTTTCAGGTATTTCCAGATAATGGGCCTAGAGGATATTCCAAAGCCGGATGCGGGCAAGAACAGGTACACGGGCAAACTAATTTTTTCGCAGCTTCTGCCACGAGATTTAAACATGGAGTACAAGACAAGATTTTTCAACCATGTAAGGGGCCTTGACCCGAACCATCCTGCATTAAAAGAGCCCTATGAAAATGATTTAATCGTAAAAATTGAGAAAGGGGTTTTGAAATCAGGGGTCATTGATTCAATGAGCCTTGGTGAAGGAAAAGGAAAGCTGGTTGATGCGCTTGCAAGGGATTATCCCCCCGCAGTTCTCACGGCATTTTATGACAAGATTTCAAAAATCATTTCAAGCTTTATTGCCGAAGTCGGAATGACGGTAAGCCTTGAAGAGTACGGCACAAGCCAGAAGGTTCTCAAGGTCCGCGAAAAGGCGGTTGAGGAAATGAGAGAGGAGGCTGCCGAAGTTGTCAAGAAATTCCACAGGGGGCAGATTGAGACAATCCCCGGAAGGAACTACAATGAGAGTTTTGAAATTTACATGATGCGCGCGGCGTTTGGCGCGAAAGAGAAAATACAAAAACAGATACTTAAGGAAATTGTTGAAAGCGTCATGGTTGAAAAGCCGGAATTTAACAGCAATATCATGATACTCTCCGGTTCAAGGGGGTCTGTACTTAATCTTACAAATCTTTCCGGAATGTGGGGGCAAGCTTCAGTTAGGGAAGGAAGGCCCAAAAGGGGCTTTAGAAACAGGCTAATTGGGCTCAACCGCAGAAACGATGTCGGAATTGATGCGGGCGGATTTATCATGCACAATTTCATGGAAGGCATGGAGAGCAAGGAGTACTTCTACCACACGATGGGCGGAAGGCAGGGTGAAGTTGACACGGGTGTTTCGACAAAGGTGTCGGGTTATCTCTACCGCAGGCTTGCAAACAGCCTGAAGGATTTGGTTGTGGTAAATGACGGTACGGTAAGGACAGCAAATAAGAACATTGTCCAGTATATTTACGGCGAGGACGGGGTATTCCCTGAGAAGTCATTTAAGGGAAGAAGCGTTTCGGTGAAAAGGGAATATGAAAAGATGAAGAGTAAATGATGATTGGGTCTGCATGCATATTTGGAGGAAGTCAGTTCTGTCGAGCACAAGCGAAGACAGAATGCTCCCTTCCGACCGACAGGTCCCCGAGGGGGAGGAGCATGCTCGGAATGAGAAGATGAAGAGTAAATGATGATTTGGGCTTGAATCCAGGTAATTTTGTGGTGTGATTTTAATGGCAGCAAAAAAAGACGCAAAGCACAAAGAAAAAAAACCTAAGGCGGCAAAGAAGCCGAAGGCCCCAAAGGCGCCTGTGGAAATAGTGCCCGAGTATGAGAGAATTTACATGCAGGGCGAACTATTCGGCGGCGAGGGTCTGCCTGAAAAGGTGCTCGATGAGTTCAATACCGTTGTTGAAGAAATGAAGATGAAAACAAAAGACCGCGACCAGCTCCTGGAGATAATAAAAGAACATTTTGAAACGCTCAAGGTCGAACCCGGCGAGGCTGTAGGAATAATCACCGCGCAGAGCTTGGGAGAGCCTGGAACACAGTTAACACTTAGAACAAAGCACTATGCAGGTTCAGCCGAAGTTTCTGTCGGGTCGGGGATACAAAGGGTTGAGGAAATTGTTGACGGCAGGAGCAAGGCTAAATACCCGACAATGACAATTTATATTGCAGACCAGGCTATGCGCAAGGACATTGAAAAGCTTGATGTTTATGCGCGCTCACTAATTGATGTCAGAATTGATGATGTCATAAAAATTACCGAGGATTTGCCAAAAACAAAGGTCACAATAGAGCTTGACCATGAGGCCATCCGCTCAAGAAACGTTAACGCGGAGGATTTGATTTCAAAGATTGAAAAGCACCTCAAAAAGGACGCAAAACGCAGGGAAAAAAACATAATTGAATTCATTTTCAAAAATGAACCGCTCCTGAAAATCCGCAGGACATTAAACAAGCTGCGCAATGTAAGAATCCAGGGAATCCGCGGAATCGAAAAGGTTATCCTTTCAAAAGAGGATGGCGAGAGCGTCATAAAGACAAGGGGGACAAATCTCAAGGCGGTTGTAAAGCTGCCTGAAGTTGATGGCTCGCGCACAACCACAAATGACATCAAGGAAATCAGCAGTGTGCTTGGAATTGAGGCGGGAAGAATGGCAATTGTAAAGGAACTTGAAGGCGTTCTCAAGGAGAACAGCATTTCAATTGACATCCGCCACATTATGCTTCTAGCTGACCTAATGACTTGGGATGGGGAAATACGCGGAATTGTCAGGACCGGAATCACGCGCGGAAAGTCGTCGCCGTTTGCAAGGGCTTCGTTTGAAGAAACTGTAAAGCATTTGCTTGAAGCCAGCTTTAGCGGCGAAGTTGAAAACCTTGAAGGGGTAGTTGAGAACATCATTGTCGGCCAGCCGATTAAGGTCGGGACCGGCAGGGTTAGTCTTGTCATGAAAAAGTAATTCAACAATTTTTACCATGTTTCTATTTTCAGCCCTGGCACCCTTTGGAAGTGCTTCGTGTTCCGTGTGACTATTGCTGCATTGGAGGCCAGACAAATTGCGGCTATTGGAATATCAAAACCGCTTATTTTTTGCCCCGCAAATTCCAGGTGCGCTTCTATTCTGGCGGCAATTTTTGCTTCATTGATGCCATAGCTGGCAATATCAAGTGAGGAGAAAAACATTTCAGCAATATCTTCTTTTTCCTGATGCTGTTTCTTTATAAGCCCCCTCATGACTTCCTGATAATTGAGCACCGTCGTACAAATTTTTGCGCTTTTTGCCCTAAGTGAACTGATTTTGTTGATTGCATCATTTCGGTTCCTGAGAAAATCGATTATGATGTCGCTATCTAACACGAAGAGCAAATCTACCACCTTTTGTCCAGCGCTTTCTTCCTTTCGTCGTATGCGGCATTGAATCTCGCCCTATAGGCTTTCACACCCCTTGCCAGCCCTTCACCTTCCTCTTCAGACAATATTCCGGCAAACTCCATAATGTCCGGCCTCTTGCTTTTTTCCTTTTCAGCCATTCTGCTGAACAGTTCGCTGAAGCTCTCCTTTGGCGCCTTCAGCTTGAGCAGTTCGTCGTAGACGGATTTTTTTATCGTGAGTGTTTTGAAAGAGCCCATGGAACCACCAATACATTTATGTTTAAACATATGTTTAAAAAACTATTTTTTCAGTGACCTTTGATGTAAGTGTAACTGGAGAGAATCCCCCAAATAGGAAAATGGTCTCTTGAATAAAATAGCACAATCTTGACAACGTAATCGGCAACCCATTTACGGTTTGGCATCAACTTTCAAACTGCGTAAAGCTCCGCAAATCACTTTTGCATATTTGCTGAAAAACCGGAAAATAAAGCCATGAATTTGCTGATTTGCCAGAAATATTTGTCATCCTGCCAGCCCTGAAGGGTTATAGCAAATAATATAAATAGTATGTATAGAATACATGATGTATGTCAAACATAAAGTTTATCGATAGGGCAATGGAGCTCTCAAAAATTCGTGAGATGGACAAGGGAAACTTCTTTCTTGTGGTCAAGGGCAGGAGAAGGATAGGAAAAACAACATTACTCAGAATCGCGCTCCCGGAGGCGGTAAACATTTTCGTCTGGCCGGACAAGTCGCTTGACTGGATGATGCCGCGCATCTGCAAAGAGCACAATCTCCCGGAACTCAAAAATTTTTCGGACGCGGTGGAATATATTCTTGATAGCGGAAAAACGGTCATAATAGACGAATTCCAGAACTTTCTGAGCGTGGACAAGTCAGTTTATGGCGAAATCCAGAAAATGGTGGATGAAAGAAAACTTGGTGGAAAGCCTGTAAAAATTGCCGTGGCAGGATCTAGCTATTCGCTTATGAACAAAGTGTTCAATGATACGGCAGCCCCACTCTATGGCAGAAGAACACATGAAATGACAATCGGAAACCTCCCCATAAGGGAGCTGTTTTGCGAGATGAAAATGCCAATTAAAGAGTTCATCAAGACCTGGGCCGTGTTCGAGGGAGTACCATATTATTATGAAATACTAGACAAAAAACAGCCCGCGGAAAAAAACATTTTTCGCCTCGTTCTTTCAAAAGGGGCACAGCTGCAAGGCGAGGGTGGATTGCTGCTCTCCGCAGAATTCGGGAGGGAATCCAAAACATATGGAACAGTGCTCACGGCAATAGCTGAAGGCAAGACAAAACTCAATGAAATAGCAAGCCTATTTGGAAACAGAAAAAACGAGGCCATAAAATACATCGGGACCCTTAGGAAGGATTTCAGGTTCGTGAGGAAAAACACGCCAATAACCGCAAAACCCGAAAAATCCCGGGAAGGCAGATATGAAATAATGGATAATTTCCTCTCATTCTGGTTCTGCTTCATGGAAAACAAAAGGGACTACATAGAACAGGAAAGATTTGAAGAGCTGGAAAAATTCTTCACGGAAAATTTCGGAGGGTTCATGGGCAAAAAATTTGAAAAATTCGTTGTGCAGCTAATCAAGGACAAAATGCTCCTGAAAGAATTCCCAAAAACAAAAATAGGCAGACAATGGGGTAAAACCGGCGGTGAAAAAGGGAAAAATGAATACGAGATTGACATAGCAGCCCTAAACGAAGAAAACAAAGAGGCGCTGTTTGCCGAATGCAAGTGGAAGGAAAAAGTGAACACGCTGGCCATTGCCAAAAGGCTCTCAGAAAAGGCAAAACATGTGGAATGGCACAACAATGAAAGGAAGGAGAGCTACGCAATTTTCGCAAAAAGCTTTGCAAAAAAAATCACGGAATTTGACGGCAAAAAAGTCCACTGCATTGACTTAAAAGACATGGAAAAAGCGCTGGCAAAAAACTGAAAGCGATAAACAACACGAATCCCTCCACAGAACTCTGAAAAATATCTATACATAACACCAGGCGGAAACTATAAATACCCCCCCCATATTACTTTATTCGAACTTTCACTTTTTAGTGTTTGGAAAAAAAATGTTCGGGGAATGTTTGATGAAAAATATTTTGCTGGTTGTATTAATTGGTTTTGCGATTTTGCTCGCCGGGTGCGGAAGCATCCCACAGGGCGGCAATGTCACGGTTTATGTTACCGATGACCAGGGCAACCCGGTTGATGGCGCAAGTGTTAATGCTTACACAAACTATTACTTCAACAGCCAGTTTGGAGACAAATGGCAAAGCCTCTCCGGTTCAATTGCTTCAAGCGTAACAACAAACGCGAAAGGAATAGCAACACTCCAGCTCCTGCCCTCAAAATACGCATTCCAAGTCTACAAGGACAATGCCAATGGAACTATAGAACAGGAAATAATAACTGGACAGAACACGGTGAATATTACAATCAAAAAACCTACAGTTACAACAAGCTTCAAAATTACAATAAATGACGAAACCGGAAAGATAATAGAGCCGCCAATAAACTACGATGGCAAAGTCTGCATCACAAATAAGGCAGGCGAAGAAGAATGCTCTAAATTGGGAATCGGAAATTTTACACAAAACCCATACAGCACATCCACAACTAGCTTTGCGCACAAAGAAATTATATATACCTTGAGGCTATTCAAGGACAGATACGAAGACGCGCCGCTCGAATTCACACTAAGAGAGGGGGATAATCTGGATTTGACAGCAGTAATGCAGAGAAAGGGCGCTGGACTGCTCAAGAACAGCTTGTGGGTAAGAACCATCGCAGTCGGTTCAACAACAGGCGTTGGCTATGTTGAAATTTTAAGGGCAGGGGAAACCAGCATGGAAACTTACAAGGAAGGCGAAATAATTAAAGGACTCATAGGAAACGGTCCATATGCCGGAAGGGGAATGATGGTGGAGCTCGTGCAAGTGGTACAGTACGCTCCATCACCTAGCGAGTATGAGGCATTATTTGAACTATACGCCGACAGCGGCGAACTCATTGACCGCTCGGTTGCATGGGTAGGGGAAGATCTCAAATATGGTTTCAGCCAAAACTCAATGGAATTTTACAATGAAGGTCAAACTATAACAAATCTTGCGGGAGCAGGACAATATGATGGAAAAATAATGAGCGTAAAAGTGAAACGGATTGTACAATACGGAACCCAAAACTTTTACAGAGCAAATTTCGAGTTATATGATAACCAAGGAAACTTAGTTGATACGCGCACTATTGGATTGAGCGAAGAACTCAATAAAGAATTTTTAGATTCTCAAGGCAATACTGCACTCAAAACAACTGTATTCTTGAGTATGATAAGAATTGGCGCAACAACTGGAGTGGGCTTTGTAGTGGTGTCAATCCGCGAGAGGCCTCCAGTGCCATCAATTCCTGAGCCCGTGTTCCTCATGAATTTTGAAAATGGAAAGTTTGAGGATTTGTCACCAAACAATAATACAATTTCACTGGTAGGAACTCCAACAATTGTCACTAACAATTGCAGGAACGGAAGCTGCGCATCCTTAACACAAAACAATGGGATTAAAATAACAACAAACAAATTTAATTTCGAAAGCCCAAGTGGGCCTAGCACTCTGGTACTTGATGCTTATTTTACCGATACAAAAGGGTATAGTGTTTTTGGCACCTGCCCCAGGACATCAGAAAGTAATAGATGGACAATAATAAAAAACCAAAGCACACTTGCAGGGCAAATATTTGACTCATCAGTAACAGGACTAAAACCAATAGAACTGAATAAATGGTACAACGTAGCACTCGTGCACGGAGGATACGGTTTGAACACAGTTTCATTTTATATTGACGGAGTATTACAGGGCACAACAACAATCGAAGGCAATGTCCCACCAACCGGCTATACCGGCTACATGGACGCAGCATCCTTCAGACTAGGACAAGACACATGTTGGGGAAGCTACATGAACGGACTTATTGACAACGTAACAATATTCAATCAGCCACTCCAACAAGAGGACATACAAAAAATCATATCCCAATAAATTTTATTCAAGCCAAGGTTCAACCGCGGGCTCTGCAAGCAAATTCGTGGGAGAATAGAAGGAACTTCTATTGTGGCATCGGAAACAAAACCTGAAGCCACCCTTTAAAAATCTTCATAACGGAGTATTGTAGTTAATCAAAGCCTTGAGAAGCCATTTTGGCGGAGTAAGGCCGGAAGCATTTTCTGGTTCTTTATTTTGCTTTTTTTGCTAACTTTTTGGCAGATTGTAAAGTGATTTCATTATGGCAACAATTGAATCAGGTAAAGAGATTAGAAGGGCGGTTGACACTGGAAAAGTGGTTTTCGGCACCAAACAGTCCGAGAAAAGCCTTAAAAATGGTTCCGCGAAGTTAATAATTATCGCGAAAAACGCCCCGCAGTTATCAAGGGAAAAGCTTGTTTCTTTTGCACAAATCGGAAGTACGCCGCACTTTGTGTTTGAGGGAACTGGAATTGAACTTGGCAGCGTGTGTGGAAAGCCTTTCACGGTAAGTGCGATGTGCATTGAGCAGGCCGGAAAGAGCAGGGTACTCGAGATAAAGTAAGCGTGGTTTTGTGAAGCTTCTTGGCATCTCGGAAATCCAGTTCATGAATTTGCTTGATGCGATTTTGCATGTGAGTGCAAGGGATTGCTTTGTCGACGGCGACAATGTGGTTTTTCTTGTAAATGAAAAGGATATGTACAGGGCGATTGGAAAGGGCGGTTCAGCAGTTGAACTGCTAACAAAAAGGATTGGAAAAAGGGTTGAGCTCTTTGAGTATACGCAAGAACCTGAGAAGTTTTTCCAGAAGGCTTTTTTCCGCGCAAAAATAGAAAAAGTCGGGATAAAAGACTTGAAGGAGAAAAAAATTGCAATTATTAGTGTAGATGCGACAAACAAGAAAATAATTCTGCAAAATATGCGGAGATTGAAAAGGGTTAAGGACATTGCAAAGAGAAATTATGGGATTGAGGAAGTAAGGATTAGGTAAAAGGGTTTGTTTTTATGGCCGGGGAATTTGCTGCAAGGGCGCTTGAGAAGAAGAGAAAGAAGTGGCGCAAGAAGGACAGGCGCTGGCAAAAGAAGATAAATGCAAGGATGCATGACAAGAAGGGCGATTTGATGAACGGTTCGCCCCAGGCAAAGGGAATTGTGCTTGAGAAGAGGGGGGTTACGGCAAAACAGCCGCACTCCGGGATACGCAAATGCGTAGCGCCCGGCACTAAAGTGCAACTCTTTGATGGCTGCTGCACCACAATTGAAAACCTTGGCAGCTTTTGGGATAAATCTGTGGTAAGCGGATATAACACCGCAAAAAATGAAATAGAGCAGACTGCACTCTCAGACTGGTTTACAATATCCGGCAAAAAGGAAAAAACACTGGAAATAACAACAAAAGAAACAAACAGGAAACTTGTTGCTTCATCAGATCACCCGATATTTACTTCGAGGGGAAAAATAGATTTTGGAGAATTAAGGTCTGGTGATAGGGTTATTGTGATGCCTGGAACGCCCATAGAATACACTAAAGATGAAGCAACTATTCTGACTGCAAAAGAACTCAAAGAACATACCCCTGCAAAAGCACGCGTTGAAAGGGTCGCAAAAAGCCTTGAGGAAAAAGGATTGCTACCCCTAAGCTTCGATAATCCGAAAATCCCCAAGCTTGTGAGGATTATTGGCCACATCTTCGGAGACGGTTGTCTCAATTATGGGAGAGCCGGCACGGGAATGGGCGGAAAAATTGTTTTTAGCGGAAAGCCGGAAGATCTTGAGGAAATCAGAATGGACATGGGAAAGCTTGATTTTAATGTTTCACCTTTGCAGACGCAGAAAAGGGAGAGCACAATTAAATATGAAAACGGTGAAAGAAAAATATCCGGAACGAGTTATTCCATTAGTTGTTCTTCGATTTCCCTGTTTTCATTTTTGAAAGCGCTTGGTGTGCCAAGCGGAGATAAGGCAGATTCTTCGTATGGAATTCCAAAATGGATTAAGGAAGGGCCATTGTGGGTAAAGGAGGAATTCTTGTCCGCATACTTTGGTAGCGAACTCGAAAAGCCAAGAGTGAGCGGGAAAACGTTCCAGCCCCCATGCCTGTGCCAGAACAAAACAGAAACACATTTGGATTCCGGCAAGGGATTTTTACTTGAAATTAGCGCCATGCTAAAAGATTTCGGAGTCGCCACCTCAGAAGTTAAAACAAAGTTTTGCTGCTACAGGAAAAACGGGGATAAGACATATAGGAATCTAATCTACATTGACTCAAATCATGAAAACCTGCTGAACTTTTTTGGAAAAGTAGGATACAGGTATAGCAAGGAAAGGTCAGCACTTGCAAGGCATGCCGTTGCCTATTTGCACCACAGAAAAAGTCTGTTTAAAAATGAGTTTGAGGCATTTGAAACGGCAATGAAGCTGAGGAAAAACGGATTCACTATTTCAAAAATAACGCAGCGGCTTAACGAGCTTGGTTTTACAACAATTAAAAAGGGAAGGGTGAATTATTGGATTTCCCGCGGGGTAAAAATGAAAGAAAAGATTGGAACTACGGCAAAAACACAGTCATTTTCCGAATGGAGAAAAGAAGCGGGGGCAGGTCTTGGTGACGGTCTTGTGTGGGAAACAATTCAATCCATAAAAGAATGCCAACAGCCAATACTTATGGATGTAACTACCCAAAGCCCCAACCATAATTTCTTTGCAAATGGTTTTCTCACAGGCAACTGCGTGCGTGTGCAGTTAATCAAGAACGGCAGGCAGCTTACGGCCCTTGCGCCAAAGGACGGCGCGATAAAGTTCATCGATGAGCACGATGAGGTTCTTGTTGAGGGAATC
>CAZEBH010000038.1:0-11586 GCA_964510425.1 uncultured archaeon | reverse complement strand
TGCATCTGAACTGGCGAGGTTGTCGTATTGAGATATCCGCCGGCAGTAACAATTAAAAAAACCGTTTTATCCGAGCGGATTGAAATTGTCTTTTTGCCATCGGAATCCGCTGTTGTCTCCTGCGCGCTCAAAAATGTTGTGGCATCAACCGTCTTTATGCCGGCTCCCGCAACCGGTTTTCCCTGCTCATCAATTACGCTCACCGCAATTCTTCCGGTTCCAAGCGGGATTTTTAGCCTCAAAACATTTTGCTGCCTGCTGCTTACAAGAATTGGCTCTGATGTTTTCTCGCCATACCCGGGTTTTATTGCATAAACATAGTAAGTTCCATCATCCACGCGCTCAAAGAGCGCCCTTCCATCAAGGCCTGTTACAATTTCGCTTCCAATCTGTGTTGCATCGGAATTGAGCCTGAGCTTTAGGCGCACATTCTCAATTGGTTTATCTGATTCATCAACCACGCTAACAAGCAAACTCTCGCTATTCTCTGCCGTGGCCTCTTCTATTTCAACAATTGTAAAATCGGCAGTTGGCTTTGTTGAAATATTTTTTATTAGATAGCCGGGCTTGTCAACAACCAGCGTGTACTCAACATCCTCGCCCACTGGAAAATCGACCTTTCCATCATTTGCAGTATTGCCAGTGGATATTTGTGTCTGGCCTTTGAAGAGCGTAACTTTAGCAAGCGCAACAGATTCGCCTGTTCCCCTGTCCTTTATCTGCAGCCTGATTTTTCCAGCAACATTTTTCTCCATCACAACCGCAAACGAAGTTGTCTCTGTTGCCCGTATTTCCCGGACAGAATTTTCCGCAAGGCCGTCAAATTCGGCGAAATTTCCGCCGCGATCAAATGCAACAATATAATATCTCCCGCTTGGGATAGAATCAAATATCGCGGTGCCATTTGCGCTTGTTGATTTTGTCTGGATTGAACTGCCCGCTGTGTTGCTCTCAGTTGTTGCATAAAGGCTCACATCAACGCCTGCAACAGTTTCCCCTGAGCTTGATGAAACCGTTACTATTGCGCCCCCGGTTCCGCCCCGGCTTTTTTGCAGTTCAAAGCTAAAAGAATCGGATGCAAATGAGGCAGTTGAATTTGCCATGCTATATCCCCCTGTTGGGCGAACTGTAAGGGCATCACAGTCGCTTTGAAGTTCAAGATCAATAATTCCGCCACTCACGGTTTTTGTTTCATCAAAGCTATTGCCGCTGCACGAAAAGTTGGCAACCACGGATTCGTCCAAAAGCCTGGAAGTTCCGGCCTGCATGAAAGTAATGGTTTTTGTAATTGTGGCAACTTCTATACTAAGTGTAATTGAAGCGGATTCATCCCCCTTTTGCGCTGAAAAATCCCTCAAGCCATCTTTAAAACCATTTTTTGAAGCGGTGATTTTTATTGCGCTATTCTGCGGAACCTTGAGGATTGCCTGCCCTTTTTCATTTGTTTTTTGCAAATCAATTATTTTTGAATTAAATTCCGCCTGGACAGCTGCACCGGAAATAGGAACCTGATTCAAATCAATAACAGTTACCGTCAGGTTTGAATTTCCAAGCCCTCCTGAGAGCAAAAAAAATGCCCCTAAAATAACCGCCAAAAATGCCGCAACTGCAACCGGAAAAAAGGGGATGTTTGCGCCTTCAATTGCATCAACCACGCTGTAAACCGGAACGCCCCTGTTCTGAATGAAATCAAGAAAGGAGTAATACCCGTCTTCCATTTTTCCGTAAAAACCCTTCAGAGAATCAAGCAATGCCATGTTTAGTCACTTGCTAATTAAATATGATTAATGCATTAAGGGGCATTTAAACGTATCGGAAAATGGCCTGTTCTTTTACCTGTTCCATCTTCGCCTGTAGTTTCCGTGCGGTTGGAATGACACCCGTTCTTCCACTTCTGCATGTGAAGGCGGCCTTTGCGGGAAGAATTTTCTTTGCGCACTGCTAACCGTTTCTAGGATTTCATGGGTCCAGTTTCCTGTAGTGTACGCTTCCCTTTGTTTGGTGTCAAGCCTTCCAAGGATGAATGCAGTGTAATCGTCAGGGTGGGCTGCCAGGGCTGTTCTGTGGCGTTCAATTATTCCGGACAAAATCTGGAAAGTGTTTGTGCTTCCTGTGAGGCTTCTTCTGGCTCTTCGCATTGCGTGCTTGCTTAGCTGTTGCCCTGCAAGTCTTGTGAATTCCGGGCTTTTGAGCAGGTTAAAGAGCAGTGCTGCGTTTATGCCATGTTTTTGCCTAATCTCAAGAAGTCTTTGTTGAATTTCATCTTCGCCCATTGGCAGAATCTTGGGTTCGTCCATGATATAAGTTATGGCAAATGGCTTAAATATAACAGACCAATGAAATAATTCAGTGAAATTTCAATGTCTGCTGCCTTGTCCCTTTGGGGACGAGGCCTCGTACCATCTGTGGTACAAGGCCCTAGCAAACCATAACAAATACCAAAAAAACTTTATGGTTTGCTATAATTGAACAATTCACAAGCCATTTGCTATTTTAGTGAACCGCAATGAAATGTTCAAAAAATTAAAACGGTTCACTATAGTTTTCGATGTTTACGTTTTTCGGAACAGGCGGTTTGCCTGCTAATTAAAGTTTGGCAATTCTGCTTTCGGGAGCCATAGAGTTTTGCCATGTCTTTCTTTGTGCCAAAAAATCATTCCTTGATTTCCCCAAGAATTTCTGTTACCTTCTCTTTTAGTGCTGGCAATTTTTCAGAGACCACTCTCCATACGAGTGTTTGGTTTACATTGAAATACGCATGGGCAAAAATGTCTCGCGCACCAGCAATTGTTTTCCAGTTCACGTCAGGGTGTTTTTTCTTTATCTCCTCGGGGATGTTCTTTACCGCTTCGCCTATTATTTCGAGCCGGCGGACAACCGAGTCCTGGATAAGGGTGTTTTCAAGAAAATCGTCTTCCGTCAGGTCACCGACATATTCCTCTATCCTTTCTATGCTCTCAATTATGTCCTGAAGGTATACCCTAAACTGCCTTTTCAAAGGAGCTTCACCTCGCTCCCCAGTATTGCATTTTTGAGTGCTGGCTTTATGGCGGAGTATTCAACCAGGTCAACTTTTTTGCCAAGGGTTTTTTCCAGTTCAAGTTTAAGTTCCACAAAATCAAAAAGGTCGGAGGAGCCCGATAGCTTGACAAGCAGGTCAATGTCACTGCCCTGCTTCATTTTTCCGCTGGCGGCGGAGCCAAAAACCCCCGCCTTCACGACACGGAACTTTTTTAGAACCGGAGCAGCCAAGTTCCTTATCTTTGCAATAGTGTATGGTGCCATACAAAAATAGCGGTTGAGGATTTTATTAACTCTTCCATTGCCAAGTCAAAGAAAAATGGGCGGACTTTAAGTTCACCTTGTGGGAAAAATCACCCGCACTTTACAAGGTGCGTATCAAGCCTCTTAATGAGCCTTATTGCATATGAGGCGGTATTCGGCGGCTTTGCCGAGACAATATATTTTGGATTGCCTTCCTTAAAATAAAGCACGACCTGATAGCCAACCAAATTCTCCTCAGTTGCGCCACCAACAACCGTTGTCTGCGTTTCAGCGAGCACATTGTAGCTATTTAGCAACATCCCATCGGATTCATTTGCCATCTTGTCAGTTAGCAGCGGCAAAATCCTTGCGCGTATTCCATCTTCTGCCGCGCTTTTGCTTATCATAGTGCCCATCCCTGAAATAAAATCATCCTCAAGGGCTCCGCCCCCGTTTGCGCACGCAACTTCACGCGCCCCCGCAAGGGCCTTGAAGAGGCGTGTCGGGACAAAGATGCGGAATTTTCCGCGCGGCAAAATAGGCTCATCAAGCTTTCTTCCGGTGAGGTCGTTTTCAACAATTACCCTTGGGAATTTTTCATAGGTGATATCATCAATTATTTTGCCGTCAAGATTCATTGTGATATAAAAACTTCCCGTGCAGTTCTTGTACGTGGCGCCGCCAGTGATGTCACAGTTTATAATCTGGAAAAAATCATCAATGTCCTGCTTTTCAAATGTGCCCTTCAAAACTTCTGACATCCCGGCTTCATCCGGATTTTTGATTTCAATATGAAACCCGCGCGCGTCCTGCGATTTTGAGAGCATTGAAATAAGGCTTCTTGCCGCATAAATTGCGAACTGGTTTGTCTTTGCATTGCCAACGCCGAACCTGTCAGCAACAAATCTTGCCTTCATTTCCTCCCAGCTTGCCGCCTGATCTGGGAATACAAAATATTCCTCCTTTGCAAGCCCATTGCGCAAACCCTCATCCTCATGGGTTGAGAATGATTCAATGCTCTGCCTTATGCTGAAATTAAAAACCTGCAGTGCATCGGCCCTTGTAAGATCGGCTATTGCCTGCATCTCCTCCTGGTTTGAAATATCAGAAATTGTTTCAGAGTAACTTCTCTCGGTTGAAACCATTGACTGCACAAGAAGTATTGTCAGCACAATCAGGATGAATGCGACAAGCGCTGTGAAGAGCGTAAAGCCGCGCGAATCAATCCTGCGAATTGCCATAGGGACATAAAAGATGCAAGTTGTATAAAATAGTGATTTTTGTGCATTGCACGTGTTTGCAATTTGAAAAATGGCCATTCACTTGCCAAGGAATTCGGAGTGCTGCCTGCTCCAGACCTTGTTCGGGGTTTTTTTGAGCCATTCGGTGTAGAGATCTATAAATCGCATACGCTCTTCGAATATCCTCTTTTTTTCCTCTTTTAAATCCTCGTGGTCTTTTTTTGTCAGTTTAGGTATTTTTTCCATAGTGCTTTCTCCGCCTGTTTTTCAACCTTAAGTTCAGTTATATGTTTTTGCAGCAAACCAATATTTAACTTTTCTTTGAATATCCGGTAGAGGTGCCTTGCATCCTCAAAGTCCTTTTCAGAGCCAAGGTAGAGTTTGAAGGCTATTTGCAGTTCTATTTCGGAAGTCATGAGTTTTTCACCGTTTAGCAAAACCTCGACTTTGTTTTTGAGTGAATACCTATTGTACTTGCTTTTGGGAAATTTCAATTCAAAGTTCGGTTCCCAAGTGCCTTTGACAGCAAACCTTGGCGCAAGCATCTGCTTGAGATAGTCATTGTACGCGCTTTCTGGAGTTGACACATTGATGCACTCAAACCCATTTTTCCCGAGCTCGTCCCAAAATACCCTGAACTTTTCAAATGGCATTTCCCCAATGAACAAATCAACATCTTCGGTGTTTCTGCTTCTGCCAAATAGGATTGCAATGTAGCCGGAAATAATGACATACTCAATTCCTGTGCCCTCAAGAATTTTTACAAACCGAAGCACAAGCCTGTCAAGTGCTGACAATTCCCTATTGAACCTTATAATCCCATGGCTGATTTCGAGTTCCATAACACAAGAATTGCGGCTATACCTAATTTAACAGTGTGTGAGCCTCGCTGCCGGTGCATATACCGGAATTGATTTTTTGAAAAAACAGGCACGTTTGCTTTTAGTTATAAAACTTTTTTCTGGCGCGTAAAATAAAATGCTACCGCCATAATTCCGGCCAATGCAAAAAGCCCCAAAGAAATTGCAAAATTATCAATTGGCGCGTTTTGAGGCGGCGCTATGGTTACGGTTTGCGTATTGCCATCATTTTGTGGTGCGCCTCCTTGTTCGCTGTTTGAAGGAGGTGTTTGTATTGCCCCGGTGTTATTCTGTGGGGGCGTGGCCGGACTACCGGCATTAGGCTGGGCTGCCAAAGAGGATATCATGACTTTTTTCTCGGCAACAAGTGTTCGGACAGTTCCATTCTGGTAGAGCCTAAAAATATGCCTTCCCGGTTCGGTTAGTTTTTTTGTAAAATCCTTAAAACCGGAACTATTTTGAATTTGGGCAAAATCATTTCCATCAACAACTATTGTGCATCCAAAAATCCATTTGCAAAGCGCGCTGATTTTAATTGTTGCGCCAACACCCGCTTCAGACGGTGTTACCTTTAGCAGTTGGCTTTTTTCAGGGTTGCCAGAGCCGCCTCCCCCTCCACCGCCGCCACCACCAGAGCCGCCTCCTCCGCCCCCGCCGGGATTAGCCGGTGGGCTTACAGGGCACGCCCCGCAGTCCGCACTGCATGTGCTGCAGGTCTCTGCGCTACCGCAAACAGAATCGCCGCATGTAACAACAGGTGGCGTGTCCCCTTCAACAATTTCATAGGTTGCAAAATTCGCAATTATTCCCTGCTGTGCGCTCAGAAGCGGTGCAAAAAAAATGAGCGCAAAAATAAGCATAATGGTTTTTAGTGCCGGATTTTTTTGATTCATGTGAAAACTTCCGATTTTTGCTGAATTACTATTGTCCGTGCCGATATAAATATCTGACTGTTGGTTTTTTTTGGGTTTGGTTATTTGCGCCAATACTGATTTTGCTTCTCAGCTCGCTCTCCACGCATAATTTTTCCATGCAGTATAAACTTCTCCAAATTCGGCATCCGAAATTTTCAATATGCCTCCAGATTCGTTTCCTGCAGCCCTGTTATAGGCGCTAAAATAACACGTTGGGTCGCCCTGTTTTGTGGCGCACTCGGTTGCCATGAACTGCGTGATTTTTTTTGCGGCGCAGTAAGCATTGTTGTACACATCTGCTACTGTGATATTATTGATTTTTGCATCGCAGCCGAACATGAACGTTCCTTTGAGTTGCGGGTTTAGCGTTTCATCGCCAAGTGCGCTCTTAACTTCTCCAATGCCTGCAACCATTGCCTCAAGATTAAGGCCGGTTGATGCAAATGCGGCAAATTCTGGGCGATTTAATCCGGTTTGCGGGTCCTTCACTGCCGAGGCAATAAGTGTTCCGTACCTCTCGCCATTTGCGCGCTTTTTAAGATAACTATCCGCAGCCTTCACATGGAAGTTCTGCATCTCCTTAGTTGCCTGCATCGGTTTTGGGAAATTTGAAACATTCTCTACTTCAGGAATAAGGCCTGGCAGTACAGCACCAACATCGTCTTCAAAACCCGGATTCACGCAGTCATCGAGCACGTATTTTTTGGCATCAACATTCGAAGGGATGCTCTTTGCAGGCCCGAGTTTTATTTCCTTTGCCCCTGTTGTGGCATTGGATGTTACTGAAATTTTGTATGTTCTGTATTTGAGTATGCTTCTTGTGGAGTCATCAATGGGCGCGAAAGTCTGGCCAAAGTATGCAGCCTGCGCCGCTGCCGGTATGTCGCGGGCCTGGATTTTTGCTTCGCCTGAAACCTTGCCGAGTTCTCCCTGGAGGATGAAATCATAAAACTTAAGGCCAACGTAATTTGAAAGAAGGCCAAATGCCCCCTCCTTTAAAAGATTTTTCCAAAACCCGAGCTGGCCAGCTCCGCTAAAAAATTTGGGTTTCGCAGCCGCAGCATCCACACCTTCCTTTGCCACTTCAGTTATTCTTTTCCCCGCAGGACTTGCAATTTTTTTGTCAAGCCTTTCCTGGAATTTTGTATCAAGGCTTGGAATTCCGTGTGTGTTAGCCTTAATTTCCTCAAATGCAAGATTTGCTAGTTCATCCTGGAAAGCTTTGATGGACTGGTCATTCATTGTAAATGTTGCAACTCCTGCAATTGATAGGTCAGGTTTTGGTATCGGCATCCGGACTGTTCTAAGCTTTGTCATAAAAGCCGGGTTTCCCCTGATGGTTCTCACAGTTAGTTTTAGTTTTTTTTCAAGAGTGTCCACAAAAGAATCTCTGTAACTATTTTCAATTCCATTAATTCCAAGTGATGCTCTTGTAATTGATGTTCCATTTGGCACTGCATTCAAAAAAGTTTCTTTAGGTTTTAGCATTGCAGAATCTATTTCTTTTTTCAATTCATCCAGTACTTCATTCTGCACATCGCCGGTCTTTAGCCCAAATGTGTTCACTATGCGCCCTGCCTGGCGTGTAGCACTTAATGCCGGCAAATACCGTGAGTCTTTGAGCAATTCAGCCTCGGCTTTTGGAAGTGCATTTTTGATTATGCTATCTTGCGCCTGCTTAATGGTTGTTCTCTGTGCAAGACCAAATGTTCCTTTGCTAAATGTCCGGCTCTTTCTGATAAGTTCTTTTAAATCCTCATCAGTTGCAGCTGAAATTTTTTCAAGGTATAATTCCATTAAATCTGCAGCAGGTCCTGGCCTTGGAAGGCTTTTTACGCCAACCCCAAACATGTTTTTGCTTATATTTTCAGTGACTGTTTCTGCCACGTTGTTTGCAACAGTCCTGGTTTTCGAGAGATTTATTGCCAAGTCTTTGTCTGAATTGCCGGCAAACATTGTATCGTTTGTGAGTGTATCTCCCCAAACTGATGCCCAGGATGCGATAATGGTATCCTTTACAACCGCGGTATCAACAAATGTGCCAATTACGCTCTCTGTCGCATCAATTGAACCCGGTTCAAGATTCCGCGCCTTTTCAAGTGCCTCTGCATTCGTACCAACACCAAGTGCCTTGAACATACCAGTGAAAAGCCAGCTAAGTCCGCCTGTGAAAAGTTCGAAAGCTTTCTTAATCGGTTTTAGCAAGGCTGTATCAATAAAACCAAGTACGGATTTGATTTGTGTGTCTGTTTCACCAACTAGCCCTATATACGGAATTCCGCAATCTGCTGCAAAGTTGATTATTGCAAGACCCCAACCGATTAGCGGTCTTGCAAGAGAAGTTGCAATGCTTGTAGCTCCGCATGCCCCTAAATACCAATATCCTGCGGTCTTCTTTGCCGCAATAACTTCGGGCGTGTCCTGCTGCTTTACCCCGTTCGGGTTCTTTGCAAGTTCTTCCGCGCTCTTTGACCTCTGTTCAACCGCCGAGAGCTTTTGCATGTCGCTAAACAGAATCTGGTCAGGGTTGCCCTTCCAGATGAATGTCGCATAATAATAGCTGTTCTCGCCCTTTGTGGCATCAAGCGTCTTGCTCTTCTCCATGAATTTTAATGGGTGTATCCCGCAAACGCGAAGCTCCGCCTTGTCATTCTTCGGGACCTTGTCCTGCCCCTCCACCCTCTTGGCCTCTGCAATTATTTTTTTGCCCTGTGCCTGTGCAAACTGCGAATCCCCCTTAACACAAATAAGCGCTTCGCCCACAAAGCGGTTTGTTTTCATGTCAAGCTTATCGGTTGAAATGGCGGTGATTACTTCAGTCGGAATGGCATTGGTGCTGGCGGGTTTTTTCTTGAATATTGGCCCATCCACAAGGCCATCAAAGTTGGTCTCCTTTCTCGCGCTAAGATTTACAGTCTCTTTAATGTTGCTTGTGACATTGAAATCCTGGCATGTTTCGTTATCATACTGGACATTCAAAAAGCCGTCCTTGATTTTTGCCTCGACTTTTCCCAAATCCTTGTTGCTCTTAATTAGTAAATATGAGCTATCGCTTCCAATGCAGCCATTGATGTTCGCTCCCGTGTCGCGTATGTTTCGCAGCGCCTGCCCGGCTTCAGTTGCGATTTCTTTTTGCAGCTGCTCATCGCTTCCTATGCTTCCCCTAATTGTTGCGCGAATATTTACGGGATTATCGGACTGCACCCTGTCCATGTCAATTCGCACAATATTCCCTTCGGTGTTGCCCAAATCAAGTGTCAGCGTGTTGGTTCCTGATATTATTGCAGATGATCTGCTATCAGACCCGAACAATCCTTTTGCAACTTCGCCGGCAAGGTCTTCAAGTGCGCGGTCCTTTGCCTGCACAATTCCCATCCAGGTATCAAGCCGCGAATTTGCGGCTAAACCCTCATCGCGGGGCAGGAAGTTGCCAAGGTTTTCAACGCGCGCAGTGCACTGCTCGGTAATCTGCCGTGCGGGGTCAATTGTGTCATGCTGCACATCAACAACAATATTCATCAAATCAGGCACAAGTCCGCTTCCCTGCACGGCAACCGTTCCGTTCAGTGTTATTGCATACCTGCCGCATCCGCGGATGTTGTTGTTCAAAAATACCTGCTTTCCATACCCGCCGATATAAAGGCCGCCGGAAGTGCCCTCAAAGAACTGCGCCCTGAAATTTTTTACCGAACTGTTCTTGCCCTCAAGCGAGCGGTTCACAATTGCGGGCGATAAGTTATCCTGTGAAAAATAAACAAAGAATGTCTCGTTCTTAACGCCAAGCCCATCAAACGTGCAAAAGCCGCGGGCTAAATCTGCCTGGCTGCAGTCGGTTTTTTGTATTGTCGCACTGCGGTTCTGCATCTGCTTTTCGGCATCGCGCACCTTGTCCTCAATTCTGTTAGCCAAAAAGTTTGAAAGCTGCACCGCATCACAGTAAGCGGTATCGCACAAAGGATTCGTGCCAGATGCGATTATGGGGAAGCGCACCTTCTTGTTAGCCCCGCCTTCACAGACCGGAATTTCAATCTCCTCAGTGGCGGCGGTTCCTTTTGAGACGTTTTTCCCAAGCTTTATATCCGCCCAGACAGGGGTTGAATCAATTGGCGTTGCGCTGATTGGCAGGAATGCATGGATATAGAGTGGCTGGGGGCTGCCGGAGTAATCCTCCTTCTTCTCAAGCCTTACGCTGAATTTTGCCTCCGCACCGCGCGGGATTATTGCGTTTTGTGGGTAGAGATAAATGATGTTGTTTCCAATTGCGGGCTGTGAGATTCCAATTATTCTTGCTTCCTCTGCACAAGTATTCCGCAAAGTAATGTCCTGTGCAAGCGCCCCTTGTGAACTTACTGAACTGATAAATGTAAGATTTCCAGGCACTGCCGTGAGGCACTGGGCAGCTGAAATATGCGAAGTGACAATTATTGGCCCGAAGCTAAATGTTGCGCCGTCAATTACTCCTGTAATGTCAAGCTCTTTGATGTCCTCGGGTGTTGTCTTTTCGTTTCGCAAAACCTGCGCCACAAGTGTTTTTGGCGGATTAATCGAATCCCCCTTTTTGAGGAATTGGATTGGGAAGTCCGGTGAGACGCGCAAATCCACATTGCCCCTGCTGGTCGAACTGGATACCCTGAAATTCACATTTTCAATATCCGCTTCGCCAATGTTTCGCACAAAGAGCGGAACCTGTGCGGAGTAATTCCCGCTCTGGTCAGGCCCAAGATAAAGTTCAATATTCCTGCTGACCTGAAGCGCGTATCTCGGGTTCCAGACAATGACTTCTACCGGAACCCTTTTTTCAAAGCCATCACCCTTGTATACAATATCATACTTGAAGCCCTGCTTGCCCGGATAATTCCGCAGCATGCTATTTGTTACGGTAACATTTATCTCAGAGCTATCAGTTCTATTTCCCTGCATGCCTGAAACCTGCGGCATTAATTTTATCGCATCGGATTCGACCTTTAGCCCATTCTCTTTGGGTCCTCTTGGAATGATTTCTGGCGTTAGCGAGAGTTGGATTTGGCAGTTTGATTTCGCCGCAAGCTTTGCAGTAAAAGTATCGCTTGTTCCCGCCGCAAACCCGGAGTATCTGTAATATTTTGAAGGGTCGGTGGGGGCGAGCTGATTTGAAGAGCTGTTTTTGTATGTGCTTGCATATTGATTGTCATAAAAGTCACGGTCATCCATTCCGGATGCCACGTATACCACAAGATTGCTCTTGCTAATTTCGAGGCAATCCGCGCTGATTTTCGGGTTGAAATCAACAACAGTTTAAAGCTCTGCAAAAACGCCAAAGCCGCTTTC
>CAZEBH010000037.1:0-11964 GCA_964510425.1 uncultured archaeon | reverse complement strand
CCGCACTCACGCGCGCGGAGGCAACTTCAATGCGGTCAACCCTGACTTCCTGCAGGAGCATTTTTGCAATTGAAAGTTTTTCCTGCGAAGTGAATGAGACGCCGGGCGACTGCTCACCATCACGCAAGGTGGTGTCCATTATCTGCACATAATTCTTATCCAAAATATACTCCCCCTAATATTCGAGAAAAAAATGCAATCGTAGAACGGGCAATATTATTGCGGCAGAATTTGTAAATCCCTTCTTTGAGGCATATTGAACAACGGGTAAACGATTTAAAAATGCAATTATTGTATTGAAAAAGCCGTAAAGGAACTTGAAAAAGGTCATATAATTTTCTTGAGCCGCTGCTCATCTAGCACCTTTTCCGAAAGGTATTTCATGAACTCTGTTTTGTAATTTAAGAGCTCTTCAAGTGTTTCGCCCTCTAAAAATTCAAATATTTTGGTGACAAACAAATTGCTTCCTATGACCTGCGGCATCACAACATAGTCAACCCCGCCCTCATAGAGCCTTAATGTGTCCTTGAAATGGTGCGCGCGGGCAAATACAATGACCCCGGGGGCAATCTGCTTAATGTGGCGCACAAGCGAGAGCACACCTGCCGAAAACGGGGTTGCAATAATAACAAGCCTTGCCTTTTCGACCGAAACCCTGTGCCAAATCTCGCGATTATCAATCGAACCATAAACCGCATCAATGTCATTGCCTATATGGTACGAAACCACTTCAGAATCGGAATCAACGATAACTACCTGATAGTGGTTATGCAACGTTTCTGCAATGCTGCTTCCCACTGTTCCCGCGCCAAAAACAACAACATGCCCTGAAAGATGGTGCGGAACGGCATCAAGTTTCTCCAGCTTTCTGTGCAGCAGATGAGAGCGCTTCAGAGGCAAAATCGAACGCCCTAAAATGCGGTTGATTAAATCATAAACCGATTCCGAGTATGCAAGAAAATACGGCGTGAGCGCCATTGAGAGCGCGATTATGACAATGATAAATGAATACAGCCCGGGCGTCTCGTCAAGTATCACCTTTCCCTGGCTTGCAATCACAAATGAAAATTCGGAAACCTGCGCAAGACCAAGCGCCACAATAAGTGAGACCCTTCCGCCATAGCCGCTTAACACTGTAATCGCATAGTAAATCATGGGCTTGAAGATGAAAACAATCCCCGCAATAACGAGCGCAAGGGCAATCGGGAACGAGGCAAAGTTCGGGGTTATCTGAATTCCCAATGTTACAAAAAATATTGTCGCAAGGAAATCCCGCACTCCGCGGATTTTATGCAAAACTTCAAGGTTGTATGGAAGCGTTGAGAGTGCAACTCCTGCAATGAATGCCCCAACCGACATTGAAAAGCCCAGCAGAAACGAAATGAAAATGAATACGAACACCGAACTCATGGCGGAGAGGAAGAGGAGCTCTTCGGATTTCGAGGCGAATGCAAATATTTTTGGGTACACATAGCGGCTAAGGATATATGCAGTAACTAGCATGAATGCAACATTTAGAAGAAGCGGAACAACCGTCTGGACGGAAAATGCGCCGATATTTTGCAGAAGCGGGAGCGTGAGTATTACGAGAATGTCCTGCACAAGCAGAAAGCCAATCATGAGCCTGCCATGCAGGGTGTTAATTTCGCGCGAATCCGAGAGCAGCTTCACAACAATTGTTGTCGAGGAAAAGGCAACAATTAATCCAAGGTATACCGACTGCTCAAAGTTCAGAACGCCTAGAAAATGGTTGAACACAAAAACCAGAAGGGCGGTGAGCATAACCTGCACAACTGAACCAACCGCCGCAAGTTTTCCAAATTCCATGAGCTTGCGCAAATCGGTTTCAATACCAACTGAGAAAAGAAGGAATGCAATTCCAAGTTCGGAGAGTATTGCAACCTGTTCGCTTGTGTTAACTCCGATGTGCGTTCCCGCAATTTCAAGGCCCAGACCCCCGAGGCCTAGCGGACCTATCAGAATTCCCGCGGCAATGTATGCGAGAAGCGGAGGCTGGTTTAGAAGCCTTGCAACAAAATTCAGAAATGTTGCGGCAAGAAGGATTAGCCCTAATGAAGATACAAATGCAATTCCTTCAAGAGCCATTTCATCACATAACAAAAAGGCCATGCGAATATATATTGCTTTGCAAAATTAGTGCGCTACAAAAATTTGTTCGGCAAAAATCTGAATAAGAAGCACAACAATGTAAACTAATACTAGCCCAAAACCGGTTGCCCTTGAAATTTTTCCGCTTTTTCTAACCAGCAAAACCAAAAACAGCATTGAAAGTGCCATAATCCCCGCTCCAAGAACTGCAAGCACATGCGGGGCTGGCCTTATTGGATTTATCATTGCAACAACTCCGATTGATAATAAAGAATCTGCAAAAACATTTCCCAAAATATCTCCAAATGCCATATCACCGTGCCTTGTTTTTGAAGCCTGTACTGCAAAATTAAGCTCTGGCATGCATGTTCCGATTGCTACTAATACACCCAGGAAAAATATCGGTATTCCAATTGCGGAGCTAAACATTACTGCATTTTCTGAAACCAGATTGCCTGCAGTAAATATTACCGCAATTGAAAGCAGAACCACTACAACCTCAGCTGGCAGATTTGCATTCTCTTTTCTTGCAGCGCTTTTTGGGTGCTTTGAAATTATAATCCACAAGTATGCAAAAAATGCCGCAACCAAAACTGCTCCGTCAAGTCTTGATAATTCGCCATCGAAGAGCAAAAGAAGCGGAAGAACAACAAGCGGAGAAAATGTCACGACATTTTTTAGCACAAATTTGTGAATACTGATCCCGCCGCTTGCAATTGCAACAAGCCCTATCACCAAAGTCAGGTCAGCAATGTTTGAACCAAGAAGAACACCAAGTCCAAATGAGGAAGAATTTGAAATTGCAGAGTTTATTGCAACTGAAAATTCAGGAAGGGTTGATAAAATTCCAAAAAGTATAAAACTTACAGTAAATTCCGGAGCAGAAAAGTGCCTTGAGATTCTTGCAATCGATTTTATTGCCACGCGCGAGGCAAAGACAAGCACAATAAATCCGATTACAATCATTGCAAGGTTTTGCCAGACCATGCATATAAAAAGTTCCACCTGAATAAATTTGTTTGCAATAGGCCAAATTAACCGGCGTTAAGCTAAATGGATATCTTAAAATAGCGCAATTACCAAATATGAACATGAAATTTCTGGAAAAGAACCTTGGAATTATAACCTTGATTTTTGTGGTTCTCACTTTGCTTTTGTTCTATACTGCATATGATAAAACAACAAAAACTCTGATTCCGCAAAAACTGGTTGATGTGGTAACTTTCAAGGACGTCTCAAAATCGCTTAGCGAAATAAACAAGGTTTTGGCGCTTGCTTCGATCGGACTTATTGCAATTTCATTTATTGTAGGGCCGCTTTCAAGAATGTTTCCTGCGCAGTTTACCCAGTGGCTTACGCACAGAAAATTCATAGGCCTTAGCGGATTTGCATTGGCACTTTTCCACGCCATATATTCGATACTTGCTATTTACGCACTTGACCTTAACAAAATGATTTTTGCAAACCCGAAGGTTTTTGGATTTTTGTCGGCAGTAATTGCATTTGCAATTTTCCTTGTCATGGCAGTTACTTCAAATGCCAAGTCAGTTAAGAAAATGGGCTATGATAAATGGAAAATGGTGCAAACAATTGGCTATGTGGGTCTTGCCCTTGCAGTGTTGCACTTTGTAATACTTGAAATTAAGCCAAATGTTGGTTTAGATGTTAGGCCATACGGACTTGTTTTTTTGGTTATTCCACTTGTTGCTTTAGTTATAAGAATTGGAATGATTTTCATAAAAGCGCCGCAGCGCACAAAATTCGAGCACCACACCGGCAAAGAACTTCTAGAAGAGAGCGAAACTGAAAATTATCTTGATAGAAAGTAACTACTTCTTGTAAATTTTTTGATCCACATTTCCTTAATTATCGGAAACGAAAATGTCGAATCTGCAAAATATGGCTTTTCGATTTTGACATTTTATCAACCCTGAATTTTTTTCCACTTCTGCCCCTGTGCAGTGTCAAGCAACTCGATTCCTTTAGAGCGTAGCTCCTCCCTTAATTTATCCGATTGCACAAAATTTTTTTCTTTGCGGAATTTTTCCCGCAATTCGATTAGTTGCATCAGTTCTGGCAAGAGCTGTTCTTCTTTTTGGCTGAATTCAAAAAATCCGAAAATCGAGTTAAGCTCCCTGAAAAATTCAATTGCCTCTTTTGCATCAAGCTCCGATATTTTTTGGCTCGCGAGAGAGGAATTTATGCTGGATTGGAAAGCATAAAGCGCAGCCCAGGCGTTTGGCAAATTGAAATCTGAATCCATGTGGCTGATAAAGTTTTTGCGCGCCTCGGATATGGCCTCTTTGACTGCGGGATTTTGTTCGCCGCCCCTTACAAGAAGCAGTTGTGCAATTGTTGCATTCCACTTTGCAAGGCTTTTTGCCGCGCGCGCAATTGCCTCATCATTGAAGTCCACGCGCGAGCGGTAATGCAACGAGGCAATGAAGAAACGAAACGCCTTCGGGTCGGACTTGGAGAGCAATTCCGGAATTGTAATGAAGTTCCCAAGGCTCTTTGACATCTTCTCACCGTCAACGTTCAAAAAACCTGCGTGCATCCAGTACTTTACAAACGGCTTTGAACCGAGCGCGGCTTCACTTTGGCAAATCTCGTTTTCATGGTGCGGAAAAACCAGATCAACCGCCCCGCCGTGAATGTCAAACTGTGGCCCCAGATATTTCGTGCTCATTGCACTGCACTCGATATGCCAGCCCGGCCTGCCTTCGCCCCATGGGCTTTTCCATGAAGGCTCCCCCGGCTTTGATTTTTTCCAGAGCGCAAAATCCATCGGGTTTTCCTTTTCATATTTATCCGTTTCAACGCGCGTTCCTGTGACACTTTTTTTCACTTTTATTTTTGCAAGTTTTCCATAGCCCCTGAATTTTTGGATTGCAAAGTAAACCCCGTCCTCGGTTTCGTATGCAAAACCTTTTTGCTGAAGTGTTTTTACCATTTCAATAATTTCTTTGATGTGTTCGGTTACGCGCGGCATTATGGCCGGGCGCGCAATTCCCAGGGCATCAAGGTCTTTCATAAAAAGCGGGATGTTCTTGTCCGCGAGCTGGAAAATTGTAATGCCCTCCTTATTGGCCTGCTTTATCATATCATCATGAACATCAGTGATGTTCACAACATATTTGACGCGGTAGTTTTTGTATTCAAGATAGCGGCGGATGATGTCAAAAGCGGTGTAGGTGCGCGCATGGCCTATGTGCCCGGGACCGTATACGGTAGGGCCGCAGACATACATTCCAACATGCCCTTTTGTTATTGGCCTGAAAATTTCAATTTTTCTGGTGAGCGTGTTATAGAGCCTGAGCATTGAATTAATTAATGGAGATAAGCTTTAATAAAACAAAATCAATTATATTAATATGAAAAGAAAAGAGCGCCCACAACACCAAAATCAGCTTTTTCTTCCGGGCTTGGTGCCAAAGCTTAATTTAGCCGAAAAAGTAAGGGCAAATAGTTTATTGCACAAAGCCGCAGAAAAAATCCTTTCAGAGCCAAAATCAAGTAGAAATGACAAGCCATTTTGGTGGCAGAAGGATTAATTATTCATCCTCGTCGCTTTCAAATTCCTCGTCAAGCCCCTTCATTTCCTTAAATTTCTTCTCCTGATCGGTAATTAGCCTGAATTTTCCCTTTCGCACCTCAAGTTCTAGAAGTTCGCCGCATTCTTCACAGCGCACAAAGTCGCCCTCATCCTTATCATTTGGAACATCTATTTCTTCTTTGCAGACAGGGCAGTTGCATTTCAAATCTAAAAACCCCAAAAAGTTTATTGGGACATGAAAACTAATATTAGCCCTTCATGGAACGCTTTTTAAATTCTCCTTAAAAACAGAAAATGCCTCCTTTTGGCATATTAAGGGGTTTTAGGGTTAAATAGCGGAAAATATGGCGCTAACGAACACGAAAACAATTAAGGAAAGTGCTGCAAAAACCACGCTTAAAACGCAATCCGAAAAGGTACCGGTGTCCTTTACCATCCTACCGATTTTTGCCGCAATGTAGAAATATGATGCCAAAACCCCGAGGCCTATTATAATTCCTGCAACCAATAGCAGCCAATGGATTGGCTGCGGGTCAGATGCAATTGAGTATGAAATTTCCGCCACCTGTTCTTGTGAAATTCCCCTTGTCTGGAAAAATTGTGGGATTGCAAGGAAAAATATTATTGAGAGCACCAAAAACCCTATAAAAAAAACAAAACTGAAAACTGAAAGGGCAGAGAGTATTGATTTGAAAGTTCCTCTTGCGGCCTTGCCCTTAAGCCAAAAATCAGAACATAAAAAATGGCGGATGAGACAAACCAGCTAACTAGTGAAGGGGCAACAGTGCCAAGAGCGAACTTTGCAAAGTTTGGCTCTGTTCCGAAAATTACCCAAAAGAATATCTGCAATATGAATGGCAGTGCAAAGAAGAGAAGCGCGAGTGCAATATTTGGGTGATTGAACTGCGACTCAACGGTCTTTCGCAAAAGATTAATCATTAGCACTTATTTGGTGGAAAGTGGTATTTAAGGATTTGGAATGGCGGTAACAGTTCAAGATTTTCCCGTGATTACGGGGTTTGGATATTACAGGGCATTTGTAAATATTCTAGTTCTCACCGGAAGATTAGGCAAATACAAACCCGTCTTCAGTAAGCAGGATTAGCTTGCCTTCAAAATCGGATGCATACGGTTTGTCTTCCAGGAGTTTTGAGAATGCAGACAGCACCTCTTCTCCCCTGTCCTGTCTTACTCTAATGCACACAACCGAAAAAACTTTTGCAGGAAGGGAAAACTCCGGGTCGGCAAAGTCAGAATCATTTGTAACCAGAATCATCCGCTTGGACTTGGAAAGCGATGCCACGTGCAAATCTGAACTTCCACGCGGCACATATTGCGCTGAAAAACCCCGGGTTTTCAAGAACTGCAGCACAGAAGCCTTGACATTCTCATCAACGAGAAACTTAGGCTTCGAGCGGGATGCTGACAGTGACATTGTCTCTTCCCCTTGTAAGGCTTGCGGCATAACCAAGCGCAACTTTCACATGGATTTCAGTAAGCTGAGAGAACTCGGCAATAACCTCTTTTATGCTCTTGCCAGACTCAAGCATCTCAAGTACCTGCCACACCATAATTCGCGTACCACTAAAAGTAGGCTTCCCGTGGCAAATTTCCGAATCGGCAACCAAATACTTGTTTATCTCAATTCTCATACCATACCCTACGGCAGAGACTAATTTAAACTTAATGACAACAAACAATCACGCCCTGCGAAACCAGCATACAAACCCGATGACAAATATATTAGATGAAAACACAAAATGATGCAGGAATAATGGAAACTGCAAGGAAAAAACCTGTTCCAAACTGCCTTGTTGCACAATTCCCAAAAATCAGCCTTTTTTGTTTGACTGTCTGTAATTGGCTAAGCCATTACATGGCGATAAGACGAGCTATTGGAGGTCAATTTGTGGTTTTCATAATTATGCAACACAGCAATTCCAAACCCTAAAAGGCGCTATAAACTGTTAGCAGTTACCAATGACGGAGCGGTCTTTCGGTTGATTTGAAAAAGGGCAAGCACTGCAAGTACACTTAGGATAAGGGCAATGTTTTCCAAAAGCGTGCGCTCAAAGCGCAATTCAATATCTCCGGATCCGACAACTAGCATAAGATGTGGAAATGCCTCATAAATTTTTGTCTCCTTTCCGTTTATGTAAGCTTTCCAGTTGGGGAAGTATGACTCTTTAACCAGAATTAGTACTGGCGTTGCTGAATCAACTTTTAATTTTATACTGCCTCTGCCAAATGAAACGCCCTTTATTTTTGCCTGCGGATTTAGGGTGTACCCTGAAATATTATCCTTGCCCGCCACCAAAAATACATCGGAGTTTTCCGCGAACTCAAATACTTTTGAAGTGTTTTCCAGTTCAGACCCATCAAGTTTTACAGGGGCTGAATGAACGATTTCCGCTTTGGGCGATTTTTGCAAATGGTATTCGATTATTTTTTTTGAAACAAATTTTGGATTTGCATCAAACCACAAAATTTTGCCTGAATAATTTTTTGTTTTTTGTTCCCCGATTATTTGCGAATTTGTGTATCCGGTGTATGGCCCGATTGTTTCTGTTGAAATTATTGAGCCCACTCCAAAGAGCCTCACTAAGTACTGGAAACTGAGCGGGGTTAGCCTGTTTGCCTCAAGCCTTGGCGCGCCCCAGAATCGATCATATGGATTCACAAACGTGATCATTTCGGTTATGAATTTTATGTTTGCACTCTGTTCGGTGAAAAGCCCGCGCAGCGAATGACCGCCTTCGTTTGCAAGTTCATAAAATAGAGAACGCGACCCGGTCTGTCCAATAACTATCTGGCTTGACAGATCGCCTTTAGAAATTGAACTGGTATATGTAGCCTTTTCAAGGCTGGTAAGGTCAATTGAGAGGGAAAAGGCAAAAATCAGTACCGCAGCAAAAATCGGAAGCGCATTAGTTAAAAAATTTGCTATTTGTGCGGTTTCTCTCTTTTGCAAAAATGAAGAAATGATTTCGGAAACAACCTTTAATGGAAGCGGGATTGTGCAAATGGAAATGAAAAAAAATACCCGAAGCAGCTGCCCCTGCCCGCCCAAAAAAGTGAAAAAATAGGCAAAAATAAATATTGCCGCGCCGAGGGCAAAAAAAGTGTTTTCAGGGCCGGATTTTCTTCTGAAAAAGAGCGATACAAATCCCAGCAATACAAGTGCGCTGGTTAAATTTGCAACTGGCAGGGGAAAATTGGAGGATGTTGCAAATTGTGCGTTGGCAACTGCAGGAAGCCACCAAAAAGCACTTATCATTGCGCCGAAAAAAAATACGGATGCGCTTTTGCGGATTTGTTTTTGGGTTATTGCCTTTAGCAGAAGGTAAAAAATGACGAACAAAAACACATAATGGGCAAGCAGCCCTAGCGCAAAAACAAAGGAGAGCAAAATTTTATCTGCATTTTTTTCATAAAGCCCGAGAAATACAAGCAGTAACAGGATGCCGAGCATTGAAGGCACAAGACCAATCACAAAGAGCGAGAATGCCGTGCCGCCCACCCCGATAGAGGAGGCGTATGAAATAAATTCGGGGGTGAAAAAAAGAGTTAAAAACACAAGCGTGAGCCTTAATGCCCCTTTTTTTTGGTAAAAGATGCGGGAGAAAAAAAAGAAAACAGGAACTGCAAAAAAGTAAATCAGGACGGTTACAAGCTTGAATGCCAAATCTATCGGGATGAATATTCCGATTGTTCCGACTATCCAGCTCAAGAGCGGCGGGTAAAAATAATTTTGCACAAAGCCGTTGAAATATTGCGAGTTCCAGCCAACAGGGTTTGGCCAGTTCTCCGAGGCTATTTTTGCAGATTCGACATGGCCCCAAGCATCCCAGCCCTGCAGGTTATTGTCAAGCAGATAAGAGAGCGATGAGCCAAGCAAAACAATGCCGACAAGTAAATATGCAAAAAAGATTGATTTTGATTCAAAAAAAGAGAAGATGTCGTTTTGATTCATTGCAACAAGCCTAGTACAAATACTTTTGTAACGTAAATTTATAATAGGGTTTTGGAACGCTTGCAACTATAGCTTGCTATATTTAGGCAAAATTTTCGTGCGCAGCCCCAAATTGAACAATCAGAAAGCATTTATTAAGAATTGGTACAAATCATACGTGCAAATAACACAGAATATTTCGCCACAAATTTTGACAATTGCAATTCTATTCGCACTAATCCTGGTTTTTTCAGGGGTTTCATTTTCAAATTCGAGCGGGCAAACAACCGCTGATTTTAGCGCAGACCTATTTGGCGAATCTGCTGATATCGGTTATGGCGCGGCAAGGCAGAGGGCAGCTGAAATTGGAACACTTGGATTTGATAAAGAGAAATATGACACTGCTCTTTTTACATCACATTCTGGGGGCTGCCCTCCGGGTACCGTGCCCTGTGAGAGTTTTTCTTTTTGTTCAGATGGCTGTGGAGGCCCACCGGCTCCGTGTGCAGGATGCTGCATAGCATGTGAAGTCGGGCCTTGTGTAGACCCTCCTAACCCTAATCCTAACCCTACGCCTTACCCTGGCCCTGTCCCTACGCCTTACCCTGGTCCTGTCCCTACGCCTGACCCTTTCCCTGACCCTGTCCCTGACCCTAATATTGACCCGCCGCCATGGTGCGGAAACGGCATCTTGGAACTTCCTGATGAAGAATGCGGGGATCAGGGAGTTCAATGCAGTACTGGTTACCAGTGCATATTGTGTAAGTGCATTTACCGCGGGACTTGCGGCAATGGGATAATTGACGAGCTTCCGGTCAGCCCGGTAAAAAATGAGGAGTGCGGAGAGCCAGGATTGTCCTGTTTATTAGACAATTATCATTGCGAGAATTGCCAATGCATTCTTGATAGGTGCGACCCCACAACACAAATTTGCTCCGTGTGTACAATATCGCTTCTTACAAATCCCATGAACAAGACCATCCCCGCTGAAATTAGGGTTGGCGCCATCAGCCTTTACGACAGCAAAATTAACAATATTGCAATCAATTATGGAGACTCGGAAGGCGATTCGACAAACATCAACCCTCCGACTGGAGCATCTCCGGCATCGGCATTTTTCAGGCACAGCTACGCATCCTCAGCCGATGACTTCTTTTCGGTAACTGCAACTGCAACCGATACAGCAGGCTTTACAGGAACCTGCTCACGAAATATTAACTTTTGCGCAAACCCCAGCGCCGCTTGCAAAACATCCTGCGATGCAACGGAATACTCCGATCCAAGTGGCGATACTTGCAATATGGGCGGCACTCAATGCTGCCTGCCAAATCCCGTTTGCCAAGGCTTTCCAAACCCCCAAGCCATAAACTCGAACGTGGCATGGACTGCGTATCCGGCGGGTAACCCTGCAAATTATAGTTATGATTGGACACTCAATCCAGATGCGAGCTCCGGCCCCCGAAATGTGCAGTCTGTACAGACAACATACCCGACCACGGGAACTAAGAATGCTTCTGTTATTGTAACAGACTCGTACTCGAACATATTTAATGTATCTTGCTCAGTTGAAGTAGTTGGTTCGCTACCTGCGTGTACGGCCACAACAGGCCAGACTTGCGAGGCGCAGCAATGCTCGTTGCTTGGCCTTGGCATTGGGAGCGGACCATGCCCTAATCCCGGAGAAACATGCTGTGCCCCTGCTGTTGTAAACCCAACGGTAACCTGCTCCGGAGCACCAGACAGCGCAAACAAACGCATCACATGGACGGCAACTGCGGTGCCCTCTGGAAGTTATAATTACACATGGCATGGGGATGTAATAGAAGGAATACCCGGGCAACCAATAACCGGGCAATACAGTTCCGCCGGCCAAAAAATGGCAAAGGTAACTCTCAGTGGAGGTATAACTTCGCCAGTCTGCAGTGCAATAATCGAACCCAACTGTGCCACTATAAAAATAACATCGGGCAAGAGCGAGTACAAGAAAAATCCCGGGGAGCCAATAAACCTAAAACTCGAAATTTCACGCACTAAAGCAGATGTGAGCCCGGTGACATATCAAGGCACATATACAAAAGCTGGCGGAAAAACAAATTCTGCATGGATAACTCCCAGAGATGCGACATTCGCTGTAAATGTCCTGACCACAACAGTGTCACTGGAGTCAATCCAATCGGATTCGCTTGAAAGAGGGATTTACACTTTTGTGGTAAATGTGACTCCTGCCTGTACCGCGGGCACAAGCGTTAGTTCGTTTAGCATATCCGTAACAGATGCAGAAAAGACTGCCGTACCCGAAATGCCGGAAATATTCGCGCTTCTTGTTGCAATCGTTGTGATTGGGATA
>CAZEBH010000036.1:0-12163 GCA_964510425.1 uncultured archaeon | reverse complement strand
TGGAACGGTTGGCAATGTCAAGTGACGCCAGCCGCTTCAGCGGCTGGTAGTTCACTAATGAAATACCTTAATATTGCGTGATAACCAATGCAAAAAACCGCCAGACGCCCTGCAGCAGAAGAGCCTGTCCCGGCAAAAAAACCATTTGACTGGAAACCCATTGCAATTGTGGCAGGGATTGCATTCATTCTCATTATTGCGGTTTTCATCGCACTTGCCTTGAACTATTCCAAAAATGGCACCACCTACACGCCTCTTGGGGCAAACGGGATAGCGATAATTCCGCTCAAGGGCGAAATCTCAAACGAGCAGCAGGGAGGGCTTGGTTCAACATCCTACACCGCAAATGATATGGTGGATTTAATTGACGAGGCAGAAAAGGATCCCTCCGTAGGCGCAATCTTAATTGATATTGACAGTCCCGGCGGAGAAGTTGTGGCATCCAAGGAAATTGTCCACAAAATTCGGGATTCAAAAAAGCCGGTTTACTCATACATCAACTCCGTTGGTGCATCGGGGGCTTACTATATTGCCGCAGCCACGAGTTACATAATGGCCGATGAGGATTCAATCACGGGGAGCATAGGCGTCATTTCAATTGGCTACAATTTAGAGGGTTTGCTCGAAAAAATCGGCGTGAAGGCGGATGTTTTAAAAGTGGGCAAGTACAAGGACATGGGCAGCCCCTATCGCGGGATGACACCCGATGAAAATGAACTGATGCAGGCAATACTCGGCCAGGCCTATTCAAATTTCAGGGCAAATGTTCTGGAGTTCAGGAAAGGAAAGCTCACCGCGGTGCAGCTTGACCGGGTTGCGGACGGAAGAATACTTACGGGCAGGCAGGCTTACGAAAAAAATCTTGTGGATGAATTAATGCCGCGCCAGAAGGCAATTGACAGGGCAGCCGAGCTTGCGGGAATCAAGAATCCAAAAACCATAAGTTACAGCCAGAAAGAATTCAGCCTGTATGATTTATTTTTCTCTTCCGGAAAATCATTTGGCAGTGGTTTTGTAAGTTCGCTAAATGTCAGTTCCGCGCCGCCAAAAATAAATTGAATTTCACAAAAATCCAGCGAGCGCTATTGCAACCATTGCCCCAAAAACGCCCGCAAGAAAATTCACATGCGTATTGCCAATGAGCCCTCTTCGCTGCAGTGTTGCCCCCAAAAAACTGTCAAACAGCCCCCCTAAAAATCCGGAAACAACAACTATTACAAAGAGCTTCAGTGAGCCTGAAACAAAAAAGTAATACACGGCGCCTATTATTGCAGCGGCTATAAGTGAAGCCGCACAGCCAAGCGCGCTGATTGCGCCGTCTGTTCCCTTTTCAACGGGCTGGAAATTTGTTATGAGCACGGGGCGTTTTTTGGAGAGCAGGCCGATTTCCGATGAAACCGTATCGGCAAACGCTGCCGAAATCGCGCCAAAAAATGCGAGGTGCTGCCCGAAAAAAAGTGCTGCAATTGCCGCGGTGCAATTGCCGAAAATATTTGAATATGTGCGCTGCTCGTGCTTTGCCGCATCCTTGCGCCCAATCCATGTCGCAAACTCCGCGAGCGCGTAGAAAACAAGAAGTGTCGCGAACGGCACAATGCCGCCGAGTGCGAATGCCAGAATCCCGGTGGCATTTGCCAAAATTATGCCGCCCTTGCTTAGAAACCTGAAAAAATATGAGATGAGCGTGAAAAAAATCAGGATTGCCGCAACAATTGCCGCAGGGGAAAAGGTTTCAGGCATCCGTGCTCACGTTTTAGAGGTGAATGAGGAATTTGCGAATTCAATCCTCTTTATCGGCACTATTTTTTTGAGTTCAGGGTAGAGCCTGTTTGGCATGGTGCCAAAAACCAGTTCGTCAATAATCTTTTTGGAATCAATTTCCGCAACCAATTTGCGCGTCAACTCTTCAGCCTTCCTGTGAACGCTTGCCCTCTGCTTACCGGATGCCTTGCGCTCCGTAACAATTACAACCTTCATCTTTATCGCCCTGCCATCCTTTGTCGTGAAAGTCTTTACCAGCATGACCTTGCTTGACCTTCTGCGAATAAGCCTTCTCAGGTAATCATCCTTTATGAAATGGCCCATGGCATCCGTGTGCGCCTTGTTGCCGCTGATTGTTTTAACCTTGAAAGAAATCTTGATGTGCTGCTTTTTTGGCTGGTTTGCCAAATCGCGCCCGCTAATGCTAATTATCCTGCCGACCAGCATTTCAGGCTTTTCAGCGATTGTTTCGCCAATTTCCCTGCGCTCAAACTCTTCAGGGGCAAGCACGGTGTACCATGCCTTCTTCTTCCACTTGTCGGCTGTCTTCTTTTTGGTCTTGGGCTGAGTCGCCTTTTCCTTGCCTGCCTTTTCAACCTTCTTGTCTTCAACAATTGCCGGCATAAACATCAACACCTTCACTTCACGAGCAGGGCGGCAGTTTCCGGAGTGTATCTCCAAATTTTGTCCAGCTTTCCAGTCCTGTGATAATAACGTGTAAGCCTTCTGATTTTGCTGACCGCCAGAAGATAGCCCCTCTTTGCGGTCTGGTCCTTTTTGTTTGTCTGCATATGCTTTTGCAGAACAACTGAGCGCTTTATAAGATTCAAAATTTCGCGCGGGATATCTGAGAGCAAACCGTGCTTTGCAAGCACCTTTTCAACTGTAAGTCCGGTTGCATCTTTTATACTGGGTATTCCATACTGGTCGCGAAGAAGCATTCCGATTTCGCTGGGCGTCATTGCGGCATTTGCAGAATCAACAATAATTTGCTCTATTTCGGATGAGTCCTGTTCAACCCAATCCGCCTTTTTAGCGGTCTTTGGTGTGCCTTTTGCTTCAGAATGCCCTTTTGCCATGCCCTATCAAATCCAATCCTGTACTATCCTTAAATCAACCAAACCTTAATTTCAAAAAAACCAAAAAACTGCTTTTCGGTACCATCCGTCCCTGCCGGAAACGGAGAGCCAACTGCAAAAATTGCTAACAAATTCCCCTACAAAAACGTATTTAAATGGTGCTGGTGCACTCTTGCATTCTGCCTAAACACTAGTAATACCTCGCCCTTGCCTCAACCTGCGCCATCTGCGAGAGCACCCCTTTGCCGCCCTCAAAAAATTGCGCATAAGATTTTTCGACCTTCAGCCACTTGCCCATTATTTTGAAGTGCGTTGCGGCAAATGTCTTTTTGAGCGCGAGCAAATCAACCGCTTTTGATTCAATTTTTGATGAAATTTCCCCCAAACCAAAGTCAAGGAAGACCAGCCCCTTATTATGTAGTATAATATTGCTTGTGGTTAAATCGCCATGCACCAAATCCGCAGAATGAAGCTTTGCTATTTCCTCCCCAAGTTTTGAACACAGCATATCTGCCTGCGAATTTTTCCCGAGCAACTCCTGCTTGAGGGTTCTGCCAGAAATGAACTCAAGTGTAATGGCCAATTTGGCAAAATCAATTTTCCAAATGACAGGAGTTCTTACACCCGCTTTTTTTGCGCGGGAGAGCATGGTGCACTCAGAACGCATTCTCTGCTTTAAAATCTGCAAATCAAGGGATTTTTCCCTGTAGTTTTTTGGCTCGCGCAACTTTACAATGCATTTTTTGCCAAGGTATGCATCAGAATAAACAAGCGCCTCAGCACCCTGCACCAGAAGCTTCATAACGTTCCAATTCCGCACATATAATCAAGGTTCTTTTTTGTACGCTCCGCGGCAAGGGCAACTGCTCTAAGAGCGCTTGTAACCTGTGCCGAAACAAGATATTCCTGCCCCCTCAGGGGCTTTATGCCCTCTTGAAGTGCAAGCGCAGCATTTGCGTGCAAAAGTGCATTGCCCGCCGCGCCATCAGATAATCCAAGCGGCCCTGCAGCGCTGCAATCGGAGTCATTGAAATTTATGCTGGAGTAATTTTGCGCAAGCAAGAGCATCGCTTTTTGCATCAGCGCAATCTCGATTTTTATATCGCGTATGTTTTTCTCGTTTTGATTGTCAGGGTTGATTTTGCGAAGTGAGAGTTCATACGCTTCAATTTTTTCAGTGCTTAACGGAGATAGCTGCGTAGTGCCAACTCCAAATTCATTATCAATTGCAATAAGTTTTGCGGAATTATCCTGCAAAGAAAAATCAATCTGCGTTGTGGCAAAATACAAAACTGCAATTACCATAAGCAATACCAGTAGTTTTTTCACAATGCCCATTCAAATCACATTGGTTTTACGAATTCTTTGTTTATAAGCTTTTTTGGCATGGCGCCATGGAATGAAATTGCAAAGGTGCATCTCTTACTCATTTATCTCAAGCGTTATGCCTTTTTCCAGCTGCAAACTTCCGCGCCCAGTCTGAGAAAAAAGCGATTTTACATTCATTGTCTTTGCAACATCCCCAGAAATTTGCTCAAAGAGCATCTTATCCACTTCATGTGCAAAAAATACTTTCACTTCCAAAATTTGCGTATTCATTGCCACATTCTTTTCGGATTTGCGCTTTCTTAGTGCCGCAATTATTGTTTTTGCAATTTCGCCTGTTTTCTGTGCGTTGGCATCAATAAGATTTTCTTCAATAGCAGGCCATTTCTCCAAGTGCACTGAACCTGATTTGAGGCAGCTCTTGAAATTTTGCCGGAAAATATCCTCGGTTGTGTGTGGCACGAACGGGGAGAACATCTTCAAAATCTCCGTGAATATTTTGACAAGCACCGCCATTGCAGCCCTTGATGATTTGTCAGATTCGCTATACACCCTGTGCTTTACCATTTCAATGTAATAATCCGCAAATTCGAGCCAGAAAAAACTTCGCAGCGCCGAGATAGCCCTGGAATACTCATAGGATTCCAGCGCTTCTGTTGCCTCTTTTTTTGCAGCGCTCCAAATCCCGATAATCCATCGGTCAACTTCGCGCATGTTCTTTTTTTCCTTTTCAAAATCCGTAAGCCCAATCTCACCGGTTTTTATCGCAACAAATCTTGCCGCATTGGAAAGTTTTGTTAAAAATTTCTTTGCCGCAACAAATTCCTTTTCCTGGAAAGGCAAATCCTCGCCCAAAGAGCCGGTTGCTGCCCAGTAACGAAGCATGTCAGCCGAATACTTTTCAATCATTTCAACCGGGTTTACAACATTTCCCAAACTCTTGGACATCTTCCGCCCTTTGGGGTCAAGCGCGTGCCCTGAAATCATTATGTCTTTCCATGGAAGCTTTTTTTCATGCAGATACGCCTTGACAACCGTGTTGAAAGCCCAGAGGGTAATGATGTCATGCGCCTGCGGGCGCAGGGACATTGGGAAAATCTTCTTGTGCAAACCCGAATTCTCTGCCCACCTAGAGTTTATCTGCGGGGTTAATGAGGAAGTCGCCCAAGTATCAAGCACATCCTTTTCAGGGATGAATTCAATCGAACCGCATTTGGGGCACTTTTCTGTTTTTGGCTTATCCTGCAAAGGGTCAACCGGAAGCTGCTCTTCATTTGCAATTATTGTTTCGCCGCACTTTGCGCAATACCATACCGGGAACGGGACGCCAAAAAAGCGCTGCCTTGAAATGCTCCAGTCCCACTGCAAACCCTTAATCCAGTTCTCGTAGCGAACCTTCATATGTGCAGGATGCCAATTCAATTCGTTACCTTTCTTTAGAAACTCATCTTTGAGGTCAAGGTATTTGAAAAACCACTGCTTGGTGTTCATTATCTCCATTTCAGTTTTGCACCGCTCATGAACCTTCACCGTATGTCTTACCGGCTTCTGGTTTCTTAGTGCCGCGATTTCTTTCAACTCAGCAATTATTTCCCTGCGCGCTTCCTTAATTTTTTTCCCCGCATATTTACCCGCAAGTTCGGTCATTTTTCCATCAGGAGTAAAACTTATTCTTAGCGGAAGGCTGTGTGCGAAATACCATTCCATATCTGTCTGGTCGCCAAACGTGCAGCACATCACAATCCCTGTTCCCTTTTGCGGGTCAACTCGCATGTCCTCTAAAATAGGCACCTCATGCAAAAAAATCGGAACCACGGCTTTTTTGCCGAGCAAGCTCTTTTTCCTCTTATCCGATGGGTGCAAAAAAATCGCAACGCAGCTTGAGAGCATTTCTGGACGTGTTGTTGCAATTATTATTTCGCCGCCATCATTTGTCTTGAACGCCAAATCATTGAACGTTGAATCAATTTCAGAATCCTCAAGTTCAGCCTGCGCAACTGCGGTTTCGCACTGCGGACACCACATGGAAGGCGCCTCTTTTCGATAAGCCCTTTCGTTTTTGTAAATTTCAATAAAACTCTTCTGGCTGGTCTTGCGCGCAAGGGGTTCAATTGTCCGATACAACAGGTCCCAATCAAGGCTGAGCCCAAGGGATTTGAAATCAGAAATCATTGTGTCTTCATGCTTACGGGTTTCATCAAGGCAGATTTTTATGAACTCTTCGCGCGTGAAATTCTTGGCGCGGATATTGAGGCTCTTTTCAACAAGCCGCTCCGTTGCAAGCCCATTGTCATCAAGCCCGAAGGGATAGAAAACATTGAATCCGTTCATGCGCTTGTAGCGCGCCACAAAATCAGCCTGCACATATGAGAAAGCATGGCCAATGTGCATTCTCCCCGAAACCGTTGGCGGGGGAGTGTCAATGCTGAAAACCGGGGCTTTGCTTGCGGGGTCAAAAGCATATAATTTTTGCTTCTCCCATTCAATTTGCCACTTTTTCTCGGAAGCTAAAAATTCGTTTTTCTGTATATTTTCAGACATTTAAAAGCACCTATGCGCTTTCATAATTGACTGGAATAAGGATTAAAAGGGCGATTTGTATCTCTTGTTTAATGCCTTTTGATGTTTTTGAAACCGATACTTTTATGAAAAGATTCCACTCTTTGGAAAAGGATGAAGAAATTTGGGCTCAAAAAACAGTTTCAAAACTTGCCCAGAATCCTTTCACAGGCAAACCTCTCGGGTTTGAGTGGTTTAGAGAAAAGAAGTTTAAAGATAAACGGCTTTATTATCTAATATATAAAGAGCTGAATAAAATTCTAATAGTGTCTTTTGGCAACAAAAAAGAACAGAAGCAAATGATTGAATCTATAATAAGAAACTTTGATACTTACAAAAAGCTAGCAGAAAACCTCTAGTGTGACCATTTCCTGACTCTTCCTTCTCTCATGTCTGCAAAACTGCTCTCAAGTTGAAGCAGTACATCATCAGCAAATTTGGCTTTTTTTACAAGCGATTTGTACTTTTCCTTTGGTATAGTTACTGTTTGCATAGTGAATATATTTACCCGTAGCGTGTATTTAATTCTTACTTCTTGGCGACTTTAATCTAAAAGTCGTGCCTGCTCCTAAAGTCAGAAAGATGCTGATAAGTTTAAGATTTAAATAAGATAAAATATCTATATATACTTGCAATTATAGAATTCCTAAAACGTGATTATTTGGGTAAAAAAGAACAATTGAAAGCCAAATTTGATTTATTACTGAATGAGCGAACAATAATTGACTCCAATATAAAATTATTTTTTGGTAGTGGTTTTGCATTTTGTATTGCAGCTCCCGCACTTATCTTACACTTCCAGAACAGAGCATCCTAATTGTTCTACCTTATTTTATGATGGCAATAGGAGTTGTTTCAGCTTTAATTGGGGCAACATTCAAAATAGGAATACACACGACATATTTTGAAATTAATGGAATAGAAGATTTAGATAAAATAATCAAGAAAATGATAAATAAAATGTAATTTGCTCCGTATTATTATTTTTGCATTATTTCCTGCACTTGGGGCTGGAAAGTTGGAATAACTTTCCAAAAAAAAACCAAACTAAGTACAATAACAATGGTGAAAATTATTGATGTAACTAGTAATCCGCCACTGTCTTTTTGATTCATATACACTTTTTCATTACCAGCCTATTTTCTACTTTAATGAATATATTTTATCTGGAAGTTATTCAAGTCTTTTCATTCAAATATCCCCTTGAACCTTCCAAAAAAGCCCTTTCTGCCTTTCGAAACCTCTTCCTCTTTGGAGAGCTTTTCGAGCAACTCCATTTCATGCTTCGAGGGCTTTTCCGGAGTTTTCACAATAACCTTCACGTACTGGTCTCCGTGCTGGCTTTTGTTCACAATCTTTATGCCCCTGTCCGCCATCTTGAAAATCGTTCCGCTCTGCGTTCCTGCGGGAATTTTGAGCCTTGCCTTGCCCTTGAGGGTTGGGATGTCAATATTTGTCCCAAGCGCAGCCTCGCTAAAGGAGAGCGGAGCTTCCATATAAATGTCCTCCCCATCGCGCCTGAAAATCTCATGCGGCTCGACATAAATTATTGCAATCAAATCACCCTTAGTAGCGCCGCGTTCGCCCGCGTTTCCCTGGGCGCGCATGCGCAGATTCTGCCCTGTGTCAATTCCTTCAGGAATTGTAATAGTGATTTTTTTCCTCTTGCGAACCCTGCCGCTTCCTTGGCAAGTCTTGCAATGGTCAATTATTATTTCTCCCAATCCGCGGCACTTCGAGCAGGTGCTCTGTGTTTGTATTGTCCCCAAAAAAGTCCTGCGAGTCTGCCTCTGAACCCCAGAGCCGCCGCACTGGTCGCACTTCTTTTTCCCGGAAGACGATTTTGCCCCGCTGCCTTCGCACTCCGCACACTCTTCAACAACATCAAGCCCTATTTCCTTTTTCGCGCCGAATGCCGCCTCTTCAAAAGACAAATTGAGCCGCACTGCTATATCCTCTCCGCGCAAAGGCCCCCGCCTCCCGCCACCAAATTGTTCGCCAAAAATATCAGAAAATCCGCCGCCAAAACCGAACTGGGAGAAAATATCTGAAAAATCAGCCCCATCTTCAAAGCCCGCAAAGCCGGATGAACCCGAGAACCTCTCGCCCTGTTCGCCGAACTGGTCGTAGCTGTGCCTCTTTTGCGAATCGCCAAGAATTGAGTATGCATGCTGGACTTCCTTGAATTTGTCCTCCGCGCCCTTTTCCTTGTTTAGGTCTGGGTGGTATTTTTTTGCAAGCTCTTTGTAGGCGCGCTTTATTTCTTCAGATTTTGCTCCGCGTTCAAGCCCTAAAATATTATAGTAATCTTCTGCCATGCAAATCCAAGCCTTAGCCCAATTATTAAAAGAATAAAATTGCCGGTCTCAGGCCGGCATGTTTTTTCACGAATTATTTTTTCTTGTCCTCTTCTGTAAATTCGGCATCGACAACCTTGCCATCATCGCCGCCCTTATCGCCTTTCTGTGCCCCGGGTTGGCCTTGCTGCGCCTGGGCGTTTTTGTACAGTTCACTTGATGCCGCCTGCACTTCGCTATTTAGCGCCTCGAGTGCGGATTTTATTTTCCCGGTTTCTTTTGTCTGCTCTAAAAGGAGCTTTTTTATCTGCTCATTTTTTTCCTTAATCGAGGCGAGTTTTTCTTCCGGGATTTTTCCCTTCATTTCACCCAGGAGCTTATCGGTGCTATAAACCATTGCATCAGCGCTATTAATCGTTTCAACTTCCTCGCGCTTCACCTTGTCCTCAGCCTCATGTGCCTGCGCATCCTTTTTCATCTTCTCGATTTCCTGCTCCGTTAGTTTTTGTGAGGCCACAATTTTTACGCTCTGCTCTTTTCCAGTGCCTAAATCTTTTGCCATGACATGTACAATTCCATTCGCGTCAATGTCAAAGCTGACTTCAATTTGCGGAACTCCTCTTTGTGCCGGTGGAATTCCTGTTAGCTGGAAATTTCCAAGCATTTTGTTATCCGCAGACATCTGCCTCTCGCCCTGCAGGACATGTATATCAACTGCCGGCTGGTTATCTGAAGCGGTTGAAAAAACCTGGCTTTTTTTGGTCGGGATTGTCGTGTTTCTTTCAATTAGTTTTGTGAACACCCCTCCCAAGGTTTCAATGCCAAGACTAAGCGGTGTCACATCGAGCAGCAAGACATCCTTTATTTCCCCCGCCAGTACTCCTGCCTGTATTGCAGCGCCCATTGCAACACATTCCATTGGGTCAAGCCCGCGCTCAACTTTTGTTCCAACTTCCTTTTCTATGAACTGCTGAACTATCGGCATTCTTGTAGGGCCGCCTACAAGTACAACCTTGCTAATGTCAGCCGGAGTCATTTTTGCATCCGCGAGAGCCTGCTGCACAGGCTTTGCGCATCTTTTAACAATCGGCGCAATTAGTTCTTCGAGTTTTGAACGGTTGATTTTTAGCTGCAAATGTTTTGGCCCCTCGTTAGTTGCCGAGATGTATGGCAGATTGATTTCTGTTTCAAGAACAGTTGAGAGCTCTATTTTTGCCTTCTCTGCCGCCTCTGAAATTCTTTGCATTGCGGTTGTATCTTTTTTGAGATCAACCCCTTCCTTTTGCTTGAATTCTGCGCTGATATAATTTACAATGGCCTCGTCCATGTCCCGTCCGCCAAGTTGTGTATCGCCAGATGTAGAGCGGACTTCAAAGACGCCACTGTCATATTCCATTATTGTAACATCAAGAGTTCCGCCACCCAAGTCAAACACCAGAATCTTAAAGCTCTGGCTCTTCTTGTCAAGCCCGTATGCCATTGAAGCTGAAGTTGGCTCATTTACAATTCTAACAACTTCAAGCCCTGCAATTGAACCAGCATCCTTTGTTGCCTGCCTCTGGTTGTCATCAAAATAAGCGGGCACCGTTATTACCACCTTGCTGATTTTTTCGCCCAAAAATTCCTCGGCATCCTTTTTTATTTTCTGCAGGACAAATGCAGAGAGCTGTTGGGGCGTATAGTCCTTGCCATTTGCACTGTACTTGAAATTTGTCCCCATTTTTCTTTTGAAGCCAAAAAAAGTCCTGTCAGGGTTTGAAATAGCCTGCCTTCTTGCAGGTTCGCCCACAAGTAGCTGGCCGTCTTTTGTAAACGCCACTACGCTTGGGAATGCTTTTCCATAAACCGTGTTGCCCTCCGCAGAGGGGATTATTTTTGGCTTTCCGCCCTCCAAAAATGCCGCTGCTGAATTCGATGTCCCGAGATCTATTCCTATTATTTTTGCCATATTGTTCTCCTCCATTCTCCTTTTTTAAATTTTCCTATTAATCTTAACTTTTGAGGGCCTTAACATCTTGCCATTCATTGTATAGCCTTTGGAAAATTCCTCAAGAATAATATCATCCTCTTTAGTTTCATCTTTTGTTGTCATAAGCGCTTCGTGCAATGAATGGTCAAATTTTTTTCCAGTTGTCTCAATTCTGTGCACCCCATTTCTCCCAAGAACTTTTGTAAATTGCTTTCTTAGCATTTCAAAGCCATTTTGCATTTCCGCATTTTTTGACTTCTCCGCCTGCTTTAGCCCCGCATCAATCGAATCTGCAAGCGGAATAAATTCCTCAATAATTCTTGCCCCTGCAAATTTTCGAAAATCCTCCCTTTCACGCTCAGTGCGCTTTGCCGCATTTTCAAATTCTGCCTGGAGCCTCTGAAGCGTATCCTTGTAATCCTGTGCAATTTTACTCAGTTCTGCAAACCTTTTCTCATAAGCCCCATCTTCATCATTTTTAATTGCCTGCCCAGTTCCATTTTTTTCTGGACTTTCCGGGTTTTCACTTTTTTGGTCTTGGCTGTTTTTATCCACTATATCGCCTAAAAACACACATTTTGACTAAAAGCTTTAATCATTTACACTATTTTTTAATCAAAACCTTTTTAAACCTTTCAACTGCCATTTTTGTTATGCGAGAGCATAACGAGCGAACCGTTCCAATAAGCCGGGCGTCCTTTAAAATTGTCATAAGAAAAGTGGAGCAGCCATTTTCCCAAAGGCCACTTGACGAACTTGATTGGATTTGCCAGTCGCTTGGGTTTTTTGAACCCATTGACCGCGATAAGACGGCATCGAATGTTTTTCGTGAAATTTTAAAGGCAACCGAGAGCGGGCAGGCCCTTTCGTCAAGTGCTATTTCAGAGCGCGTTGGCATGAGCAGAGGCGCTGTTATAAACCATCTGAACAATTTGATGCGCTCTGGGTTAATTACAAGAAATGGCAGGTTTTACTCCTCACGCTCGCGCTCAATTTACCGCACAATTGAGGAAATCGAAGAGGATGTCGAGCGCATCTTTACCAAGATGAAAAGAACCGCGCTAGAACTTGACACAGAGCTTGGCATAAAATCTGAAAAGGAAAAATAGTCGTGAAAGTGTGTTGTCCCGATTTATTGTCCGTTATAAAGGATTTCATGCCAATTCTCCTTT
>CAZEBH010000035.1:0-12265 GCA_964510425.1 uncultured archaeon | reverse complement strand
CATAATGAAGCGCTTCAGAACAAGGCTTGAAATAAGCCCGAAAGGCAATCCGCACAAGGGCCCGAACTATTCAAGAATGCCCGATAAGATTGTAAGGTACGCGGTGCGTGGCATGTTGCCATGGAAAACAGCCACCGGAAAAGCATCCTTCAAGAACCTGCGGGTTCACATTGGAATTCCAATCGAGCTGCAGACCGAAAAAACGGAAAAAATAGAGAACGCGCAGAACAGGCTAGGCAAAGGTTTCATGACAATTGGGCAAATCAGCAGGGCGCTCGGAGCGAATTGGTAAGACAGATAATTTGGTTTTGTGGATGTGTAAAAAATGAGTGAAGTGAAAAAGAAAAAGCGCAGGGGAATAACTTCGAAGGCAAAGAAAAAGGAAGCCACAGCCCGCGCAGTTGTGCGAAAGGGCGGGGGCACGGTGCGCATAAACAGCCGGAATATTCTCACAATTACACCGGAATATGTTGTTGATTTTTTGCGCGAACCTATTGATATAGCAGGGTCAGTTGCAGAGGAAGTTGATATTGAAGTAAGTGTTGAGGGCGGCGGGTTCATGGGCCAGATGGTTGCTTCAAGAGCGGCTATTGCAAAGGTGCTTTTGGAGTACAGGCCTGATGAAAAAATGAAAAAGCGCATGGTCGCATATGACAGGATGATGCTTGTTGATGATGCAAGAAGGGTCGAGCCCAAAAAGCCTCTTGGAAGAAAAGCAAGGAAGAAGAGGCAGTTAAGCAGGAGATGAATGAAAAGTTTTGGATTTTGTTCGGGTTATGGGCTTATCGGGCCAAGAGGCAACGATAGGGCGCGGCCCCAACTGTCGCAATAGTTGAGGAGATGAAAACATGATAGTACCGGTTAGATGTTTCAGCTGCGGAACGGTTGTTGGAGAGAGTTACGAAAAGTACAAGGAGCGCGTTTTGCGCGGCGAGGATGGCGAGCGGGTGCTTGACGATCTTGGAATCAGGAAGTACTGCTGCAGAAGGATGATTTTTACCCATGTGGACTTCATGGATGAAATTTTAAGGCACAAGGGCGTGAAGTGAATGGCTGCAAAAAAGAAAACTGAAATTGAAACTGCAGAGCCTGAAGCAGATGAGCACGCAAAGAAAAAGGCACGCGAAGAGAAGGCGCCGGTGGCTGTGCAGGCCGCACCGGTTGCGCAAAAAGCCGTTGCGGTTGACCCGCAGCAGGCGGTTGAGAGGCGCGAGGCAAAATCTGACCGCAAAGGCCAGTTTGATGATAATGAGCTAAAGCACACAAAACTTGTGGAAACCGAGCGCTACCTGAACACCGGTTCTCACATCGGAACGAAATTCAAGTCAGGGGATATGAGAAGGTATATTTACAAGGTCCGCAAGGACGGATTGAATGTGCTTGATGTGCAGGTTGTTGATGACAGGCTCAAGGCGGCTGCGAGCATGCTCTCAAAATTCAAGGGCGGAAAAATCGTGATTGTTTCGCGCAAGAGCTACGGCCAAACTCCAGTGAAGGCATTTGCAGAGGCAATAGGTGCAAGGGCAATTACGGGAAGATTTGTCCCGGGAACATTTACAAACCCGCAGTGCACAAGATATGCCGAACCGAAAATAATTCTTGTAACTGATCCCGAGTATGATTTTCAGGCAATAGAGGAAGCGACAAGGGTTAGAATTCCGGTTGTCGGGATGGCTTCAACAAATAATGCCCTGAAAAACATTGACCTCGCGGTGCCGATAAACAACAAGGGCCGAAAGAGCCTTGCACTTGCATACTGGATTTTGGCAAAGGAAATCCTCAAGGAAAGGGGAGATATCAAGTCGGATTCCGAATTCACAAAAACACCTGATGATTTTGAATACAAAATGAAAGAGGGCGAAGAAGAGGAGCAGAGAAGAAACCTTGAAAGGCAGGACCGCAAGGGCGGCAGAAGGGAACGCCCAGCAGGAGGCAGGGGCGGGGGCTTTGGGCGCAAGCCCGGCATCGGAGGGGGATTTGGCGGAGGCTTTAGAAGCTTTGATCGGCAGGAGCGCCAGTTCCCACACAACACGCCTGGTTCAAGGGCGCATTAATAGAGTGCCTGATAGCTTGAAATATGCTTACCTGACACCCAAAAATTGCCTGTTTTTGGCTAGAATTCGACTTTAAAAGTGGCTAATATTGGCATAAAAGTGGTGTTTTGGGCGCTCTGCCAAAAAGGTTCGTTAACCACCCACCCCCCCCACAAATTAATAATTAGCTAACCGTAAACAGTAAATTTAAATAAGCGGGTGGGCATATATTATATCAAGCCAAAGAGTATTTTTCTTGGCTTGATAGATAGCAAACATGAAAATTTTATCGGATTATTTTCTTTGTTTGCTATAATAGGGCAATTTAGGGTTTTGCGTGATTTTAAATGGAAGAATACGAAGTGAATTCCTTCTTGGAAAAGCTCGGGCTTACCGAGTATGAGGCAAAGACTCTCTCTGCACTTTTCAATTTGCGTGAATCCGAAGCACCTGAAATTTCACGCCTCGCGCAGGTCCCGAAAACCAGGGTTTATGATGTGCTTGACAGGCTCACAAAAAAAAATCTGATTATTGAAATTCACGGCAGGCCCAAACGATACATGTCAATTGAACCTGAAAAGGTTTTCAGCACGCTTATTGAAGAGAAGAAAAAAGAATTGCAAGAACTCGAAGCGCGCGCGCGCGAACTCAGGCAAAGAATTACGCTAAGTTCTGGCGATGTAAAGCATGAGAGGGTTATGAAGGTTAAGGACAAAAATGATTTCATGAAAATACTCGGGCAGGAAATCGACAGCGCAAAAGAGAGCGTGCATGCGATTACTCCGATAAGTAAGGAACATGTGCTTTTGAAAAATCCTATGAAAAATGCGGCGGCAAGAAATGTGGAAATAAAACTTATCAGCAAAATTAATGAGGGCGGGGACAAGGTCGCAAAGGAGTTCACGCAATCGGGAGCTGAACTGAAAGGCTTTGAGCATGGGATAAACGCCTACATTATTGATAACAAAAAGGTTGTTCTGGCCCTTAGCGATTTTTCACAGGACAAACCCGAATACCATTTTACAATCTGGCCGGACAACAGGCCAATGGCAAGCGCATTCAAGAAATATTTTGACCACGCGTGGGAACTTGGCAAGGAAATATAGGATAAAAAGCTTTCGTGTTGTATAGAACATAGGGGGAATTACATGAATTTCAAAAAACTTTTCAGCGCATTTATGAACAGCGGCGCTAACACTGGAGAGGGCGAAAAGCCAAAGGGCTCCAAATGGGCGTTTAAAGGAAAAGAGAAGCCAAAGGCAAAAGCCAAGTGATTTTTAAATTAAGATTTGTTCTGCCTGCCAATTTTGGACTGGTAGGTCGGGCTTTAAACTTTTGCGCACTGAACTAATTATTATGGATTCAAAACAGACTGCCTACCGCTACGCGATAAAAAATGCTTTTGAGCACGGCGGAAAGGCTGATATGGGCGCAGTGATTGGAAAACTAAAGGCGCTGCATAAGGATTTAAATGTAAAAGAATTAGTGCCAATTGCCTCAGATGCGGTAAAGAAAGTCAACTCAATGAACAGTGAAAAAATCGAATCCGAATTCAAATCATTTGAAACAGGTTATGAGTTAAAGCCTAAAGCCGAGCGCGTTGGCCTCCCCCCACTTGAGTGGGCTGAAAAGGGTGAAACAGTTGTCACGCGCTACGCCCCTAACCCTAACGGACCGCCTCATCTTGGAAACGCAAGAGCCGCATTTTTGAGTTATGCTTACGCTGAAAAATACGGGGGCAAATTCATTTTGCGCTTTGAGGACACTGACCCTAAAGTAAAAAAACCCATGGAAAATCCTGAAGAGGAATTCCGCAGGGACCTTGAATGGTTTGGAATAAAAATCGGCGAAGTTTATTTTGCTTCTGACAGGCTCAGGCTTTACTATGGTTACATGAGAAAACTTATCGGCATGGGCAAGGCGTATGTTTGCTCTTGCGAGAGCAAAAAATGGAAGGAAAAAATCGATGCAAAAAAAGCGTGCCCCTGCAGGGAAAAGGCCGAAAAAAAACAGCTTGAACTTTTTGAAAAAATGATTTCGCATGAATTAAAAGAGGGCGAAGCCGTGCTGCGGCTTAAAACCGATTTGAAAAATCCTGACCCGAGCGTTCGGGACTGGTGGCTTGCGCGCATCGTGGATAAACCGGAGCATCCGCGCGCTAGCGGCAATGACCATGTCTGGCCAAGCTTTATGTTCGAATCCGCAATTGATGACCACGAGATGGGGGTGACCCTGATTTTGCGCGGGCAGGAGCATGCACAGAACTCGACAAAACAAAAATACCTCTATGATTATTTTGGCTGGACGCAGCCTCACGCGATTCATTTCGGAAGGCTCTCGCTTGGCGATATGGTGCTTAGCACATCGAAAATAAAGGCAGGCATTGCCGCAGGAGAATACACAGGATGGGATGATATAAGGCTTGGAACTCTGCGCGCACTTCACAGGCGCGGCTTTCGGGCTGAGGCACTGCAAAAAATCATAATTGATTCAGGCCTCACAACAAGCGATGCGAACATTTCCATGGATAAACTGGCTTCATATAACAGGGACATTATCCGGGAAAAGGCAGTGCGCACGACATATTTGATGGACCCTGTGAAACTTCAGGTTATTTCGCACGAGGAAGTGGAAGTTGAAAAGGATGGCAAGAGCATTAACTTGCCGCGCGGGATGCACACATTTTTGGTTTCCGGCACTGAAATAAAATCTTTGAAGGAGAATGTTTTCCGCCTGCGCGGAGTGTACAATGTGCACCTGGACCAAAAGGAAGGTTTTACTTTATTGGGAAAATTTGCAGGAACTGACACCTCAAAAAAAGCCGTGCTGCCTTGGATTTCTGAGATGATGGATTTGGAGCTCAAATTGCCGGATGGCTCGCGCGAAGTTGGTGTGATTGAATCAATGGAACTAAAGAATGGCATGTATTTGTATCTTGAAAAGAAGGGCTTTTGCGTAATTGATTCGCTTGATAGCTCAAGGCCTGTTGCGTGGTTTTGCCACGAGTAGAGCCTGGGAAAGAACGCGTCCTGAAGTTCCTTGCGCAACTCTCAGAGAAAGGCAGTTCCGTGGGCAAACCGCTTTCCGGTCTGCCGTTTTTCAGGGAAAAAAAGTTCGAAGGCAACAGGCTTTATTATCTGGTTTACGAAAATTTCTGCGTTGTTCTTGCGGTTGCAATAAGCGACAAGAAAGCCCAGCGGGCAACAATATAATCGCATGGACAGAGTCGGTGATGACTACTCGTTGAATTCATGGACTTTCAACGGGTGGAGAGGTCTTTGAGCAAAATAATAAGTTGACTTCAAAAACGATATAAGATTGCTTCAGTCCAATGCCAGGCTCACCTTAAGCGCGGTGTCCACTTTCCTCATAGTTTCAGGCTTTAATGAGCCAAGAATTTTCATTATTCTGTCTTTAGAGGAAATTGTCCTTATGTGATTGCAAAGGACTGCGCTGTCCTTTGGCAGGTTTCCATCGCCTGCTGCCACGTGCACGGTGAACGGGTATTCCTTTTCTGATTTTGAAGTGATTGCGGCAATGATTGTGGTGGGACTCACTTCGTTTCCCTTGTTGTTTTGTATCACAAGGCATGGACGAGTCTTGCCCTGCTCGGAGCCCTTCACGGACTCAAGGTCAACAAGCACAACATCACCGCGCTTAATAGTCATCCAAAAACCTGTCCGCCTCTTTGCTGACGTGCTTCATTTCATCTTCTATAGCCAAATCCAGAGCCGCGAGCTTCCTATAGCCTTCTACCATGAGCTTTTCCTTTTCCTTGCGGCTTATTGCCTTCTCCACCACTATTCTCTCGTCTTCAATCTTCACGATAACCTTGTCTTTGGGCTTAATCCCTTTAGCCGCCCTTAAAGCTTTTGGCAAGGTTATCTGACCGCGTTCGCCAACAGAACTGATGCCTTCATACATGAAATCACCTACATACTATTTACATACTATACATATTTAAACCATACCAAGACTTCAAAGTGCCAAACAAGCGGCAACTTATTTATTCAACAACTACTTTACTTCAACATAACAAGTCCGCGTTTCCTCCTCAGCCTTTTTAAACCCTTTCAGGGGCACTTTTGTATAATATTCTCATTTTGCCTATGACAATGAAGCCCCCAAGGGGGCCAAGGAGGTGTAGCAAATGGCAGAATTCGTAAAATTCAGCGTACCAGAAGAACTTAAGGCTAAGCAAGCAGGTCTACTTGAAAAGATTGCAAAAAGCGGAAAGGTTAGAATTGGCGCAAACGAAGCGACCAAGGCAGCGGAGAGAGGGGTTGCAAAATTAATAGTAATAGCAGAAGACGTATCGCCCCCGGAAATTGTAATGCACCTGCCGCTAATCTGCAGGGAAAAAAACATACCGTACAGCTATGTTTCAACCAAAAAGGGCTTGGGGCAGTATGTTGGTCTAGAAGTCGGAACTGCGGCTATTGCTGTTCTTGATGAGGGAGATACAAAAAAGGATTTTGCGGACTTTACAAAAAAGCTGCAGGAATCTTCAAAGTAAAAAGGGTGAATGGATGAACACGGAATGCGAACGGAGTGAACAAGTTCTACCGAGCGAAGCGGGAGTAGAACACCTTGTCAGCGGAGGTGTACGCTGATGGAAAAGGGAACACCTGCTGAAGTTGTTGAAATACTCGGACGCACAGGAGTGTACGGAGAAATAGTGCAGGCCCTGTGCAAGATACTAGAAGGCCCTGAAGCCGGCCGCGTCAAGAGGCGCAACATCAAGGGCAACTGCAAGAAGGGAGATGTAATAATTCTTCTCTCAACTGAAAGGGAAGCAAAGGAAATCAAGGCGTGAATGGTGAAAGAAATGCCAATGGACACATTTACCGGAAAGGAAATCCCAAAAGGAATGGGGCTTATGTATGTGAAAAAGGACGGAACCGTCTACTGGTTCGCAGACAAGAAATCGGAGAAGAATTTTCTGCGCATGAACCGCACTCCGAGCGAAACAAAATGGACGAATTTCTACCACAAGGAAAAGCAGATAAAGCTCAAATCAGGGCAGGCTGCGGCAGTGAAGAGCAGGGCAGCGCAGAAGTGAAAACACTGGAGGGATGGTTCAGAATGGAACGCACACTAATCATAATAAAACCCGACGCACTAAACCGCGCCCTCGTTGGCGAAGTTGTCAGCAGGTTTGAAAGGAAGGGAATAAAGGTTGTGGGCATCAAAATGACCCATCTTTCGGATAAAATCCTCGAAGAGCACTACGCGCACCTTGTTGCGAAGCCGTTTTTCCGGAGCATAAAGGAGTTCATGAAAAGGGCGCCAAGCATTGTAATGGTGCTCGAAGGCCGCAAGGTTGTGGATGTTGTAAGGGTAATGGCAGGCGTAACAGAAGGAACGCAGGCACAGCCTGGAACAATCCGCGGGGATTTTTCGCTAAGCATTCAGAACACGATAATACACGCCTCAGACAGCTCAGAGGCAGCGGAGAAGGAAATAAAGAGATTTTTCAGGGAAGGGGAAATTTTCGAATACCAGAGGGTGGATTCGGAAATGATTTATTCCGAGAGCGAGAAGAAATGATTTTTGAAAGGTGCTAAGTTGAAGGTTTCTATAAAGCGATTTTCCAAAGATGCGAAATTGCCCAAATTGGAGCATGTTGGAGACGCCGGCTTTGACCTCTACAGCACTGAAGATGCCACCCTAAAACCGATGGAGCGAAGGCTCATAGGAACCGGAATTAGCATGGCCATTGAACATGGATATGAGGCGCAAATCCGGCCAAAAAGCGGGCTTGCAATCGAATACGGAATTACAATGCTAAATTCGCCCGGAACAATTGATGCGGGATATCGGGGCGAGATAAAGGTCATTGTGATAAATTTGGGGGAAAAGGAATACAAAATTGAGAAAGGCAAAAAGGTCTGCCAGGTCGTTTTCAATAAAGTTGAGCTACCGGAAATTTCTGAAGTCTTGGAATTGGAAGCAAGTTCGCGCGGGAAAGGCGGATTTGGCTCAACAGGGTTCTGAAGCAAAAGTGATTTTTATGGCTGTTATAAGAAAACCGATAATTACCGTGCTGGGTCATGTTGATGCCGGGAAAACCAGAATGCTTGACTCAATCAGGGGCACCGCAGTTTCGGAAAAGGAAGCCGGGGGCATTACACAGCACATCGGCGCAACTGAAGTGCGCTCATCAGTAATAGTTGACCTTTCGAAAAATCTTCTTGAAAAATACAAATTCAATATAGAAATCCCGGGGCTTCTTTTCATTGACACGCCCGGACACGAGGCTTTCACAAACTTACGAAGAAGGGGCGGGAGCATTGCTGATTTGGCGGTTGTGGTGGTGGACATTCACAAGGGGCTTGAGGAGCAGACGCTTGAAGCTATAGAAATTCTGCGCAGCTACAAGTGCCCGTTTATTGTCGCCGCAAACAAGGTTGATATGATAAGGGGGTGGGTGGTTGAACCAGGCCCGATTTCTGATTCGCTTCCAAGGCAGCGCGATGATGTCCTTGAAATTCTTGATACGAAAATCTACACGCTTGTCGGGCAGCTGCACGAGAAGGGTTTTCCGAGCGAGCGCTTTGACCGGGTGAAGGATTTTACAAAAGAGGTTGCAATAATTCCGGTTTCCGCGAAAATGCGCGTGGGAATTCCCGAGCTTTTGATGTTTCTTGCCGCGCTCTCACAGAAGTATCTTGACAAAAAGCTTGTGATTCATGAAAAGGGAAAGTGCAGGGGCACGGTTCTTGAGGTGCGCGAGGAGAGGGGCCTTGGCAAAACAATTGATGTTATTTTATATGATGGCATGCTGCGCGTGGGCGAGGAAATATGCCTCGGGGGATTGAACGGGATTATCAGGACCAAGGTGCGCGCCCTGCTTGAGCCAAAAATTGATGGCGGGATATCTGCTGGCTCCGGGGAAAAGTTTGTTAATGTTCAGGAAGTGCACGCGGCTTCGGGGGTGAAAATTTCGGCGCCGAATATGGATGATGCGCTCTGCGGTTCGCCCGTGAGGCACTGGTCGGAACAGGCGGAGAAGGAGATTTCAGAGGAAATTCACAGGATAAAAATCGATTCGGATTCTGTCGGACCGATTGTTCGAAGCAATACCCTTGGCAGCCTTGAGGCGGTAATTAAGCTGCTTGAGGGAAAAGGGATTAAGGTGAAGAAGGCGGATGTTGGCGAGATTGCACGCAAGGATGTTCTGGAAATCGAATCGGTGATGAATAAGGACAGGTTTAAGGGCGTGATTTTTGCATTCCACACAAAAGTCAGTGAGGGCGCGGCGGCAGAGGCCAAGAAGCGCAATGTGCGGATATTCACAAATGATGTTGTCTACAGGCTGCTTGAAGATTATGACAAGTGGGTAAAGGAGGAAAAGGATGCTCAGAGAAAAGAGAAGCTCTCGGTTGTTGTGCTCCCCGCAAAATTCGAAATACTTAAGGGAATGGTTTTTCGCCACAGCAGCCCTGCCATTGTCGGAGTGCGCGTGCTTGAGGGCAAGGTGCGCAGGGGCATTCGCGTAATGAATTCTGAGGGGGAAATAATTGGCAAAGTAATGGGATTGCAAAATGATGGCAAGTCAATTGAAGAGGCGACAAAGGGGCAGGAAGTTGCGGTTTCGATTGATGATGCGGTTGTGGGCAGGGGCATTTTTGAGGGGGATGAACTCTATAGTTATATCCCAAGCGGGCATTTCAACGAGCTGCAATCGCTCGGGGATTCGCTTTCAAGCGCAGAACTGGAGCTTGTTGAAGAGATAAAAAAACTTGAGGGTGAAAACATTGAAGCTTAATTTATCCGGAGGTAATGTGAAATGAACATAGTGGTGTCAGACCCAAAAACAAGGAAGGCATATTCCAAAAAAATCGATAACGCGGCGGTTTTTTTGGGCAAGAAAATCGGTGAGAGTGTGGAACTTGGCCTGATAGGCCTTGACGGATACACCGCCCAGATAACGGGAGGCTCGGACAAGGAAGGCTTTCCGATGAAGCCAGATATGGCTGGAAGCAACCGCAGGGAAATATATGCGGTAACGAACGCAAAAAAGGGTATCAGGCAAAAAATCAGGCGCAGGGGAAACGTGGTCACAAACGAAATTTCCCAGCTAAACCTCAAGGTAACTAAGGACGGCGCAAAGGCGCTTTCGGAAATTCTCGGTTCAACTGAAAAGAAAGATGAGAAACTGTCGGTAAAAGACCGGATGGTAAAGGAATCACTTGAAAATGTTGGCAAGATTTCAGCCGAGGAAGCAAAGCTGATAAAGAAATCAAAGTAAAAAAATTAAAAATTGGTGAAAAAGCGGCGTATTGAATGGCAAAAAAAAGCGAAACTGGGCACCCAAAGCAGGGCGGCAAAGCCGAGACAAAGACAGTTGAGCATAAAGAGAAAGCTGCCGCACAACCTACCGCTGCGGCTGCTGCAAAAACAAAAAGCCCCGCTTCTAAGCCATTGGCACAGCAGGCCGTGGTAAACATCGGGGTTATTGGCCATGTAGACCATGGAAAAACTAGCATTGTCAAGACCCTCACGGGCAAATGGGCTGACACCCACAGCGAGGAAATAAAGCAGGGGATTTCAATAAGGCTCGGGTACGCCGATGCCACATTCTATAAATGCGACAGGGCACAGGGGTCGGAAGGCTACAATGCCACCGGCATATGCGCCGCCGGAATGGGAGAAGCGGTGCCGCTGCGAAGGGTATCTTTTATTGATGCGCCCGGACACGAGACCCTGATGGCAACAATGCTCTCGGGCGCGGTGCTCATGGATGGCGCGATTCTTGTGATTTCGGCAAATGAGAAATGCCCGCAGCCAAGCACGGCCGAGCACCTGATGGCACTTGGCATTGGCGGGGTAAAAAATGTTGTTGTCGCGCAGAACAAAATTGATTTGGTGGATTCTGCAAGGGCAAAGGAGAGCTTTAATGAAATAATTGCGTTCCTAAAACAGTATGGCTATGAGGGCACCCCGGTTGTGCCGGTTGCGGCAAACCTCGGGCTGAACATTGACCTTCTTATTGACAAAATCGAGCAAACAATTCCGACGCCAAAGCATGGGCAGTCAAAGGATTTGCGGATGTTTATTGTAAGAAGCTTTGATGTGAATAAACCGGGCGCAAAAATTTCCGGCATCAAAGGCGGGGTTATTGGCGGGAGCATTGTGAGCGGGGTTCTGAAGGTCGGCGATAAAATTGAAATATCCCCGGGATCGGATGACAAAATAGGTGAGACAACGGTTCTGAGCCTAGGAATTGAGGGCGGAAGATTGGATAAGGCACGTGCGGGTGGGCTGGTTGCGGTTGGGACAACGCTGGACCCGTTTTTTACAAAAAATGACGAGATGCGCGGGCAGGTTGTGGGAAACCCGGGAACCCTTCCAAAGCCGGAAACGCTTGTGAAACTTGAAGTGAAACCGCTTGAGAGGCTCATTGACAAGAAGAGCGGCGAACTTAAGGTGAATGATTTTGTCGTGCTTGCAATTGCAACTTCAACTGTTGTCGGGCAGGTTGCAAGAATGTCCGGCAAGGACATGTTTGAAATTAGCCTGCGAAGCCCTGTTGCAATCGAGAAGGGGCAGAAGGTTGCGATAAGCAAGCGCGAGCAGAGCGGGTGGAGGCTGCGCGCCTACGGGGTGTGCAGGTGAATGTTGCCATTTCAAAAACTGAAAAGGCAAAAAAGGATGCGGATGTTGTGACTGTTGTGTTTGACACTAATATGCTTCTTAACATTGAGAGATTCAATGTGGATGTTTTCAGGGAGGCGCGCGAGATTTTTGGGCGGGTGAATTTTGTTGTCCCGCAAGAAGTTGTGCGCGAACTTGATGGGCTTTCAAAAAGAGGCAAAACAATCGCAAAAGAGGCAAAAATAGCGAAAATTTCAATGGAAAAGAACGGGGCAGAAGTAGTGGATTTGGGGCAGAAAACGGCTGATTTGGCACTGCTGAAAATGGCTCCAAATGCGATTATTGGCACCAATGACAAGGAATTAAAAGATTCCGTGAGAGAATTAGGTGGCAAAGTGCTGATTTTAAGGCAGAGAAAATTTCTTGAACTTGATTAGGGATGGTGAAAATATATGTACATGCGGCAGGTGATTAGGGATACTGTGAGGGTTCCGCCCTCTGAAATAGGAAATGATTTGGGCAAGACTCTTCTTGCGCAGGCACGCAAGGCATACGAGGGCGTACTGGATGAGGACAGTGGGATTGTAATTGCGGTCAGCGCGGTTGAGAATGCCGGCGATGGAAGAATAGTT
>CAZEBH010000034.1:496-12651 GCA_964510425.1 uncultured archaeon | reverse complement strand
CTTCTGGCTGTCCAGAAGCTATTTTACGAAGGACATTAATTCGGGATAAGACAGCCAAATAATGCCGGAATAGCATTATATACGACTTAAATCCAATTCTCATTGTGGTTAATGGAAAAATCGAGCTTTCGGGTTTTGTGGGGTCTCCCTGCAAATCAAGGATTGCCTTTGAATTTGTCCCAAAGACAGATTATAGCCTTAACCTCCAAACAGTGGCATCTGCCCTTCGAAACAACGGGGTTTTTGTCGAAATCGAAACGCCCTACCTGCTCATGCTAAAATTAGGCGGAAAGGACGTTTCGCTATTCACGAGCGGGAAGATAATAGTGAAATCGACAAACAATGAAGACGCGGCAAAAATGATTGCACAAGGGCTTATAGCTAAAATGAATTGACGGAAAACCAATCCGATTTCTAAGGAATGGGAGAAATCCTTCTTAGCTGTTTTCGTATAATTGCCCTTCCATGTCTTATGTACCTACTTTTGACAGCAACTGGACTTAACTTTATTTCCTTCAAATGTTCAAAAATTAAAGCGGTTCACTATAATCCATTTCTGATGCTAAAAGTCCTGAAAGGCCTAAATTCCGTGAGGACAAACGAATACAATATTTTGAACGACCACGGCTTCACTCCCGAAATTCGACGTCATCAATAAGTCCGTCGCCGTCAATGTCAAGGCCTTCAACAACGCGGGCACCGATTTTTGCATTCGCGCTGTTTGGCAAAACCGCTTTGTGAGTCCTTTTTGTAAGCGCAAGAATTGCCGAGATTGTCCCGGAATTGCGCCTTCCCGCAAGGAAAAGAATCCACTTTCCCCTGAAAAATGGGTGCGGGATTTTTTCTATAACTCCTACTGAATCATCCGAGTAATTCTTTCCGGACGCGCTGGAGCTTAATACCCAGTTTCCTGTTGACGCCGAAAATTTTATTGGCAAAAATTCGTTCACCTGGCCTGCTAATTTATTTGTAAGCGGTCCGCCGATAATTACTAAATTAGAATTTTCATTTTTGAGATCTTTTACCATTGTATCCAAAAAAACAAGCGGCGATTCGTACCCTTTGCAGTTTGAGCCCATGAATGCGGCAATTTCTGCTGCAAAATGTCCATCTCTTGCGCGTGCTTTGGCTGCTCCATGAGGATCTGGTGAGCCCACAACAATTTTTGCGTTAAATATTCCGTTTTTTGTAAAATCCTGCAAAAATTCTGAAGCTTCACTTTTTTGCGCAGAATCTTTTCTAATAATTTTTTGTCCTTCCTTTAGGTTTTCGCGGTTTGGAACAATTGAAAAAGAATCAAATGTTGCTGAGTAGAACTTAGCAACAGCGCCATTGCGCTCTTCGGTTTTCTCAACAGTAATTAGCCCAGAGTTTTTTAGCTGCTTAATGTAGTAGTATACTTTTTGCTCATTAATTGCAAGCTCTTTTGCAATCGCAGCCGGATAGCTTGGCGATTGCTGTAATTTTCCAAAAATTTTCCAGCAATCATTGTTTAAAAGCGGGCGAAGTTTCGCCGCATCAGTAATTACTTTTGTTTCAATCTGCACCTGCGAATCCGCGTTTCCCAAAATGAGCTTGTCCATTTAGTTCACCTAAGTACTACGAAATATTTAATACTAGTATTGCTTTTATAATAATATTAGTATATTGAGTCTTTTTAACCCTTTCTTTGGCTTATTTTGTAGAATGTGTGGAATAATCGGCATTATCGGAAACAATGCGGCGGAGCGCTCACTTGAAGGGCTAAAGGCCCTAGAGTATCGTGGGTATGATTCGTGGGGTATTACGTTTGCAGAGCAAAGCGGTAAAACAAATTTGTTTTATGTAGAAAAGCATGTAGGTAAAATCGGGCAGGCAAAGCTCTCAGTTAAATCCGATTCTAAAATTGCGCTCGGTCACACACGCTGGGCAACACACGGAAAAGTTTTGCAAAAGAATGCACATCCGCATCTATCAAATGATGGTAAGATTGCTGTTGTTCACAACGGTATTGTTGAAAATTATTCTGAACTCAAATTAGAGCTTTCATTGAAGGGGATAAAATTTATTTCAGATACTGATTCAGAAGTTATTCCAAATCTTATACAATTAAACCTGCAATCAGGTGTTAGTTTTGAAGAAGCGGTTAGGCAGGCACTTTTGCGAATTGATGGATACTATGCAATAGCAGCGCTCAGCTTAGGGGCGCAAAAAATTGTTTGCGCAAGAAACGGCTCGCCGCTTGTTTTAGGAATTGGCAACAAAGAATTCTTTGTTGCTTCAGATGCGACTGGTTTTATTGCAAGGACAAACCGCGCGGTTTTTCTTAATGATAATGAAATGGCAATAATTTCTGATTCGCTAAAAGTTCTTGATGTTTCATCAGGAGCGCAAAAAAAATATCGGATAAAAGAACTCAAATGGACTGTTGAACAATCAAAGAAAGGAAACTATGAGCACTTTATGATAAAAGAAATTTTCGAACAGCCACAGACAATAATTGCAGCAACGGAGCAGCCAAAAGAGACTTTGGAAAAACTTGTTTCAATGATAAAAAATTCCAAAAATGTTTATCTTGCAGGTTGCGGATCATCTTATCATGCATCCCTTCTCGGCGCATATTTTTTCGCACTTATAGGAAAGGTTAGAGTAACACCAATTCTTGCTTCAGAATTTATCCAGCATATTCCATTCTTTGATTCGAATTCTCTTGTAATCGGAATCAGCCAGAGCGGAGAAACAGCTGATTTGCTTGAGTGCTTAAAGGTTGCAAAGTCAAAAGGCGCAAAAATTGCAAGTATTGTAAATGTCATGGATTCAAGTGTAATGAGACTCTCCGATATTTCGCTTCTCATGAACGCCGGACCTGAAATATGTGTGCTCTCAACAAAAAGTTTCACTTCGCAGGTTGCAATTTTGCTTTTACTTGCGCATTCTCTAATTAATGATGCAGCGTTTTGCAGAAACCTTCTCAAAAATACAGTATCTGTCTGGGTAGCAAAAAACCTTCTAAAACTCAATGATTCAGCAAAAACACTTGCAAAAAAACTTGCAAATTCAAAAGATATTTTTGTAATCGGTAGAGAAGAAGCATATCCTTTGGCTCTTGAAGCAGCGCTTAAGATTAAAGAAGTTAGTTATATTCACGCAGAAGGATTTGCAGGAGCTGAGCTAAAGCACGGGACAATTGCTTTAGTGGAAGAAGGAACTCCTGCAATTGCACTGGTAACAAGCAGTTCAAGGCCAACAATTCTTAGCAATGCAATAGAGATGAAAACCAGGGGAGCATACATTATAGGAATTGATTCTGAAAAGAATGAAGTATTTGATGAGTTTTTGCAAACCAATGGAGAACACGGAATTGCTCCAATTGAACAGATTATTCCTGTTCAACTTTTAGCGTATTATTTAGCTCTTGAGCGCGGACTTGATCCTGATAAGCCTCGCAATTTGGCAAAATCGGTTACGGTGAAGTGAAATTTTATGTTACCTGCAAAAAAAGTTATTTTAGCGCGGAATAGAAAAAGATTCGTTGTTTCAGTTGCTGAAAACAAAGAACTTTTTTCTAAAGTGATGATTCCAAAAGGCGAAATGGTAGCGGGTGGTCTTGAAGGAAGCATTACATTTCAAACTATTACCGCGGAATCTTTTGCCGGTAAAAAAAAGTCTCACGGGTTTGTAGTAAAAACCTTTTATAATCCAGGCCAACCTCCTGCAAGACAAGTAAGGTTATTGACAGCTTTAAGAAAGATACCTGCGCTAAGGGCAAACGTTGTCCCAACTGCGAGATTGATTAAAACAAAAAAAAATGAGTATCCGCAGATTATACTTACTGACTTGACCAAAGGTGGAAAATATTTTGTACGTCCTATTACTTTTGTTAGACGTCTAATACCTAATTACGATGCAATGAACAAAGAAGTGCGCCGTCTTAGTGAAATAATGGATAGGAATAAGTATTATCCTGCTCGGGATATTTTTTTAGTGCAAATTGATCCACAAACACGTCTCGGCGTTAAGGTTTGGATAGTTGATGCAGGTTCATTAAAGAGAGTATAACTGTGATTGCCATGAGAAAACTCTTCGGAACAGATGGTATACGTGGGAAAGCAAATCACTACCCGATGACACCCGAGCTTGTTCTCAAATTAGGAAAGGCAACTGCTTTGCATTTTGAAAAAAGAGGAGTCACCCCAAAAGTAGTAATTGGAAAAGATACAAGACTCTCTGGTTACATGTTAGAAACTGCACTAACTTCTGGTTTAGTTGCAATGGGCGCAACAGTATTTTTAGTTGGGCCTCTTCCAACTCCTGTTGTTTCATTTCTAACCCGTGCACTTGGTGCAGATGCCGGAATTATGATCTCAGCTTCTCATAACCCTGCAGAAGATAATGGAATAAAACTTTTTGATTCAAAAGGCTACAAACTCTCTGATTCAGATGAGCACAATATTGAATCAATTCTTTTTTCAGAAGAATTAAATAATGGTTTTCATGATGGTCGAAGCATAGGAAAAGCTTTTAGAATTGAAGATTCAAATCAACGCTACAGAGAATTTGCAAAATCAACAGTTTCCGGGCTTTCGCTTAAGGGAGTGAAAATAGTTCTTGATTGCGCCAACGGAGCAGGCTATAGGGTTGCTCCGCAAATACTATTAGAGCTTGGCGCTGAAGTAATTGTAATAAATAATCAGCCAGATGGCTGGAACATAAATTTAGAGTGCGGAGCAACACACACCTCGCCACTTGCTGCAAAAGTTCTTGAAACAAAAGCCGATTTAGGAATTGCACTTGATGGGGATGCTGACAGACTAATAATTATTGATTCCGAAGGAAAAGAGGTCAATGGCGATAAAATCATGGCTGCGCTTGCAATTAATCTTAAAAATTCTAAAAAACTTTCAAACAATAAAATTGTCGCAACAATTATGAGCAATGCTGGTTTTGAAAATTACCTAAACAAGAATGGAATTTTGGTTGTTCGCGCGCAAATAGGGGATAGGTATGTAATTGAGAAAATGAATCAACTTGGCTGCAACTTTGGCGGAGAGCAGAGCGGGCATATAATTTTTGGGGATTATTCAACAACTGGCGATGGCATAATAACCGCCCTGCAAATCCTGCGCATTATGAAAGCACAGAACAAGTCCGTTTCAGAAATATGCAACTCATTTGAACTCTATCCACAGGTTATGCGAAACATTAGGGTGCATGAAAAGAAGCCAATTGAACAATTGAAAGGGGTTTTAGATGAAATAAAGAGGGCTGAAAAATCACTCGTAGGCAATGGCCGGGTGCTTGTGCGCTACAGCGGCACGGAAAACATCCTTCGCATTATGATCGAGGGGGAAAAAGAAAAGCAGATAAATGAGATTGCAGATTCAATTGCAGCGGCAGTGAAGGGGGAGATTGGCGTTGATTGAAAAAATCATTTCGGAAGCGGAAAAGCTCATTTCCAGAAACGAGCCGTTCGAGTTCTGGAAACTGCTTGAAAATTCGGAGAATGCCGCAAAGTCCATTAAGACAAAAATTTCAGGGCAGGTCGAGGGCGGAGTTGTAATAAAAGGGCAAATTGTTGTCTGTTCGGGAACTGTTGTAAAATCAGGTTCGCGTATAGAGGGCAATGTTTTCATTGGAGAAAATTGCACCATAGGGCCAAATGCCTATTTGCGCAACGGGACAATAATTGCAGATAAGTGCCACATTGGAACTTCGGAAATCAAAAATTCAATAATTCTTGCAGGGTCAAATGTTCCGCATTTTTCCTATGTGGGTGATTCAGTGATTGGCCGCAGGTGCAATCTGGGTGCGGGGACAAAGATTGCAAATCTTAGGCATGATAATTCTAATGTAAAAGTTATGCTCCGCGGCAAAAAGGTGGACTCCGGAAGAAGAAAACTTGGTGCTTTGCTATTTGATGATGTTAAGTGCGGAGTAAATAGCTCAATTAATTGCGGAGCAATCTTAGCAAAAGGGTCTAAAGTTGCGCCAAATGAATTTGTAAAATAATTTACTTTGCTATGACAAAATTTTGCCGTTTACCGCATCAATAATAACCAGTCTGCGCTTCGCATCAAAAGAGAGCGCAATTTCCCACAGTGGCCTGTAGAGCTGCTCGACTTTTTTAACAATAATATTTGGCCAGAGGCGCTTTAATGACTCGGCGGCGTGTTCAGCCGAATATTTTTCCCGCTCAACGCTTAAAGCCTCGGCCTTCACAAAAGGCAATGAGCCAAGTGAGCCTAAAAGTTCATGCCTCTCATTTGGTGGAATGTCAATTTTCTGCTTTAACAAATACCCACCCTTGCCGGTCCTTTTGTTTATAATATTTGACACATAGCCAGCGTCAATTAGTTTTTGGAGTATTCTTCTGCAGCGCGCCTCATCAAGCGCAGTTTTGGCCATTATTTCCTCAAGCATCAACTCTTTTTTTTGTAGCAGTAGCATGACCATTATTTCATCATCGCCCATTTCGGAGAGCAGTCCAAGCCCAACAGATTCGACAAAATTCCCGTTGCGGAAGTGCACAAATTCGCCACTCATGGAATTGATGAAGCACTCGCGCGAAATGAATTCCTTTCTTCCCGTAAGCGAATCAAACTTTATTCTCCACAACGGGGAGTACTTAAGTTCAATTGATTCAAGTCTCTCTGAATTTCCAAATACCCCCAAAAAGCCCTTTTTGCGCACGCCCTCGACAATTCTACGGCAGGTCTCTTCATTGATGCGCACAGGCAGCGAGAGCAGTTCCATTGAAGTGTCAACTACTTCTTCTGTGCTTTCTCCCTTTGCGGCTTTTAGCGCCTTAGCCTGTTTCTCCGCTGCGGTTTCTTCAAGAGTTATCCCATCAGAAACCTCATCTTCCTCTTCAGTTTCCTCTTCTTTTGTTTGCGGCTGCTCGTCTGCTTCTTCTTCAGAATCCACCACAACCCCTGCGAGTGCAAGGGAATTCGCCCCGATTACAATCCCGTTTGCCGCCAAAGCCGTGAGCACCTTCTTGAAATCCACAGTCCCTTTGTACTTGAGATTAAGTGTGTCAATAGCGAGGCGCGCCTTGTTCAGGTCAACATGCTTTTTGGCAATCAAATCCCTCATGAGCATTTCAACCGCAATTCCCTGGACCTGGGAGTCACTGAATGTTTCGGTCATCTGCGTGGTTTCCGCGTCCCTTCCTTCGTGCTGGGATTTTCTGGGTCGTATTCCAATAACAAAGGCTCTGCTTGTCTCTTCGCGCCTATCGCCAGTTAGTGCAACACCCACCGGAAGTGTCTTGATGAAATTGGGCGCCCTGTATTTTCTTGGTATAATTGTCGGAGTTCTTTTGAACACAGCCTTTATGTCATCATCGAAAATAAGCTTGTGTGTCATTATCACATCAAGCTGGCTCAAAACTTTTGTGTTGATTGCCGAGGGCTGCTGCGTTGCAAACACAAGTGAAAGACCGGGCCGTCTTCCCTGCTTTACGTACTCAATCAAGCCGGCAGTTGCGGGCGTGACCTCATTTCCGCTGGGTATTAACGTGTGCGCCTCATCAATGAAAAGCCATGTGGGAGGGACCTCCAGTTCGAGAAGCTCATTCATGTTGAGCTCCGTAAATTTATTTGATGCCTCCTTTCTTGTCGAGATTTTTCTTGCGGAAAGTAGCCTTCTCGCCAGAATTCCGATGACAAGCGCGGTGACGTTATCCTCCAAAAATGAGGTGTCAAGAACCGTCATCTGCCCTTCGCGGGAGAGTTCTCCAAGGGGCGTTCCTTTCGAGTGGAATATTCCCCAGTTTTTTGCCGCCTCAAATCTGCTAACTATTGCGCGGATTGAATCCTGCTTGTATCCCTTGTCGCGGCTGTTCAGTTCGGCGTCAGTTTCAAGGCAGGTTATCAAATCCTGAAGTGAATAATCCTTTCCTTTGCCCTCAATTTTACGGGATTTCTGGGGCGTTTTCGCCTCTCCCTTGTTTTTTTCGGAATTTTTTTCCTCGGGTTCGGTTTGTGTATATCCCTTCTCCGCCTTCTTGAGTGCCTTTTCAAGTAGCAGACCCGAAACCGAGAACCTGTCAACCCCGAAAGTCAATGCCCAATCCTCACCTGTCAAAAGCGAAGGCGGAATGGAAAAACCCGCATCATAGGTCGATTTCGGAACCTCTTTTTTCATCCCTTCAGGTATGAATACTTTGAGATTGCCAAGCCCTTTGGGTTCAAGCCCCCACTCGTGCAGTTTTTCAATTTCCTTTTCATCCTTATTTGGAAATTTCATTGACCAGAATACCCCGACAGGGTCGACAACAATTACGCCGACATTTTTGTTGCGTTCGGCAAGCTCCTCGGCTACAACTCCTAAAACGTAAGATTTTCCAGATCCTCTTGCGCCGCAGACAAAAACCACATGTGGATTTAGGCTGTCAAGGTAAACTTCACTGTTCTCAAATTCCTTTTCCGCAACCCTTCCTATGTGCAGCGCGGCCTCATAACCAAACCTTTTGAAAATGCTCGCCTTCCGCCCAATGAAAACGGAGTTCTTTTCCTTGTCGGAGAGAAATGCAAGTTTTTCCGCAGACGGCTGCTCCAGATCCATTCCCTCTGATGAGAGTGCGGCTTTTTCAAGGATTGTTTTTCTTATTTCATCTTTTCCCGGTGCCGCAACCTTTAGTTCCTCAGGTTCTTTTGCATCATGGTCAACATCATAATCAAATTCATCATCAGTCCACTCCCCTGCGTCCTTTTCATCCAACCCTTCTTTAGCGCCTTCCTCTTCAAAACCGAAATCGTCATCCCCGGTCTTTTCCTCCTCTGCCCCTGTAATTTCTTTTTCTTCAGGCCCAATCTTTTTCGTCTCGGGCTCCCAGATTTTTTCTTTTGCCTTTTTCGCCTTCGGCGCAACAGACTTTATCTTCCCGGATTTTTCTATTTTCATTTCCGCGCTTTGCTCTTTAACAATCACAGACTCTTCAAGGTCTTTTTCATCATTGCCATGTTCGCCTGTGCCTTCTTTCTCAACAGGTTCGTTCTCTTCTAAATCTCCCTCTTCTGTATCATCCTGCCTGCCGAGGATTTCATCCTCATTTTTGTCCATTGCCGCCTTAAGAGTTTCAGTCGTGGCTTTCTTTTTTCCGGTTCTAACTTCCTCAAAAATGTCAGTTTCCTGCGGGTCAACGGTTGTTTTTTCAATCCGTTCATCCTTGCCAAAGGCGCGCAGGATTTCATTTTCCCCTTCCTTTGCCTCTTTCGCAACTTTGTTCTTTGCCATTTAAACCCATTAAATAAAGCAATTAGTGAATAAATAAGATTGCTTTAATGAATTTTGCTTTTTAACCAACCGAAATTGCAATCAGTACCCGCGGATAAAACCGGCAAAAAGTATAAAACGGTAGAAAACATTGTTATTTGGGCTGCAAATGATTTCAACAAGAAGGGTCATCGGGTTGTTAGGCCAAAACCCCAAAACTGGCCGGGCAGGGCATGAGCGGGCTGCCGAAATTGTTGCGCATTTTGCAAGGTTCGGCCAGAGGATAAGGCTGACAAATATCGGCACTGTGCCAGAAACGAATCTGGAAATGGCGCTGATGGGCAGATACTTGACTCAGAGTGAAAAATTTCGAATAGGCTACGTGCAAAGCAGGGGCAGAAGAAAATCACTCTTTCGGCACAGGCTTGATACGCTTAATGCAAAAATCCACACACTGCAAACCAGTTCAAGGATAAGAAAAAGTCTCGGCGGAAGAATCCCGACAATACACCACGTTTTTGCCGCACAGGCTCTGCTGTACGGTCTTGACTCAAAAAAGTTAAAGGAGGCCGCAGGGGAAGTTGTGCGCTCAGAAATGGCGCAAGGCAATAAGGGCATCATTGAAGGCACGGGAAAAAACATTTACAATGTTATAAGGGCAAATATCCCGGGAAAATCCCATAATTATCTCTTCGGAATTGAAGAGGCACTTCATAAAAATGCCGAACCCATTGACAGCATCAGCCTTGCACAAAAAGCGGGCCTTCAGTGGAATAAAAATGCAAAGAACTTCACCAATTCTTCGCTCCAGATTCTTGAGCTATGCGGCCTTGCAAAAAAACTGCCTGAAATAACCGCATGGCGCGGAAACATCTCAATCTGGGTAAGCACAGGGGCAAAGCCGCTGATAAGTTTTTACCGGAACAAACTGGGAGGATACAAGAACCCGTGGTTTGATATTTTCGGCAAACTTTCCGGCGGGGCAAAATATACCACCGATATGTACAAGGAGTCAAAAAGCCCTACAGGGAAAAGCGGCTCTAAAAGCGCGATATATGCCCCAGACACTATATTTACTGCAATAAGGAGAATGGAGAAAAACGGGCTTGTGAAAACCCGTGTTGAAATAGAAAAACGCGGACCGGAAACAGGGGCGCAAAGGGTTGGGGCGGCAGTCAAGACAAAAGTGGAACTGACCGAGGATGGGAAAAAGATTTGGGGCGAAATACGCAAAACCGGAATAATAAATTCCGGTCTTATAAAAATAATGCTGGGCGCCAAATCCGGGCTGGACTAATTTGCAAAAGCCATCAGAACGGCGTTTTAACCAAAGCTACCAGCGCTCTATTTCGTTTATTCGCAGTTTAATTGTGCGACTGTGAATTGCCTCGGTTATTTCCATGTCTTTTCTCAAATATTGCTCAATCTTTTCCCACTCGTTGTTCCAGCACAGCTCCGCAACCTTTGAACCGTCAACATCCTCAAATATTTCGATGCCAATAAGTTCGCCAAATTCCTTGAGTTTCCCGCGCACATTCCCGAACTTGAACGCGGAGAGCTTCTCGCGCAAATCAATGACTTCCTTTAGAAGAAATGGCTCGATTTTGACATTTTTTATGAAGCTGCGCGTCACTACAAAGGGCAAATCAAAGTCCTTGACGTTAAAGCCTACAAGACGTAGGCTCCTGTCCTGCTTTTTTGCCTCGGTTACAAGCTTCCAGAAACCAACGAGCATTTCAGCTTCGTCTTCGGAGCGCATTATTGCAGTTCCCGTGTTGCCATGCCTAACCCCAATTGCCACAATCCGAGAATCAATCGGGTTGAGGAGTTTCTTTCGCTCCGTTTCATCTTTTGAAAGGTAATTTTCCCTCTCAAGCGGGCATGTCTCAACATCGAAATAAAAGTATCCCATAAAATAATCCAAGGGGGCAAAAAACCTATAAATGCCCCTCTCTCAGGCGCCCATCCATTTTTTCCTCTTCGCCTCAGGCATTCTCTCAATTGCATAACGCAGCGTGGTTCTAGGAATCTTTGCGGCATTCTTTTCAAGAAATTCCTCCAGCTTTCCAACCCCCGCGCGCTTTCCAACCTCACGCAGCATCCAGCCCACAGCCTTATGTATCAGGTCATGCCTGTCATTTAGCAGCATTTTTGAAATTTTAAAAGTCTGCTTCCACTCATTTCTTTTTATTAGCGCAAATGTAGCTACAATTGAAATCCGGCGCTCCCACAAATTATCGGATTTTGCAAGCTTTTCTAAAACGTGCATTTCTTCCCTGCGCCCTGCAAGGTACTCGCCAACAATTTTGTCAGCGGAAAGGTCAACAAGGTCCCAATTGTTAACCCAAGCAATATTTGAAATGTAAAAATCGAAAATCGATTTCTTTTCCTGCACTCCGCCTTTCTGAAATTTATGTACTAAAATAAGCAGCCCACAAAGCCGCTCCTCGTGGATTTTCGAACCAAGCAGCCATGAAATTTCCTCCAATTCAATGCCGGAATATTTCTGTGCAATCTTGCGCGTTTGTGGCACAGTGATTCCATAAAAAATGTCTCCCTCGCCGTACTCGCCCTTTCCCGTGCGAAAGAAGCGCATTAAAAACTCGGCCTTCTTTGGGTTTGCAATCGAATTCAACTCCTTTTGGACTTTTTTGGCATTAATTTGCATTAACAAAAAGTTGAATGAAACGGTTTTAAATCCGCCTTCCAAGTGAGGAATATATAGGTTTGTGAACTTAGGAATTATTTACAAAGCCGATTTTTAAAGGGCTGATAGCTCAGACAGCTAGAGCGCCTCGTTCGCAACGAGGAGGCGGCGGGTGCAAGTCCCGCTCAGTCCAATAACCCTTTTCTTTTCGTTACACGAAAAGAAAAGCGTTAACGGAAAAGAAAAGTGTAAATTCGTTAACGGAAAAGAAAAGTGTAAATTCGTTAACGGAAAAGAAAAGTGTAAATTC
>CAZEBH010000034.1:0-396 GCA_964510425.1 uncultured archaeon | reverse complement strand
GTTAACGGAAAAGGAAGAGTGCCAAAAAAAGTGGAATTTAATTTATAGAAAAAGTGTGCCGCTTCTACATCGCAATTATCTGCTTGCCTTTTTTGTAAACATATGCCGCAGCGACAAGTGAAGCCAGCCCGACCAAATAAAGCATGGTGGCATTTATTGTGGTTCCTGCCAAATGCATCCTGAATCCTTCAACCATTGTGGAAATGAAAAGCCCGCCCAAAAGCACTACCATTGTGTAAATCGAAAGCGCCTTTAATGCCTGCAGTTGAATTACTTCAAATTCTTTGGACATCTGTTACTAATAGCTTTTTCCTATATATAAAGCTTTTCAGGGCTCGGTTGTTTTGTGTTGTCCCGATTTATTGTCCGTTATAAAGGATTTCATGCCAATTCTCC
>CAZEBH010000033.1:0-12802 GCA_964510425.1 uncultured archaeon | reverse complement strand
CTCTACGAGTTGGAACACCACTTGAGCGGCCAACGGCAGCCATGCCCTTGCCGCGATTGCACGAGATGCCGCAGGAAACACTACTCTCTCACTGGCAGTAACGGTAACAGTTTCAAATGCCGCCGCAGTACCACAAACCTACATTGTCAAACAGGATCGCACTGGTGACTTCAACACTATCCAGGCATGCGCTAATGTCGCGAAAGCTGGAGACACCTGTCTGGTCTACCCAGGAATATATCCAGAGCATGTCGTCACCAAATTTGGGGGAAGCGCGCCCGACCCCAGCGCCTGCACGCCATTCACAGGAACCTATCCAAACTATGTCATACGAGAGACACCCTGCAGTGCCCAATGGATTACATTCAAGGCCCAAGGGTTGGTGACGATACAGGGATTTGGTATCAGGCATCCGTATGTGACTGTGGATGGTTTTGACATAACCGGGTATGTCGGTGGGTACACTGGGCATATAACTATTTATAAAGATGGCAGCTTTTGCCGGATTCTGAACAACACCATTCGTGACGGCGCGAGCAATACCTATGGGATCTTGTTCTATAGCTCGAGAGGTTTAAGCGCAAATAATTGTGTTGTTCGGGGTAACAGGATCTCTAATTTGAGTCTCGTTTTTCTTGCTACTAATGGCAGCTGGCATCTTTTTGAAAATAATCTTTTCGAATATCAAAACAGCATGGATTATCTCAGGGTTTTCGGGCACGACCAGATTTTCCGCCGAAATATATTCAACAAGGGCATTGCCAAAGCAAACACAGGCAATCACCCTGATTGGGTGCAAACTTTCGGAAACCATATGGCAGAGTCTTACAATATGCTTTTTGAGGAGAACTGGATTCAGGATTTGGAGAGCCAAATGGGGCAGTTAAACAGCGGAGGCAGCGGCATTGTTTTCGCCAATATCCACGATTATGTCTTCCGGAGGAATGTTTTTGTGAATATCAGCAACAATATGAATGGTGGTCTTCCGGGAATGCAATATGTCAATAACACATTTTATCGGTTGGCATACACGCAATCTGGGCTTGGCAGTGGCGGTTCGCTGACTCGAGGAGATGCTTCCCGCTTTCTTCTTAGAAATAATGCTTTTGTGGCTGGAAGCTACAGACAGACGCCGAACCAATATGGCGGATATTATGTTAAACCACGCGGAGCATTACAAAGAGAGGTGCTTACTAAAGGTGGCATATCTGACCCACTGGTAGTTGCAGGAATTTTTGCCGATATGGTGGCTAACGGATATCTTAATCCAAACGGAATTCTTTTTCCTAAAGCCCAGCAACTAAATGACATTTCACAGTTTACATTGGATGCCAACTACAACACCTATAAGCCGCTAGTTTACGATCTATTGGCTAGGACAATTGCGTTGGACAAATCAATGATAGATACCTTCTCTGCGGATTATGACTTTGTTGCCGGCTGGCCTTCTGCAGGTTTTCCTGCAGCAAAAGATTTTAATGAATCTCACGGCGTCAACGGCGGCGACCCAAAATTCGCGTGCATAACAAACCCACTCGGCTCTGACGGAGTGCCTTTTACAAATGATGACGGCCTCATTCCTCTCCCTGATTCTCCGCTTTGCGGAAAGGGCGAAGGCGGCACTGATATAGGTGCACTCCCATGCGGCAATCCACCGGCAAATGCAATCTGCTGGGCCCCGAGCATAGTAAATGGCCAGTGCGGGCAAACCCGGGACACCTGCCTTTTGGGAACATTTAACGATGTTACAGACACGAGCGCCAATTATTTGTGGAAGTGCGTCGGCTCGCTTGGCGGAACCACAGCCGACTGCAGCCTCCCAAAACAAACGGGAACAAACGACTTTAATGTTTCAAAACAGGGAAGCGGAACAGGAACAATAACAAGCAGCCCAAGCGGAATAAACTGCGGCACAGACTGCAACCAAACTTACACAAGAGGCACACAGGTTACGTTAACAGCTTTGCCCGCAAGCGACTCGAACTTTGCAGGATGGAGCCTGCAAAACTGCACCGGCACCCTGCCATGCACCGTAATTATGGACTCGAATATTAATGTGACCGCAACATTCGGCAAAACAAACCTGACAATGCTTGATAGTGACAACGACGGCGTTCCGGATTCTTTTGACCGCTGTCCCAACACCAAGCCGGCAATCCCGCGCAACTTCATCAGCCGCTACGGCTGCCCGATCCCGCTTTCAACGCGCTTCAACATCAAGCCCGACTTCAACGCAATCGACATCACAAACATAACAAACTTCGAAATAGGAATCACCGGCACAGGAAAAATCGCATACCCGAACAACCCAATAAACCTAGTGCTCACAACCGGAGGGCAAAACAGCCAGCCCAACCTCGACAACGACATCAACATCACGAACGGAAAAATAACAATAGAACCAAACATCCCCTCGCTCAACCAAAGCGCAACAGTGACACTCTATAATATTACGGTTGCCAACCCGAAAATAATGAAAAACGGAGCGGCGTGCACGCAATGCACAATCCAATCCTATGACAGGGCAAGCAAAACGCTCGTGTTCACCGTGCCGGGATTCTAAGAACCCCCGCGCAACTGACACTATCCTCACCCATCAAGCAGGCTGGATTTCCCGTCCGCCTTTAAAATGCTGGTTAAATGCAGAAAAATGGCTTGAAATTTAACAGAAGTTGCATTACCCTAATATTAAAGTTTACAAGAATTAGACTTCCGATATATTTATATAGTATTTTGATGTTTATCAGGTATGGTTAATTTTGAGAAGTTCAACAGGCATTGGGAAAATGGTTTCCTCTACCCTTTTGAGAAAAAAAGGGCCTTTTTCGAAACATTGCACAGTTATTTGAACAAAAAACAGATTGTTGCATTAACCGGAATAAGGCGCACCGGGAAAACAGTATTGTTTAAGCAGATTATCAACCATTTAATAGGCAGGGGAATTGAAAGGAAAAATATCATGTATTTTTCTTTTGACGAACAAAAACCAAGCATTGATGAGCTGATTAAGGAATATTTCCAAGCGGTTTCTCTGGACATAGGCAAAAATAAAGTATATGTCTTTCTTGACGAGATCCAAAAGCTGGGCAATTGGCAAGAGCAAGTCAAGACATATTATGATAATTACGAGAACATAAAATTTTTTGTCTCCGGGTCAGCAACACTTTTCATCCACAAAAAATCACACGAAAGCCTCGCGGGAAGAATTTTCGTTTTGGACCTTCCAGTGCTAAGCTTCAGGGAATTTCTGGAATTCAAGGGAAAAAAAGAAATGTCTGACAACCCAAAGCTGTTCCCTGCACAGATGCAAAAAGAGTTTTCCTCTTACCTGAAAAGAAACTTCATTGACATAATAGATGAGGATGATGAATCGGCAAGGGAATACCTCCAAGGAATAATAAACAAAGTGGTGTTTGAAGACATACCGCAGCTGTTTCCGGTAGAAAACCCTGAAAAATTGAAGGCTCTTGTTGTCGCAATATATTCAAGCCCCGGGATGCTCATCAACTATGAAAACCTCGGAAAAGATCTCGCCCTTAGCTCAAAAACCACGGAGAAATACCTGTTTTACCTGACCCAGGCAAAAATAGTGAAAAAAATCTACAATTACAGCAAAAACTTTTTAACATCCGAAAAAAAATCAAAAAAAGCGTACATAACAGCGCCATGCATGTGTTTCCTCAATGACGAAGCCGAGATATCAAAGGTAGTGGAAAACACCGTCGGCATTGCGGGAAATTATAACTTTTTTTGGCGCACACCGCAAAAAGATGAAATAGATTTTATCTCAAAAAAAGACACAGCCATTATCCCTATAGAAGTCAAATACTCAAACATCCTGCGCCCACAAGACTTTAATGCGATAAAAAAATTCTCAAGAAAAAACAAAATAAGCGCTTCGGTAATCATAACAAAAGAAACCGAGGGGGCAAACCAAACGACAAAAATGATTCCGGCATGGAAATGGCTCCTCGAAAACGGGCCATGAGATAAAAGCACGCTGCTGTACAATGCACAATCCAATTCTATGGCAGGGCAAGCGGTACGCTTGTGTTCACGGTGCCGGGGTTTTGAGAAAGTGCAGAAAATTCCATTCATTGACTCGTCCCTTTTTCAAATTTCGCGAGTATTTTTGCAATCCGGCTTTTGAGGGGCTGGAGGTCTTTTTCTATTATCCCGTAAACAACTTCAGGATCAACACTGAAATATGCGTGAATCAGTATGTCCCGTGTGCCAGCTATCTTTTTCCACTCAACTTCTGGATAAGCCGCCTTGGTTTTTTCCGAAATATTTTTCACGGCCTCTCCAATTATTTCAACCCGCCTAAGCGTCGAATCCTGAACATCCACATCGCTTTCAAACTCTTCCTTTGTGACATCTTTCGTAGAATTCTCTATTTTTTCTATTGTTTCGAGGATGTGCCGCAGGAAGACAGCATCTTTTTTCATAAAATCCTCACTTCTTCCTCAAGAACCTGCGCCCTGACAAGGTGATTGATTGAATTGTAAGTGAGCACATCAAATTTTTTTCCGGTCTTCTCTTCAAGATCGAGCTTGAGCCCTGAAAGGTCAAAAAGACTTTTCCTGCCCCTGAACTCAACAAGTAGGTCAACATCGCTGCCGCTTTTTTGGTTCCCACGGGCATATGAACCGAATATGCCTGCCTTTTCCACGCCGTTCTTCTTCAATACAGGAATTATCTCAAGACCAATCCGCATAACTTCATCCGTAAACATCACCTCGCGACATATTGTGCCAATAAACTGCTTTTAAGAGTTTCCAAATCTGGCAACCGAAAACCAAGCACACAGACAGCAATCACTGCATATAACACCAGAAACCCAATAATAAAACGCGACGGAACAACATGCACCACATGCACAATAATATCAAATTCGAACGGGACACTGGTTTTCACGGTGCCGGGGTTTTGAGAAAGGGGGATAAGTGTCCACTAGTTGCACGTAAGTTGTCATTTGGTTTTCAATGACAATTGGCTGCTGGAGAATTCATCGTGGAGATGGTAAGGCAGCGAGTAATGTATTTTTGCGTGTTTTTTCTGGGTTCCCAGGTTGACCAAAAAGGCTTTTTTTGTTTCGGGGTATTCCTGCAGGAATGCCTTGAGGCCGACTTCGTCCCCCCGCCCCGGGTCTTTTTTGTATTTGATTTCTATTGGTGTTTTTTCCAGTATGAGGTCAACTTCGTGCCTGTTCTTGTCCTGCCAGAAATTCATTGAATCAGGGCTGGCCCCTTTTTTCAGCATTTCCGAAACGACGTGCCCTTCAAACAGGTACCCTGCATCGCTCCTCAGCCTTGCGGGATTGAAGTTTTTTATGAAGTAGTTTCTGACCCCGCTGTCGATGAAGTATATCTTTGGTATTTTGACCAGTTCCTTGTTCTTGTTTGTAAAGAATGGCCGCAGTTCAGTTACAATGTATGTTTCCTTGAGTATTTCTATGTAGCCCTTTGTTTCCTTAAAACCCAGCGATGCCGTTTTCCCTATTTCCTCGTACTTTATTTTTTGGCCATTGTTTATTGCAAGGTACTCGATGAGTTTTTTCACGCCGGCAATGTCCTTGATTTTGAGGTATTCACTAAGGTCTTTTTTTATGTAAAGGTCAAAGATGCTTTCCAGCACCCCTATTTTTTTTTCCGGGACTTTCTGGAGCACTACTTCCGGATAGCCCCCAAAAATGAGGAATTCCTCAAGGAGCCCATGCGTTTTATGCATTGCCTTTTCCAGCCCGGCTCCTGAAAGCGCCCGCGTATTCTTGAGCTCTGCGATAACCCTGTCTTCATCTTTAAAATGCAGGAATTCCTCAAAATCCAGTGCATAAATTGTGTTGACTTTTTTCCTCCCTGCAAGCGAGTCCCGTATTTTGTCCTTGATTTCCAGCGATGAGGAGCCGGATGCATAAATCTTCACATTTGCAAGGTTATCGTAGGCGTTTTTCATCACAATTGAGAGGTCAGAATACCTCTGGAACTCGTCAAGAAAGAGGTAGAATCTGTCTTTCCCGCTTTCATCATATCCATTAAGCTTTAGGAGATTGACAAGGTTTTCAAAAGTGCTTGTTTTTTCAAAATTGGTGAATATGTCAAGGTCAAGGAAAACCCCGTGGTTTTTCCTTTCCAGGCATATTTCATTGTGAAGCTGCTTTAACAGCGTGGTTTTGCCAATCTGCCGTGGACCAACCAAAAAGGATATTTTCCGGTCATCCTTCTGGCGAAGCAATTCGGCGAATATTTTTCTTGTCTTCAGTTCCAAAGAAACAGCCCCGCACCCATTCCAGCAAAAACTTTAGATTAATCTAAAATAAACTAATTTATTATTTTGGAGTAAAGGTTTTTTAAGGCTTCCTTTAAAGCCACACCAAAAAAAGCATTTTGTCCACACCATTTGCTAAAACGCACGTATTTTAGCTAATTCATTTGCTAAAATGCATCAATTTAAGAGCTTTTTGATGCCATTTTAGGCATGGAGCCGGAACTATTAGAACTTAGTGCAATGGCACGGGAAGAAGGAAAGACTTACCAAAAAAAGCGGTTCATGTACCCCCAGATAAAGCAGCATTTGCCGCAAAGGATTTTTCTTGCACTTGTAGGGCCAAGGGGCGCGGGAAAAACCATCCTGCTAAAGCAAATACTCTCGGAAACGGATGCGTCTTTTTACATTTCACTGGATACGCAAAAACCGGAAAACGGCATTTTTTCCTTTGCAAAGGAAGCGGCAGACCAAGGAATCAAACTCCTGCTTCTTGATGAAGTCCACGCCTACCAGGGCTTTGAAATGGAAGTCAAAAAAATCTTCGACTTTTTAGATATCAATGTCATGTTCACAAGCTCCTGCTCGATTTCACTCCACGAATCTTCATATGACCTATCGCGCAGGGTCCGCCTCATCCACGTGCCGCCATTTTCATTCCGCGAATTTCTTTTTTTCGAAAAAGGCGAACTGATTGCACCGCTCCCCTTTGAGGGCCTGCTAGATGAAGCTACGGCAAGGGAATACTACGGGAAAACCATGCACTCAGAAGCGCTGTTCGAACAATACCTTCAATTCAAAAATTACCCCTTTGCCACCGGCAAGACAGATTTAGCCCCGCTTTTCCGCACAATGCTCGAAACCATAATCAACAAAGACATAGTACTTGCCGGCAGGGCAACAGCACAGGAGGCAATGGAAATACGCAGGCTCATATCATTCATAGGAAATTCCCCCGTGGAAAACATGAGCTACACCACCATTGCAAAAAACATTGGCATCACAAGATACAAAACAGAAAAGTACACAGAATTACTCGAAAAGGCATTTGTCCTCAAATGCATAATGCCTAAAGGCTCCAACGTAATGAAAGAGCCAAAAATACTGCTAGCCCTGCCATATAGGCTGCTCTACAAAAATTACCGCGACTGCACAGGGGCAATAAGGGAGGATTTCTTCACAGATTCAATGAAATACCTTGGATTCGAATTCAACTACCTCAAATCACAGCGCGGGAAAAAAACACCGGATTATGCAGTCAATAACACAGTCATCGAAGTCGGCGGGATTTCAAAAAACCCGGCACAATTCAAAGGGTTTCAATCAAAAAAAAACATCATCCTCACACACCCCGGAAAAATAGACGAACTGCACAGGCCGCTATTCCTGGCAGGGATGCTGGAAAAATAAGCATCAACACCCAAAACCTACCAATGCTAAACACACCCGCAACAATCACATTATACAACATCAACGTGCGCAACCCCGTAATCAAACGCGACGGAACAACATGTGCGCAATGCACAATCATTTCCAATTCAAACGGAACACTGATTTTCACCGTACCAGGATTCTGAAATTCTAGCAAAAAAAATCCGGCAATATTTAGCAATAGAACATTTATGCCTCAAAGCTACATAATTTGACGATTGTTGTATTATACAATAATATAAGAAATTGCTCATTATAATAAGCAATATTTAAATAGTGTTTGGACCCTGTTTCCATCATGATTTCCAAGGCAACTCTAGGAACCGTAATCAAGGACCAGCTTGAAGAGTTTGTAGACATCAAGAACGCAGTTCCAAGAAGCATATTCGAAAAAGCCATCGCATATAGCGGAGCCTCGGCATTCATCATTAAAGGCGTGCGCAGATGCGGAAAAAGTACTCTGATGAAACAAATTATAGGTCAAAAATTTGGCAAAAATTTTTTTTATTTGAATTTTGATGATGAAAGAATAAGCAGTTTTCTGTCAGATGATTTCCAGGGGCTTATGGAAGTTTTCATAGAAAACATCGGGAAGAAAAAGAATGTTTTCTTCGATGAAATACAGAACATAACAGGCTGGGAACTTTTTGTAAATCGGCTTTTAAGGCAGGGCTACCATGTCTTCATAACCGGGTCTAACTCAAAATTACTTAGTAAAGAGCTCGGAACACACATGACAGGCAGGCACGTTGACATAGAACTATACCCGTTTTCATTTACAGAATTCTTGCAGGCGCAAAAAATAGAAACCCAGCCAAAAAGCTTCTACTCCACAGAAGAAACAGCCCAACTGTCGAAAAAATTCAAGGAATACATGGCAAATGGAGGCATGCCGGAAGTAATTGTTTATTCAAACTATGGCATGCTCAGCCAAATCCTCAATGATATCATACAAAGGGACATTGTAACAAGATACAACATCAGAAAAGTCGCCCAATTCAAGGCAGTCCTTAATTTTCTTATAGCTAATTGCGCAAATCCCACAACATTCAGAGCAATAATCAACAATTTCCAGATAAAAAGCGCCAACACAGTGCAAAAATACATTGAATACGCCGAAGAAACATATCTCGTTTTCACAATAAAAAAATTTGAAAAGAAAATGAAAATATTTGACAAAAACCCCAAAAAAATATACTGCATAGACAATGGAATCATAACAAAAAACACCCCATCAATTTCAAACAGCAACAGAGGGCTGCTAGAAAATACTGTCGCAATCCACCTCCAAAGAACAGGAAAATAAGTATATTACTATAAAAGCAAAACAGACAAGGAAACAGACTTCGTAATCCCCAATGAAAAACAAGCCATACAAGTGTGCTATGAACTCAATGAAAAAAACAAGGAAAGGGAGATAAACGGCCTGCTCGAAGCAATGGAAGAACTAAAAACAAAAAAAGGCCTAATACTCACACTAGACCAAGAACAGGAAATAAACCACAAAAAAGGAAAAATAACCGTAAAGCCAGTGTGGAAATGGCTCCTTGAAGAACAATGAAAGAGGAAAACAGGACACAGGAAACAAACAGCAAACTGGAGAACGACCGGCCCAGTACTTCCGCAACAATAACACTCTACAACAGCACCACAACAAACCCAGTGATAAAAAAAGACGGGGCAATCTGCACACAATGCACAATAATTTCAAACAAGAACGGGACACTGGTTTTCACGGTGCCGGGGTTCTGAAAAAGAAGTAATCCCTCAAAGGAAACACTTTTGCAGTTAAGTGTTTCCTTAAAGAAACATTTAAATATACCTTTGGGATATAATTAAACCATGCAGAGGGATGTTTTCAGGCGCATAGTGGTGGAATGGCTTGAAAAGCCGCTGCCGGAATTGGTGGACAGGAGTATTGAACTCAAAACAGGCAAAGAAAGCATTATGGCAGTAATAGGCCCAAGAAGGGCTGGCAAGACATCGCTTATGCTGCTCACAATAAAGAAAATACTGGAAAAATCAAAAAAAGAGGAAATCTTATTCGTTGATTTTGAGGATAACAGGCTCTCTGGCATAAGCCCACAAGAACTTGATGAACTATTTGTAGCCCACCGCGAAATTACAGGGATAGAGCCAAGATACCTTTTTTTCGACGAGATACAGCAGGCACCGCAGTGGAGCAGGTTCATAAGGAGGCTCCATAACCTTGGAAAATACCAAATAGTCGTAAGCGGCTCGTCCTCAAAGCTGCTTGGCGGGGAAATAGCCACTGAACTGCGGGGGAGATACATAAGCAAGCTTGTCCTCCCGTTTTCCTTTGAGGAGTTCTTGCGGCTCAAAGGGGCAGAGTATGACAGCCGGATGCAATTCAGCGAAAAAAAAGGAATGCTATTGAGGCTGCTCGAACAGTACGTCTCAAACGGCGGTTTTCCGCTCATTGCAAAAAAGGATGATGCGGCGGGAAAAAAAGATTTGGCCAAATCGTATTTTGAGACCATATTCTACAAGGACATAATAGAAAGGCACAGGGTAAAGAACCTCGACATAATAGAGGCACTAATGAACCACGTGCTCGACAACAACTCGACACTCTTTTCAGCATCCTCATTCAACAAGACGCTCAAGGGGAAAGGCATAAAGGCGAGCAAGAAAACCGTTTCACTCTACACAAAATACCTCGAAGACGCATTTTTCATATTTTCAAACCAAAAATTTTCTTATTCGGCAAAAGTGCGCACCCTCAACCCAAAAAAAATTTATCTACTCGACAATTCATTCCAGACTTTCCTATCCTCAAACTTCAGCCCGGACAGGAGCAAACTGCTTGAAGCCACGGTAATGCAAGAACTAAAAAGAAAAAATCGGCAAACATACTACTTCAAAGAAAAAAGAGAATGCGACTTCATAATAAAGAAAAACAATGCAATCGAAGCGATACAGGTCACTTATGAACTCACAGCAGGCAACAAAGAAAGGGAAATCGACGGCCTCCTCGAAGCAATGGAAAAAACAAAAGCAGAGAAAGGGACAATAATCACACTAGACCAAGAGCAACAAATAACTGAAAAAGGAAAAAAAATAACCGTAAAACCCGTATGGAAATGGCTCATTGAAAACGATGGCGGGAAATATATAAAACAAACACGCAATCCCGCGCAGTCTCATACCAGCGCAAAACAATAACACTCTACAACATCAACACAACAAACCCAATAATAAAAAAAGACGGAATTATTTGCACGCAATGCACAATCCAATCCTATGACAGGGCAAGCAAAACGCCCGTGTTCACCGTGCCGGGATTCTAGAAAACTCCGGTAAACATTTATAAAATGTTTACATTATATTATATAGTATGACAAAATATCTTGTCGTCAGTGACAGCAGTTCACTCATAATCGCCGCAAAAACAGGGCTTTTGAATGCACTTTGCAGCGAATTTCTGGTTCAAATACCTGAAAAGGTATTTGACGAGGCAGTTACCGCAGGAAAGCTACGCCAAAAAATAGATGCACTCACTATCGATGAGGCTATTGAAGAAAAAAAACTCGTGGTCATCAAAACAAAACCCGGAAAAGCGGATAAAATACACAAGATGCTAGAAAAGCTCAACATGGACGAGGGCGAAAGAGAGGCATTACAGTTGTACTTTGCCCAAAACGCAGACCTGCTCCTTGTTGACGACAGACAGGCAATAAATGCGGCAAAACTACTCGGCGCAAAATGGGCAACCATACCGGACATAATAGTGGGCTTTGCACAGACAGGCAAAATTACCAGAAAAATAGCCTTTGAGTCACTCAAGATTGCAGAACGGGAAGGCAGATACAAGATTGAAATAATGATTACAGCAATGGAAAAAATAGAAAACATAATGGAGGAGAACAAATGAAAACACAACTAATATCGGCAAGATTTGGCATAGACGAGGCAAGAACGCTCGAAGAAATAGCAAATGAAGAAAAAACAGACAAGACAACAGCCCTGCGCAAAATATTCAATATGGGCACAAAGCAATACAACCTTGAAAGTGCGATAAGAAAATACGCAGCAGGAAAAATAAGCACGGGAAAGGCTGCTGAAGTCGCCGGAGTGAGCCTTTGGGAAATAATGGACGAACTAAAGGCGCGCAACATAACAAACCCAATGACAAAAGAAGAGCATATAGAAGGCCTCAAAAACCTAGAAAAAATACTGCGGCAATAACGCCCTACAGGAACCCGCGCAAAACCCAACCATAAAACGCGACGGAACAACATGCACCACATGCACAATAATATCAAACCAAAACGGGATATTTGTGTTCACGGTGCCGGGGGTTTCTGAAGAGAAGGTGGCTGACGGTGTTTTGGCTATTCCATGAGCCAGTCCATTAGTGGCATAATGCTTATTTTTGTTCTTCCGGCAGTTATTGTTTCCCGTGTGTCTTTTGTGAGGATAGTAGCTTTTTTGGGTTTTAGCTCTTTGGCGCATTCTACAATTCCGTTTATTTCGCGCTTCCGTGTTTTTTCATCACCCATGTCATAGACTACTTGTATTGCTTCGCTCACATTTGTGCCTTTTTTTATAACGAAGTCGCATTCGGTGCCTCTCTTGTTTTTCCAATAGCATATTTCGCTATGATTGTCTGTTCTTCTTTTCAGTTCAAGGAATGCTGTGTTTTCAAAAAGTTTTCCATAATCGATTTTTCCTGTCTGGCTGTAATAGAATCCTGTGTCTCCGGCATATGCTTTTCTTGGGTACTGTGACTGGTCTTTCATTTTGTAAGAGAAAATCTGATTGAAATAGAATAGGTATGCTGCTTGTGAGTGCCTTTCCAGGCTCAGCATTTTTTCCTTGCCAGTTTTGAATCCAAGTGTCTTGAAAAAGTTCAGGCATTTCGATGCTGAAAAGTATGTGCTTTGCAGCACATAGTTGGCAAAAGTTTCTACATAGAAGAAAGTTTAAGACAGTAAATGAACAAATGCAAAGACTGTTAAGTAACGAATAACCAGAATATTTAGAATACATCAATCAGCAAAACTCTAAAAGAAGAAAATCTGAATCTAGAAAACCAAGAAAAGGACGTACATGAATCATAGGATAATATAATCTTACCAACAAA
>CAZEBH010000032.1:0-12839 GCA_964510425.1 uncultured archaeon | reverse complement strand
TTTCCCAGCACGTGAATTCATTCAGGTTGAACACTGCTGCCTGGTTGCTGGAAAGAGGCACCGTCAAGTTTCATTTGAACACACTTTTTCTTAACTGGATGATAAGCATGTATTTTCAAAAGAGCCGGAATTGAAATTTCTAATTCGCATTTTTGGGCAAAAACAACTTGCGAAAGTTTTTGAGGCGGCAAAATTTGATGATAACGAAGCGGTGGTGATTGTGCTAGAGGGCAACAATGCCAAAAAAATCAAGGACAATTTGCAGAGCATAGGTTTTGTTGAAGATAAAGGTAAAAATGTAAAATTTGGCGGAAACAAAAAAGATTTGATGGATTTTTATGGAATTGGGCAAAGCGAACTTGACACGCTCTTGGATCTTGATGATGCGCTTGAGCAGCAAGTAATTGAGAAAATAAGTTTTGTTGCCTTGGAGCGCTGAATTTTCAAATTTTTAGATATCCAAACAATTAAATTGCTCGCCCGCAAAGTATCCATATGGCAGTTTCAGCAAATTTTGATATTAATATTCCAGCGCTTAAAGATGACTATTTGGCATATCTTTTTAGAAAAAGGCTCGGAGCACTTGCAATAATTACCAAAGATTTACATGGTGAAGAAAGGGAACTTCAAAAGGCACGAGAAACGCTTGCAATATATTCCAAGCCTATTGTGCCGGAATATTATTACTCAAATATCCCAGAAGAACAGAAAGCTTTACGCGCTTCAATACGAGTGCTTAGAAGCACTGATCTGGCCATTAAAAGTGCACTAGTCGCAGATTTAGCAAAAAGAGCGCGGCAATTGATTCTGATTGGTCTTGAGATGAAAAAAGGAACATGAGCCCGAGTATGGATCTTACAATGACTCATCCTTCAATACAAAAAGCTTTTGAAAATGAGTTAGCAAAAATAGAAGCATTATGGCTAAAACAAAAACTACTTAAATTGCCTAAAAACAAACACAAGAAAAAAAATGTGAAAAGAAAATTTTAACTTTTATTCTTCTTCCTTATAGTACGCATTCAGAACTTCGTGAATCTTTTTCGCCTTAATGGGCCCCATGTTCTCAACTTCCTGCAATTCCTTAATTGAGGCATTGACAATTGTGCGGATGCTGCCAAATTTTTTCAGAAGCGCGCGGGCAAGCTGTGGGCCAACAAGAGGGAAACCCTCAAGTACATACTGCTGCTGCTCTTTTGTTGTGAGCCCTTTTCTGCCGATGCGAAGGCGTATTTCATTGTCCTTTCCGGTTTGCTCGCGCTTTGCAATCTGGTAGACAAGTTTTGCAGTTTCCTCAACATCGGCAGAATAGAGTATCGGCACGCGGTAATTAAGGGCAATCGAGGCAAGAATTCCGCGGATTGCATTTTCATGGATGTTTCGCGTGGTGTAGAGCTCGCGCGGATTGCCTTCGAGAATAATTAATGGGGAATTGTAGTTTGCGGACATTGCAGTGAGCTGGCTAAAGAGCCTGCCGTCAAAAACTGAACTCAGAAAGTCCTCAATGGTTTTTCTCTCGACCACAACATCATCACTCAGGATAAAATCCCCGATTTCGAGCTGCTTAACCTGTATCAGCGCGTCGTATTCCTTGAGCCGCGCAACTACGCCAGACGACTGTTCGCGCGTATCGACATAGATTATGACCTTGTCCGCATAGCCTGGGGTGTATTTGAGAAGGGTTGTTTGGGAATCAGGCTTTTTTTGCAGCAGGATTAGCTGCGGCTTTTGCATCTGCTTAAGTGTGGCCTTCATCTTTCTCTCCTTTGCCATGCCTGAATAGTAATATGTCTCGTCGCGTGTGTCCTTTGCCATTAGAATTATCACTTTTCCTTCACTCTTTCTTCCCGTTCTTCCGCGGCGTTGTATCGAGCGGATTTCCGAAGGCACAGGTTCGTATAGCACCACCAAATCAACTTCAGGAATATCAAGGCCTTCTTCGGCTACGCTTGATGCCAATAGGGTATTGTATTTGCCTTCATGCAAATCCGCAAGAATTTGCACCTGCTCTTTTTGGCTCATGCCCTTGTCCTCTCCTTTTGTTGCCTGCCCGATGAATCGCGCGGCTTTTATTAGCGTGATTTTCTCAAGGTAGCGCCCGATTGCGAGTATGTTGTTGCGGTAGTGGTTGAAAACTATGGCCTTGCTTTGCGGGTTTTTGTCAAACTGGTCAATCAAGATGTGCTTTAGCGCTTCCAGTTTGGGATGCACCTGCTTTTCTTTTACAAGTTCTTCGGAAAGCGAGCGCGCTTTTCTGATATTGCCATCTGCCATGATGGATTTTACGGCTTTTGTTGCCCCGTTCGAAGCACTGTCTGATGCCATCTTTTCCATATACTCGTGCAGTGAATCGGTCCCTTGCGTTTCGAGAAGCGTGAGCGCGTGAGAAACCTTTAGCAGCGCGGCAATCTTTGATGCTGCAATGTACAGGTATGGCGCATCCCTGCCGCGCGAGATAATATCCATGCGGATTTGCCCCTGCAATAGCAGCATGTCTTTACGCGAGAAGTATTTCTTGCCAACCCCTATGCCCATTTTTTTTATTGCATCTACCTGCTCTTTTTGGAACCTGTCCAAAAGAACCTTAACTTCAAGAAACTTTGGTGGAAGTTCAACCTTAACCCACTCGACATTTATCTTATTTACATATCCGGCAACGTCCTCATCGTCGTGCGTTTTGATTTCAACATTTTTGATGAAAAGGTTGCGGCAAACGCCCTGGATTTTTTCCTCTTCCCATCCGGGCGAAGCTGTGAGCGCCAAAATCAGCGGGTTTTCGCACTGCCGCATGTACTGCCCCGCAATGAAAACATAGCTATAATCGCCAATTGCGCGGTGCGCCTCGTCAAAAACCACCAAACCAAAGTCCTTTAGTGAAATTTCACCGGATACGAGATCATTTTGGATTGTCTGCGGCGTTGCGGAGATGATTTTTGGCCCGGTAAAGACCTTGCGGCGCTCCTGCGGCGAAACCGTGCCTGTGAAAACTATTATTTCCTCTTCAGGGATTTGCAAAAATTTTCTCATGCTTTTTTCATGCTGCACTGCAAGTGGCTTTGTTGGGGACATGAAGAGAACTTTCTTGCCGCGCATTAGAACATCAGCCGCAACCATTATCGCAACAACTGTTTTTCCAAGCGCGGTTGGTGCAACAAGAAGCGTGCTGCCCTTTTCAAGGATGCGCGCAGCGAGAACTTCCTGATAGAGTTTTGCCTCAACTGTTTGGGGCTTTATGAGCGCGTGTGAAATAAAAGGCATGGAACCGCAGATGAATTGCCGCAAAAATCCTTTTTAAATGCGGCACAGGGTTCAATGCCAGTGCCAAACTTAAATTTAGATTTTAAATCCAAAAAGAGGCTTTTTTAGGGCTTTTTTTGCCCAAAAGAACCCGTTATTTTAAATAAATTTGCCTAATGAATGGTTACAGAGGTGGATTAGTATGGGGAATCAAATATTGCCACTTGCAGCGGTTGACCGAATAATTAGAAAGGCCGGCGCTGGAAGGGTAAGTGAAGACGCAGTAGAGGCTCTTGCAGAAGTTTTAGAGGAAGAGGGTGTAAAGATAAGCCAGCAGGCAAATGAGTTTGCAAAGCACGCAAACCGCAAGACGGTTGTGGGAGCGGACATTAGGCTTGCACTAAAGCAGCTGAAGGGATAATTTCAAAATTTAATTTTTTCGGCTTTATCACAAGCAAAGCTTAGACACTTTTCTTTTCAGTTAACGCTTTGTTCTCTTTTACTTCAGCGCTTCCCAGAGTATTTCATCGCGCGGGCGCACTTCAATTCCTTCCTTACTTATTGTAAAAGGGTGCACTGATGTGCTATGGTTTGTTCCGCGCATCTTCTTGACAAAAATGCTCCTGTTTGGCGGGTTTAGATACATTGCAACAATCGAATCCGAAACATAATCCTCTACCCCGAAAGCGTTGAAATCGTTTTTCCTTCCGCGGGTTTCGGCTATTAGCATTGTAGTGCAGCCGAATTCCTTAAGAGACTCGGTAAACGAAAAGAGCATGTGCCTAATTTTCCCTTTTTCGGCAATCCAGACCCCGAGTGCAGTTGTAGAATCAACAACAAGGCGCTTGCAGCCCATCTCCTTTACAAGTCTGGCAATGACTTTTAATTCCTCTTCAATTTGCATCTCGACATTTTCCTGCGTGTGCAAATTCATCCGGTAAATTTTGAACTTATTGGACTCTTGCAATGATTTAACGTCCCAGGCAAATGATTCAACGTTCCAGACAAGGCTTTGCACATTCCCTTCGAGTGTGATATAAAGTCCGGGTTCCTTGTACTGCTTTGCACCTGCAATTAAATAAGTAAGCCCAAAAATTGTTTTTCCGGTTCCTGAGCCGCCGGAAATTAAAACAGTTGAACCTGCAGGAATGCCGCCTTGTATTAGTTCATCAAAGCCTTTTATCCCGGATTTTATTCTTTCCATTTTTTTACAGCTCCCAAAACTTTTTCAAAAACATTTTTTTGTGAAAGCCCGTCCGAATCAACCACAAGGTCAAACTTGGAAAGTCCTTCGCCCATGTTGAATTTGTACAACCTTTGATATAAAGCTTTTGTTTCCTCATCGCGTGCCTTAATCTTTGCAAGAACAACCGCATAATCAAGTTTGTCCCTTTCCGAGACCCTTTTTGCGCGCACTTCTGACGAAGCATTGAGCCAGATGCGAAAGGCATCACTGCCAGTGTATAGGTATGGCATGGTCCAGGAGTCCATTATCACATTGCCCTTAACCGCAATTTGCATGAGCTTTTTATCAAGTGCAATATCAAGTGAACCGTCAGAGAGGCGTTTTTTCATGAACTCTTTTGCTTCGTTGCTCTCCCACCAGTCATGGATTTTCTGCGGCGAAGCATTTGCAAGTGCCGCCAATCCTTTTGTTGCCATTTCACGCAGAATTGAAGAAGCATGAATCACTTTGATGCCAAGCTTATTGCCAAGCGTATCGGCAAGCGAACTCTTGCCAGAACCGGCAAAGCCTGAAATCATTATCGTATTTTTCCCCATAATAAGCTGACAAATTAGGCGTAAAGTGATTAATAAGTTTTCGCGACAAAATTGGCTTTATGTCCAAAAAAAAGCCAAATTAAATGCAGATGCAAATAGGCTATTTTAGGGTGCATTTAGAGTCACTTTGGTCGCCTTTAAGAGGAAATATTTATCCGGGGTCCAGTTTGGTTCAAAAAGTTTTATTTGTGTTAAAAACCCCATTTTTTCCAATTCTGCTTCAAGCCCTCTATAATCAACAAGCCAGTCCCTGTTGGCACGGGTGTCTTTAGAATCATGGCGGTCCAATATCATGAAACGGTCTGTTAGAGTTGCCAAATTTCTAATTGACCGGGCCCTAAATTGAGGAAGGACATGTGTTAGCACTTCTGCTAGTATACAAACGCCAAAGTGCTGCTTTAATGGATGTCTTTCCACTCGTCCAAACAAGAGTTTAGTATTCTGAGATTTGAACTTATAGCGCGTTTGCAGCACATTTTGGAGCATACGTTTGTTGTATTTGTCCATAGGCGGTTCAAGCAGGGTAACGGACCTAAATGAGAACGGTTCACTTATCGGGTGTAATCCGGGGCCAATTTCCAATGCGTCTATTTTTTCCGGTTCGTGGACAAATGAACTAAGCTCTTGATGAACAGCAGTTTTCTCCATTCCGGTAAAAGTCCTAAGTTGTGATATTCCACTTACTGAGCGTGAGACGCGTGAAAACCATTTGCCCTTTTCTCTCATGAACTTTTTAGCTTCACTCAGGTTTTTTGGCAGACCTTTTTGCATATACTGATAATGCTGCAAGGCAGTTTAAATAATTTGAGTTGTCAATAAATATTTTCTTCCGCCGGAAACTTCCCTTCCCGCACTTCCTTACAGTATTTTTTCACAGCAGCAACCGCTCTGGGTTTCAGGTTTGCATATCGTTTGAGGAATCTCGGCTTAAAATTTCCATTTGCATTCAAACCCAGAATGTCATGGAAAACCAGGACCTGTCCGTCACAATACCTTCCCGCGCCGATGCCTATTACGGGAATTTTCAGCTCTTCGGCAATTTTTTTTGCAGTTTTTTCAGGGACCAATTCAAGGACAAGCCATGAACAGCCCGCAGATTCAAGGTTTATTGCTGCATTTAGTAATTTGTTTTCCTCTTGCGCATTGCGCCCTTTCACTTTTGGCTTTTTGTCGGTCTGTGGAAGATAACCAAGATGCCCCATGACAATTATTTTATTTTTCCGAAGCAATTTCACAACCGCTATTTTAGCCCCTTCAAATTTTACCGCATCCACGCCAGCTTTCAAAAATTTCTTTGCGTTCTGAAGGGCAATTGCCGGGGTTGAAAAGGATTTATAGGGCATGTCAGCAACAACAATTGCATTTGGTTTTGCACGGCATACGGACTTGACGTGTGAGAGCATTTCTTGCATGCCAATTTCGCGCGTGCTCTTCATCCCATGCACAACATTTGCGGCGCTATCGCCCACAAGGATGATGTCAACTCCTGCTTCGCTTGCAATGCTCGCGGATGGAAAGTCATAGGCTGTTAGCATTACAAGTTTTTTTGGCGGCATCAGAAACACTTTATCCGGATTTTATTAAAATTAGTTCAGCAATGCTAAAGTAGGGGGTAAGGAGATTATTGAATGCATCACAAGCCACAAGGCGGATGAGTTGCTGTCTTGTCATAAGGTTAATTGACTGGGAACGCCTTACTTTTTCTGGCAAACTTAGCCTGATTTCATTTGATGAATTCCTGATCAGTTTACATTTTTGTATTATTTCCTCGGCATATTTTTTTGCTTCGTCACGGGGAACTGTTGAGAGTATAATGTCCGGGTCAAACTTTTGCAACGCCCTTCTAAATAAGCCGGTGTACACACTATTATTCGGCAAGATAAATGATTCAATTGCCCTCAGCACGTCACCGTGGATTTTTGGTCTCAAGTAAAGCTTGCTCGGGTACTGGTTTTTTCCAAGTTCATTCCCATAAACAATTTTGTGTTTATTGAAAAGCAGTTCCATGAAATTAGCCATTCCCTTGGGAGTGGAAAGGCCATATTTTGGCGCCCTAATCCCTCTTTGCGGCATTACTCTAAGGACAATTTGTCCCTTTTTTTTCAAAATTTTCAGTTTTACATTTCTCCCCATAGGTCTTATTTTATCCAAACCAATACTTAAATAATCCTTTTTGGTTTCCATAAATAGGTGGTTTGTTGGAAAAAACAGAACTTATCTGGATGAATGGCAAAATGGTGAATTGGGACAATGCAAAGATACATGTGCTAACCCACACGCTTCACTACGGAACAGGTGTTTTCGAAGGCATTAGGTGCTACAACACCTTGCAAGGACCCGCAATTTTTAGATTGAAAGACCACATAAAACGCCTTATGGATTCAGCCCATATAATGCAGATGAAAACCCAATGCACCAAAACTGATTATGAAAATGCGTGTATGGAAGTTGTTTTGCAAAACAAACTCAAAGAATGCTACATAAGACCTATAATTTATTATGGTTATGGAAAAATGGGCCTTGCAACAACTGGCGTTGTGGTAGATTCTGCGGTTGCCGCATGGGCATGGGGCTCATACTTAGGGGAAGAGGGGATAAAGAACGGGATTCGGACAAAAGTTTCTTCCTTCACGCGCCACCATGTGAATTCAATGATGTCCAAGGCAAAAACATCCGGAAATTATGTCAACAGCACAATGGCAAAAATGGAGGCGCTAAACGCCGGTTATGAAGAGGCAATAATGCTTGACCATCACGGCTATATTGCTGAAGCTACGGGGGAGAATATTTTCATGGTGCGCGATGGCGAACTGATAACCCCGCCCACTTCAAATGTGCTTGAGGGAATTACGCGCAGTAGCATTCTAGAGATTGCAAAAGATTCCAAAATCAAGGTGCGCGAGGAGCTTTTTACAAAAGACCAACTATACATTTCAGATGAGTGTTTTTTGACAGGAACCGCAGCGGAAGTTACTCCAGTTCGCGAAGTTGACAACCGAACAGTTGGCACAGGAAAGCCAGGGCCAATTACCAAAAAACTGCAGTCAGAGTATTTTGATGTGGTGCACGGAAAAGGCGGAAAGTACAAGAAGTGGCTTGACTACGTGTGATGTGGAAAAAAAGGCATACAGATTCGGCATCCACAAGAAAGCCAAAAAAGGATCCTGGCACACTGATTTTTTAAAATAAGCTCAGCTGGAAAAACCTACAGGAAGCTTTCTTGATAAAATTTCTTGTTCAGTGAGCAAATTGCCATGCAAACAATACGCATTCGCATTATTTAAATCGCGATTGCCCAAAGGCAAAACAGCGCTAAAAAACGCCAAAAAGAAGAAACCTATTTAAAGACATTTAAACATAATTAGGGCATGTTTTATTGCAATGCATCCGCAAGGGCTAGTATTGTTCTGTTGCTCCTGCCAGCACTTGTATTGCTAGCTTAAGCACTCCGATAAAAATTTGCGGCTTTCTGGAGTGCAAAAACCAAAAGGGCAGAAGTCATTACATCGGAACAAAAAAAATACAGGAATGCAAAAAGTTTGAAAAAAGGTTTTGGAAAAATGGCAAAAAGGACAATAAAAATTTTTGACACAACGCTTCGTGACGGCGAGCAGAGCCCTGGAGCGACTTTGGCTCATACTGAAAAAATATTGATAGCAAAGCAGCTCGAAAGGCTCAATGTCGATGTAATTGAAGCCGGTTTTCCGGTTGCGAGCAATGATGATTTTTTGGCGGTAAAAGAAATTGCACAAAAGTTGCGAAAGCCAATCGTTTGCGCGCTTGCGCGCTGCAAAAAAGAGGATATTGATGCGGCAATAAATGCAATTGATGGCGCGAGAAGGGGCAGAATTCATGTCTTTTTGGCAACCTCGCCAATTCACATGAAATACAAGCTCAAAATGTCGCCGGCGCAGGTAATTGCCGAAACACAAAAATGGGTCTCTTATGCAAGGCAATTTTCTGATGATGTTGAATTCTCCCCAGAGGATGCGGGCAGAAGCGAACCTGAATTTTTATACAAAGTACTAGAAAAGGCAATTGAGGCCGGCGCCACAACCCTAAACATTCCAGACACCGTCGGGTACACAGAGCCGCATGAATACGGCGCTCTGATAAAAGGAATAATTGAAAACACGCCAAACTACAATTCAGATATTACAATTTCTGCGCACTGCCATGATGATTTGGGCCTTGCAGTTGCAAACAGCCTTGCCGCTGTGATGAATGGCGCAAATCAGGTCGAGGGGACAATCAATGGCATTGGCGAGCGCGCCGGGAACGCGGCACTTGAAGAAGTAGTAATGAATCTGCATTCGCGGGAAAATTTTTTCAGCGCAACCACAAAATAAGGCTTAAGGAACTCTATAACACAAGCCGGATGGTTTCTGATTTTACAACAATTCCGGTCCAACCAAACAAGGCTATTGTTGGCAAGAATGCATTTGCACACGAGGCTGGAATTCACCAACACGGGATAATTGCAAACAGGAAAGTATATGAGATTATGAATCCGAAAACAATCGGCAAAAAAACCGAACTGATAATCGGCAAGCATTCCGGCAGGGCGGCTGTCGGAAGATTTTTGAAGTCGAATGGCTTTAATCCAAAAGCCGATGAACTCCTGCAGATAACAAATAAAATCAAAGAGCTTGCTGACAAAAAAAAGAGAATCTACAATGAGGATATAATTGCGATTGCAGAAAGCCTTATGAAAAATACGGTTCCTCAAAAGATTTATGTAACACTTGATGAAGTGCAAATTAGCACGGGTACAAAAATAACTCCAACAGCAGTTGTCAGATTGACACAAAATGGAGTGGAAATAACTGGCACTGCTAGCGGGGTTGGGCCGGTTGATGCGGTTTCAAAGGCAATTAAGCAGGCGCTTATGAGCCAATTCGAATTGCGTGAATACAGTCTTAAGGCAATAACGGGCGGAACTGATGCGCTTGCCAATGTTTCAATTACAATTGATGATAAGAGCGGCAACACTTTTAGCGGGGAAGACCTTGGGGGGGATATTACCATGGTTTCTGCCAAGGCCCTTGTAAAATGTATTAACAAGCTTTTGGAGCATAATTCAAGGAAGGGAACCAGATGAGAGGTGGCAGGGCTTTTTTGGATGCGCTTAAAAAAAATGGCGTTAAGCACATGTTTGGCATACCGGGCGGCGTGGTAATACCTCTTTATGATGAAATTTATCATGAAAAGGAGTTCCAGCACATACTTGTAAGGCACGAACAGGGCGGGGCGCATATGGCGGAAGGTTACGCGCGCGCTAGCGGGAAAGTCGGCACATGCCTGGGAACTTCAGGACCCGGAGCCACAAATCTTGTCACTGGAATTGCAGATGCGTTCATGGATTCAGTTCCAATTGTTGCAATCGGCGGGCAGGTTTCAACTAATTTTATTGGCAAGGACGCTTTCCAGGAAGCGGACATGATGGGAATTACAACGCCCATAACAAAGCACAATTTCCAGATTCGCGACCCGAATGAAATTGAAACAATTGTTGACTGGGCATACCATATAGCTTCGACCAATAGGCCGGGGCCGGTGTACGTTGAACTTCCAAAAGATGTTCAGCAAAAAGAGGTCACGGAAAAAAAAGAAATCAAATTGAAGGGATATACGCGCATAACAGGTTTTGATGTGCAGGCGGCAAAAAAGGCGGCGCAATTGCTTTTGCACGCACAGCGGCCTGTAATACTTGTTGGTGGAGGTGCGGTGCACTCTGATTGCTCTGATGAAATTCGGCAGCTTGCAGAATCCTGCCTGATAATGGTTGCATCGACTTCGCAGGGCAAGGGAATGTTTGATGAGCGCCACCCGCTCTCGCTTGGAATGACGGGAATGCATGGCCAGCCGCCCGCACTTTATGCGATTCAGAAAAGCGATGTGCTATTTACTGTTGGCATTAGGTTTGATGACAGGGTTACTGGAAATCTTGACGGGTTTGCCCCCGAGGCCAAAGTCATACACCTTGAAATTGACCCGAGTGAAATTCACAAGAACCGCAGGGCGGACATAGGGATTTTGGGCGATGCCAAGGAAATTCTGGCGCATATGGTTGGGATTATAAGGGAATTAAAGTGGAAGGACAAGGAGTGGAATGAAAAAATCCGCAAACTTCAAAAGGAGTATACTGAGGAAACGGACCTTAATTCCTTCCCGATTGATCCGCGCAAGCTGATGTTTGAACTTCAGCGTGTGTTCACGCCGGAAACCATTGTAACAACCGGCGTTGGCGAGCACCAGATGGATGTTGCGCATTTCATAAAATTCTCAAAGCCGAGAAGATTCATAACTTCAGGCGGGCTTGGGACAATGGGTTTTGGCCTGCCTGCCGCAATCGGCGCAAAGGTTGCAATGCCAGAGCATGATGTGTTTGACATTGATGGCGATGGGAGCTTTGCAATGACTGTTCAGGAGCTTGCAACTGCAAAAGTAAATAATATCAAAACAGTAAATGTCATAATGAACAATGCCTATCTTGGCATGGTACGCGCATGGAATGATATGTTCTATGAAGGGCGGCGCAGCCAGGTCTGGCTTGGCAAAGTCCCTGATTTTGAAAAGCTTGCGCAGGCCTATGGGCTGCTTGGCATTAGTGTTGAAAAGCCGTCTGAAATTGGCGAAGCCCTTCAGCGCGCACTCAAAAACGATGAGTCAACTGTACTGGACATCCATGTGAATAATGATGCAATTGTCCTGCCCATTGTTCCTGCAGGGGCAACGAATAGCGAGATGAAGGGCACAAGGATTTCAAAGGAATATTTTAGCAGGTGAATGGCTTGGAAAAATTCATCCTCAAAATGGTTGTAAACAACAGCAAGGGGGTAATGGCGCGAATTGCAACGCTTCTTGCAAGAAAGGGGTACAATATTGATTCGGTATGCGTTGGCAATCATCTTCTTGAAGGAGAAGCGAGCATTGTACTTACAATCAACGGCAAGGAAGATGAAATCGAGCTGGCAAAAAATACGCTTGGAAAACTTGTAAATGTTATAAGCATCAGCGCAACGCATAGCAATGAGGCGGTTGAACGCGAGCACTGCCTGCTAAAAATTGAAAAGGATGGCAGGGAGTTGAATGTTCTTACAGGGTCCGGGTTTGAATCCAGGGTCGTTCAGGATACGGACAGGTTTTTGGTATATGAAATTGTAAATTACCCTCCGCGCGTCAGCGAATTTATCCTGCATGCGCAAAAGAACTGCATGGTTATTGACATTTCTCGCTCCGGCATCAACGCGATTTGATTTTAATATTATATCACAGGAATAATAATTGGACTTATAATTGGGCTTTTGCATTTTGGAGGGTTTTGAAATGGAACTTTTAAGGGACAAGGACGCAAATCTTTCGGATTTAAAGGGCAGAACAATTGCAGTTTTGGGCTATGGCGCGCAGGGTGCAGCGCAGGCAATGTGCATGAAGGATTCAGGGTTAAATGTTATTGTTGGTTTGCGAAAGGGAAGCGAGAGTTGGCAGAAGGCAGAGGATTATGGATTTGTTGTTCTTGAAACTGCGGCTGCGGTAAAAAAAGCGGACATAATCCATGTCCTAATACCAGATGAAAAGCAGGGAGAAGTATATGAATCTGAAATTAAGCCGTATCTCACCAAAGGCAAAATCCTTTCATTTTCGCATGGATTTAACATCTGTTTTGGTTTCATTAAGCCGCCAAAAGATGTGGATGTGATAATGGTTGCGCCAAAGGCTCCAGGAACTGAAGAGAGAAAACAATTCGTTGCAGGCTTTGGCGTTCCCGCACTTATTTCAATAAAGCAAAACCCCAGCGGAATGGCAAAAAAAACCGCT